>NZ_FMCH01000623.1 GCF_900091855.1 Streptomyces sp. DvalAA-14
TCACCGTCGCGCTGCGCTGCGCCGCGGCCGGCGCGAAGGTCACCGTGGTGACCAAGGCGCATCTGGACGACGGCTCCACCCGCTGGGCGCAGGGCGGTATCGCCGCCGCGCTCGGCGAGGGCGACACCCCGCAGCAGCACCTCGACGACACCCTGGTCGCCGGGGCCGGCCTGTGCGACGAGGCGGCGGTACGGGCGCTGGTGACCGAGGGCCCGGGCGCGGTGCGCCGGCTCATCGCCACCGGCGCGCACTTCGACACCGGCGACGACGGCGACATCCTGCTCACCCGTGAGGGGGGCCACCACCGGCGCCGGATCGTGCACGCCGGCGGGGACGCGACCGGCGCGGAGGTCTCGCGGGCGCTGATCGAGGCGGTCCGCGCGGCGCACGCCGACCCGGCGGCCGGCCGGAACATCGAACTCGTCGAGAACGCGCTGGTGCTCGATCTGCTCACCGACTCCCGGGGCCGTACGGCCGGCGTCACCCTGCACGTGATGGGCGCCGGGCAGCGCGACGGCGTCGGCGCGGTCCGGGCCCGGACCGTGGTGCTGGCCACCGGCGGGATGGGCCAGGTCTTCTCGGCCACCACCAATCCGGCGGTGTCCACCGGGGACGGTGTCGCGCTGGCGCTGCGGGCCGGCGCCGAGGTCAGCGACCTGGAGTTCGTGCAGTTCCACCCGACGGTGCTGTGGCTGGGCGCGGACGCCGAGGGCCAGCAGCCCCTGGTCTCGGAGGCGGTCCGCGGCGAGGGCGCCCACCTGGTCGACGCCGACGGGGTGCGCTTCATGCTCGGCCGGCACGAACTGGCCGAGCTGGCGCCCCGGGACATCGTGGCCAAGGGCATCATGCGGCGGATGCAGGAAACCGGCGCCGAGCACATGTTCCTCGACGCCCGGCACTTCGGCGCGGCCATGTGGGAGCAGCGCTTCCCGACCATCCTGGCCGCCTGCCGGGCGCACGGCATCGACCCGGTGACGCAGCCGATACCGGTCGCCCCGGCGGCCCACTACGCCTCCGGCGGGGTCGTCACCGATCTGCGCGGCCGTACCACCGTGCCGGGCCTGTACGCGTGCGGCGAGGTCGCCTGCACGGGGGTGCACGGCGCGAACCGGCTCGCCTCCAACTCGCTGCTCGAAGGGCTGGTCTTCGCCGAGCGGATCGCCGCCGATGTGCTGGCCGACCCCGCCGACCCGGGCGAACCCGTCATCCCCGCTCCGGTGCGGGGCCCGCTGCTGGCCTCCGAGGCGCGCTTCGAGGTGCAGCGCATCATGACGGCCGGCGCCGGCGTACTGCGCAGCGCGCGGAGTCTGGCGGCCGCGGCCGAGGCCCTGGAGCGGCTGAACGGCGCGGCCGAGGACGCCTACGAGCGGGACGGCAAGACCGCCGAGCCGTGCGTGGAGACCTGGGAGGCCACCAATCTGGGCCTGGTCGCCCAGGTGCTGGTGGCCGCCGCCCGGCGCCGCGAGGAGACCCGCGGCTGCCACTGGCGCGAGGACCGCCCGGACCGGGACGACGGGCGCTGGCGCCGCCACCTGGTGGTACGCCTGACCCCGGAGCGCACCCTCGCCGTCCGTACCACCGAAGGCCCCGGATTCGGGGATGATGGGGCGGCCGCCCCGAATATGAAGGAGTTTGCGTGAGCACCCCCGACCGCCCTGGGCCCGTGTCCCTCCCCCTGCCGCAGTTCGGCCCGCCCGCGGAGACCGGCGGAGGCGGCTGCGGTGACGGCTGCGGCTGCGGCGACGGCCACACCGACTACGAGGAGTACGAGCTCGACCCGCTGGAGTGCGGTCTGGACCCGGACCTCGCCCAGCTGCTGGCCGACGCCGGGCTGGATCCGATCCAGGTCGAGGACATCGCGCACCTGGCCATCGAGGAGGATCTCGACCAGGGCGTGGACATCACCACGGTCGCGACCGTCCCCGAGCAGGCCCGCGCGATCGGCGACTTCACCGCCCGCGAGGCCGGTACGGTGGCCGGGCTGCGGATCGCCGAGGCGGTGCTGTCGGTGGTCTGCACCGACGAGTTCGAGGTCGAGCGGCACGTCGAGGACGGCGACCGGGTCGGCGCGGGGGACAAGCTGCTCACCGTCACCGCCCGCACCCGTGATCTGCTGACCGCCGAGCGCAGCGCGCTCAACCTGCTGTGCCGGCTGTCCGGCATCGCCACCGCGACCCGGGCCTGGGCGGACGCCCTGGCGGGCACCAAGGCGGAAGTGCGCGACACCCGAAAGACCACGGCGGGTCTGCGGGCCCTGGAGAAGTACGCGGTGCGCTGCGGCGGCGGCGTCAACCACCGGATGTCGCTGTCGGACGCGGCGCTGGTCAAGGACAACCACGTGGTGGCGGCCGGGGGCGTGGCCCAGGCGTTCAAGCTGGTCCGCGCGGAGTTCCCCGAGGTGGCCATCGAGGTCGAGGCGGACACCCTGGAGCAGGTCCGGGAGGTGCTGGAGGCAGGCGCGGACCTGATCCTGCTGGACAACTTCACCCCGGAGCAGACCGCCGAGGCGGTGGCGCTGGTGGCCGGCCGGGCCGTCCTGGAGTCCTCCGGCCGGCTCAGCCTGGACAACGCGGCCGCCTACGCGGCGACGGGGGTCGACTACCTCTCGGTGGGCGCGCTCACCCACTCCTCCCCGATCCTGGACATCGGCCTCGACCTGCGAGCGGAAGCGTAGAGGCGGATGCTGCTCACCATCGACGTCGGCAACACCCACACGGTCCTCGGACTGTTCGACGGCGAGGAGATCGTCGAACACTGGCGGATCTCCACCGACCCGCGCCGTACCGCCGACGAACTGGCCGTACTGCTCCAGGGTCTGATGGGCATGCATCCGCTGCTCGGCGACCTCGGGGACGGCATCGACGGCATCGCGATCTGCTCCACCGTGCCGTCGGTGCTGCACGAGCTGCGCGAGGTGACCCGCCGCTACTACGGCGACGTGCCGGCGATCCTGGTGGAGCCCGGGGTGAAGACCGGGGTGCCGATCCTGGTCGACCACCCCAAGGAGGTCGGCTCCGACCGGATCATCAACTCGCTGGCCGCGGTGCATCTGTACGGCGGCCCGTGCATCGTGGTCGACTTCGGCACCGCCACCACCTTCGACGCGGTGTCGGCCCGCGGCGAGTACGTGGGCGGGGCGATCGCGCCCGGCATCGAGATCTCGGTGGACGCGCTGGGGATGCGCGGGGCGCAGCTGCGCAAGATCGAGCTGGCCCGGCCGCGCAGCGTGATCGGCAAGAACACCATCGAGGCGATGCAGTCGGGCATCCTCTACGGTTTCGCCGGCCAGGCCGACGGCATCGCCGAGCGGATGGCCCGCGAGCTGGCCGACGACCCGGACGATGTGACGGTGATCGCCACCGGCGGGCTGGCGCCGCTGGTCCTGGGGGAGGCATCGCTGATCGACGAGCACGAGCCGTGGCTGACGCTGATCGGGCTGCGGCTGGTGTACGAGCGGAATGTGTCGGTGACCTGACCCGCGACGCACCCGGGCATGCCGTATTACACCAAGTTTGTCCGGTAAGTAATTAAAGTTCACGCATGCCAACGCCACACGGAACCCGAGGCGGCATGGCGTTCAGCGCCGACGAGCTACGCGTGGTGCGCCGCGCCCTCGCCGAGGTGCTGCACCCGAGCCGGTCCGTCGCCGCACCCGCTGTGTCCCGCCCCGCCGAGTACGTCCAGGACTATCTGCGGCTCGTGGAGGCCGTCGACGAGGCGGTGCACGAGGCGGGACGGCTGCGCACCTTCTTCCTGGACGAACTGCGCCGCTACCGCGACGCGCTGCCCGGCAGCTCGGTCGGCTACATGGAACGGCTCGGCACCGCCCTGGCCGGCGGTTACGTCCCCGCTCCCGCCGACCTGGCCGCCCTGCGCCAGTTGCGCTCCCTGCCCTGCGCCGCCCCTGAGCACCTGCGGCGCACCGCACTGCTGCGCCACTGCGAAACCCTCGCGGAGAACGACGTACGACTGCGCCTGGAGGCCCCTATGCCCGCGCCGCGCCGCCTGCTCGCCCTGCTGCCGAACACCCCGGCGGCCGCCGCCGACGAGCCCGAGCAGAAGCCGAAGGGGAATCCGCCGCAGAAACCGGAGACCGAGCCCGCGCCGCAGGACCCGGGCCGCCGTACGCCCACGCCGGCCGAACTCTGGCCGCCGCACCGCCGTACTCCCGCGCCCGGCAAACCGGATCAGGCCCGGAGCGCCTGAAAGGGGCGCTGCGGGGCGGCCGCCGGAAGAGTGCGGCGACAGACCCGTGCAGGGGGAAAACAGACGCGGCCGCCAATGCGCGGCCGCGTCCGGCCGGCCCCGAGTGGAGGGCGGGCAAAGACCGCCCGGCGGCCGCGGCTACGCTGCACGGTATGGATTACGTTTCCGCGCTCGTACCCCCGCTGGTGATGGCGGTTCTCTTCATCGGGGTCATCGTGACGATGATCAAGAACCAGGGTGGCGCCAACAAGGCCAAGGAGGACGCGGCCGTGGATGCCGCCTTCGCCCGGGCCGAGGCGGCGAAGCAGGCGACCATCGAGGATCGCTGAGGATCACGGCGGATCGCTGAATGTCCTAATTCGGGCATTTCTTCTCGTCGGGCCGTACTATTTCCCGTGTGGTACGACCACTGGGAGAGCTCGAAGACGTCGTGATGACCCGCGTATGGGAGTGGAACCGCCCGGTCACGGTTCGTGAGGTACTGGAAGACCTGACACAGGAACGATCCATCGCCTACACAACGGTGATGACCGTAATGGACAACCTGCGGCAGAAGGGCTGGCTGCGCCGCACCGCCGAAGGCCGCGCTTATCGCTATGAGGCGGTATCCACAAGAGCAGCGTACTCGGCCGCACTGATGAACGAGGGCTGGGCGGCGAGCGACTACCGTGCCGAGGCCCTGGTCCACTTCTTCGGCATGATGACCCCGGAACAGCGGGAAGCGGTGCGGGACGCATTGCGCGTCATCCAGTCCGTGGACCCCTCCGGCGTGGAGGAACCCGAAGGGCGATAGCGTCCGCCCATGCCGCTGAAGTCGAATGAGGTCACGATCCGCCGCGCCCGCACCGGCGATGTCCACACCCTGCGGCGGCTGCTGGACTCCTATGTCCGCGACGGCATCCTGCTGGACAAGGCGACCGTGACCCTTTATGAGGACATCCAGGAGTTCTGGGTCGCCGAACGCGATGAGGACGCGAGCGTCGTCGGCTGCGGCGCGCTCCATGTGATGTGGGAAGACCTCGCCGAGGTCAGAACCTTGGCAGTCGACCCGGCGCTGCGCGGCGCGGGTGTCGGACACCAGGTACTGGGGAAGTTGCTGCACACCGCGCGCTGGCTCGGAGTCCGGCGCATTTTCTGCCTCACCTTCGAAGTTGACTTCTTCGCCAAGCACGGCTTCGTCGAGATCGGGGAGACCCCGGTGGACGGTGATGTGTTCGGGGAGCTGCTGCGTTCCAATGACGAGGGCGTCGCCGAGTTCCTCGACCTGGAGCGAGTGAAACCGAACACCTTGGGCAACAGCCGCATGCTGCTGCAACTGTGAGGATCCGGTTTGTCCGGATCGCGGCTACCCCGGGGGGACCTCTTCGCGCAAGGGGTTTGTGTTTTTCGCGGAAAGGCGCTTTGCTTTTACCGTTAATCCGTTTTCGATGAAAGGGAAGCCGGTGGCACAGAAGGTTCAGGTCCTTCTTGTTGACGACCTCGACGGCGGCGAGGCGGACGAGACCGTGACGTTCGCACTCGACGGTGTGACGTACGAGATCGACCTCACTACGGAAAATGCCGACAAGCTGCGCGGGCTGCTCAACCCGTACACGGACAGTGGCCGCCGTACCGGCGGGCGCGCTGGGCGGGGCCGTACCAAGGCTCCTCGCAGTGGCGGCGCCTCCGGCCCGGACACCGCGAAGATCCGTGCGTGGGCCAAGGAGAAGGGCTACGAGGTCAACGACCGGGGCCGCGTGCCGGCGACCATCCGCGAGGCGTACGAGAAGGCCCACGGCTGATCCTGGCGGCCCGTTCGCAAGGTGATCCGATGGCAGGCCGTCGCCAAGGCGGCCACCAGTGCCGACAGACCGATGGGGGTTCCCTCATCGGCCTCGCCCGTGGCACGCAGCGCGGGCACGGTGGATTCCACGTCGAATCCCGGCCGAGGAGGCCGCAGCCACACCGGTGCCGACCGGTCGTACGCGGCCTCCCGGCGGGCCCACTCCGGGTGCGCCGGCGCCCGCATCCCCTGCCCCGCGCCCAGCGCGGTCAGATCCAGCGGGATGCCGCCCCACTCCAGCCACTCCAGCAGCCCCGGCAGCTCCTGCGCGGACCCGGCGGCGACCAGCAGCCGGATCCGGTGGCCGTCCAGCGCCACCGGGCCCAGCTGATCCGGCCGGGAGAAGCGGCTCAGCATCGCGAACCCGGCGGTCGCCGGCACCTCCAGCGCGTCGAACCGCACTCCCGTGACCAGCCCGGGGGGCGGCCCCGCTGTCACCGGCCATCCCAGCTCCTGCTCGTACCAGCCCATGCCGTATGCAACTGTCGGACGCGGATAGGGTTACGTAACGTTTCCCTCCGCGTGCGTCCGGTGACCGGTTTCCGCCCCGGTGGTGCCCCAGTCGCGCCTCGGCGGGTGGGGGGCGCACGCTGGAAGCAACGGGGGGCGCTGAGCTTGTTCGCCCGTAGCGCACTCGAAGTGGTGGCGCGGTGTGGATTACCAGCGGCTGAGGGTAAGAAGTACCTAGTGAGAAGGGCTGGTGTTCGGGCAGGTGGGGCGGGCGTTCGCCACGGGCGTACTTGATAAAGGGGTATTCGCCTGGCCTGCGGGAACATCGTCTCGCACCATCGAGGTTGTGGGAGTGACGTCAGCCGGTAGCGCAGCTTCCCCCGCGCGAGCGGGGGTGATTCGTGAGCGGCGCCGCTGTGCGGGACTAGCATGCGGAAGGACTGGGAGGGGACCGACCCCTCACTGCCCGACCGCTCTGAGGAGCGATTAACGATGTTCGAGAGGTTCACCGACCGTGCGCGGCGGGTTGTCGTCCTGGCTCAGGAAGAAGCCCGGATGCTCAACCACAACTACATCGGCACCGAGCACATCCTCCTGGGCCTGATCCACGAGGGTGAGGGTGTCGCCGCTAAGGCCCTGGAGAGCCTCGGGATTTCGCTCGAGGCGGTCCGTCAGCAGGTGGAGGAGATCATCGGTCAGGGGCAGCAGGCCCCGTCCGGTCACATCCCCTTCACTCCCCGGGCCAAGAAGGTGCTGGAGCTGTCGCTCCGCGAGGCCCTTCAGCTCGGGCACAACTACATCGGCACCGAGCACATCCTGCTCGGCCTGATCCGCGAGGGCGAGGGCGTCGCCGCCCAGGTCCTGGTGAAGCTGGGCGCCGACCTCAACCGGGTCCGGCAGCAGGTCATCCAGCTGCTGTCCGGATACTCCACCGGGAAGGAGTCGGCCACGGCCGGCGGGCCGGCCGAGGGCACGCCCTCGACCTCGCTCGTCCTGGACCAGTTCGGCCGCAACCTCACCCAGGCCGCTCGTGAGACCAAGCTCGACCCGGTGATCGGGCGCGAGAAGGAGATCGAGCGGGTCATGCAGGTGCTGTCCCGCCGCACCAAGAACAACCCGGTGCTGATCGGCGAGCCCGGCGTCGGCAAGACCGCCGTCGTGGAGGGCCTGGCCCAGGCGATCGTCAAGGGCGAGGTGCCCGAGACGCTCAAGGACAAGCAGCTCTACACGCTCGACCTGGGCGCCCTGGTCGCCGGCTCCCGCTACCGCGGTGACTTCGAGGAGCGCCTGAAGAAGGTGCTCAAGGAGATCCGCACCCGCGGCGACATCATCTTGTTCATCGATGAGCTGCACACCCTGGTCGGCGCCGGCGCCGCGGAGGGCGCGATCGACGCGGCCTCCATCCTGAAGCCGATGCTGGCCCGCGGTGAGCTGCAGACCATCGGTGCCACCACGCTCGACGAGTACCGCAAGTACCTGGAGAAGGACGCGGCGCTGGAGCGCCGCTTCCAGCCCATCCAGGTCGCGGAGCCGTCGCTGCCGCACACCATCGAGATCCTCAAGGGCCTGCGGGACCGCTACGAGGCGCACCACCGGGTGTCCATCACCGATGAGGCACTGGTGCAGGCGGCCACCCTGGCCGACCGCTACATCTCGGACCGCTTCCTGCCGGACAAGGCGATCGACCTGATCGACGAGGCCGGCTCCCGGATGCGCATCCGCCGGATGACCGCGCCGCCGGACCTGCGCGAGTTCGACGAGAAGATCGCCGAAGTGCGGCGCGAGAAGGAGTCCGCGATCGATTCGCAGGACTTCGAGAAGGCCGCCTCGCTGCGGGACAACGAGAAGCAGCTGCTCGCCGCGAAGACCAAGCGGGAGAAGGAGTGGAAGGCCGGCGACATGGACGTCGTCGCCGAGGTCGACGGCGAGCTGATCGCCGAAGTCCTGGCCACCGCCACCGGCATCCCGGTCTTCAAGCTCACCGAGGAGGAGTCCTCCCGGCTGCTGCGCATGGAGGACGAGCTGCACAAGCGCGTCATCGGCCAGCGGGACGCCGTCAAGGCGCTCTCCAAGGCCATCCGCCGGACCCGCGCGGGTCTGAAGGACCCCAAGCGTCCCGGTGGCTCGTTCATCTTCGCCGGCCCGTCCGGCGTGGGTAAGACCGAGCTGTCCAAGGCGCTGGCCGAGTTCCTCTTCGGCGACGAGGACGCGCTGATCTCGCTCGACATGTCGGAGTTCAGCGAGAAGCACACCGTCTCGCGGCTCTTCGGCTCCCCGCCCGGCTACGTCGGGTACGAGGAGGGCGGCCAGCTCACCGAGAAGGTGCGCCGCAAGCCGTTCTCCGTCGTCCTCTTCGACGAGGTCGAGAAGGCCCACCCGGACATCTTCAACAGCCTGCTGCAGATCCTGGAGGACGGTCGGCTGACCGACTCCCAGGGCCGGGTCGTGGACTTCAAGAACACGGTGATCATCATGACCACCAACCTCGGCACCCGGGACATCTCCAAGGGGTTCAACCTGGGCTTCGCCGCCCAGGGCGACACCAAGAGCAACTACGAGCGGATGAAGGCCAAGGTCAGCGACGAGCTGAAGCAGCACTTCCGGCCGGAGTTCCTCAACCGGGTGGACGACGTGATCGTCTTCCCGCAGCTCACCGAGGCGGACATCCTGCAGATCGTCGACCTGATGATCGGCCGGGTGGACGAGCGGCTGCGCGACCGCGACATGGGCATCGAGCTCAGCACCGAGGCGAAGGTCCTGCTCTCCAAGCGGGGCTACGACCCGGTGATGGGCGCGCGCCCGCTGCGGCGCACGATCCAGCGGGAGATCGAGGACTCGCTGTCCGAGAAGATCCTGTTCGGGGAGCTGCGGCCCGGCCACATCGTCGTCGTGGATGTCGACGGTGAGGGCGAGACCGCGAAGTTCACCTTCCGTGGCGAGGAGAAGGTCACGGTGGCGGACACCCCGCCGGTCGAGACGGCGGGCGGCCCGCCGAACCTCTCCAAGGAGGCGTAGCGGCCTGCGGTCCGCGCCGGCCGCCCGTCGGCGGGCGCGGACCGGAAGCACGGCGGCGGTCGGCCCCGGGTCCTCGGACCCGGGGCCGACCGCTTTGCCGTGCCCCTCCGGCGCCCGGGCCGGCTACTGCCGGGCGTGCACGGTGACCGTGACATGCGGCAGCAGGCCGGCGTTCCGCACCGGGCCGAAGGAGTCGATCCGGGTCAGCTGGGGCAGGGCGGCCAGCGGGGCGAGGTCGAGTGCCACCGTGTGGTTGGTGAGGGTCAGCGCGCGCAGCCCCGGCAGGGCGGCGAGCAGTTCGGGGCGCCGGATCAGCCGGGCGCTGTGCAGCATCAGCCGCCGGACGCCGCTCAGCCTGGTCAGGGCGGTCAGCTCCTCAACCGACCCGGCGCTGACCGTCAGGCCCGGCCCCAGCACCCGGCGGATCACCTCGGCCGCGTACAGGTCGGGGTCGGTGGCGCGCGGGAACTCCCCCAGCCGGGCGCGGCCGGCCGCCGGGGCGCTCTCCGCGTAGCGGGCCAGCAGCGGCACCGCCGCGTCCCCGCCGATCAGCCAGGCGGTGTGCACGACGGCGCTGATCTCGGTCGCCGCCAGGCCCTCCGGCCCCGGCAGCAGCTCCAGCACGATGGGCCCGATCTCCGCCAGCACCTCGGCGTCCGCGAGCGTCTGCGGCGGGATGAGCATCTCGGCCCGCGCCTCCACCGAGGCCCGCACCAGCGGGTCCAGCTCGGTGGCGTGCTCCAGGCAGGCCGTGGCCAGCAGGTGCAGCCGGGTGCTGTGCACCGGGAAGCGGTCGCCGCGCTCCAGGATCTTGCCCAGCAGCCGGGCCCGCTCGGCCGGGCGCCCATGGGCCACCGCCATCCGGATCACATCGGACCACTGGTCGTGATGGGCGTTGTCGGCCAGCAGGTCGAAGTCGAGCTCCTCGACGGCGGCGCGGGCGGCCAGATAGTCCTGGAAGGTGCGGTGGATGAAGTCGACGGTGGCGTTGCTGGGCTCGCGCAGCAGCCCGCTGCGGTTGAGCAGGTAGTCGTAGACCGCCGACGGGCCCCCGACCGCGGTGGCCACCGCCGGCATCGAGGGCAGCGCGCCCTCGATCAGCCGGAGCGCGTCGCTGCGGTCCATCTCGGCCTGCCGGTTCTTCACCAGCCAGTACGCCAGCTTCTGCAGCAGCTGGACCTGCGGCTCCTCGGTGAGCTGGGGGCCCAGGTCGCGCTCGCGGTCGCGGCGGATCAGCAGCATCGACAGCGCCGCGTCGTAGAGCTCCTTGCGGCCGGTGGGCAGATAGCCGCTGCGGTCGCGGTGCAGCGCGCAGATCAGCCCGCACATCAGCGGGTTCGTGGCCAGCCGGGCCAGGTCCTGCTTGGTCTGCAGGGCGTCCAGCAGGGTCCGCTCGTAGTGGTCGAGCCGGGGCAGCTCCTCCGGGTCGCCGCCCGGCGTCCCCCGGGCCGCGTCGTGCCAGCGGTTCACGAAGGCGCGGATGTCGCGCCGGCTCATCGGGGACAGGGTCAGATCGGTGAAGCCCTCGTCGGCCAGCCAGGAGTCGGCGACGGCGGAGGGGCGGGAGGTCACCAGCCAGTGGTTGTCGGGGTAGGCGGCCAGCAGCTTCCGCAGCCAGGTACCCACCCGCTCCCGGGCCCGCTCGTCGATCTCGTCCACGCCGTCGATCAGCACCAGGCCCCGGCCCTCGGTCAGCACCTTCTCCGCCCAGCCGGCCGGCGGGGTGAGCGGTGCCTCCACCGCCGAGAGGAAGTCGGCGGGCGCCGGCAGCTGCTCGCGGCGGGAGATGGTCCGCAGCGGCAGCACGAACGGCACCAGGTCCCGTAAGTGATGGAGGGGCTCGCGCAGGTCCCGCCGGGCGGTGGAGACGGCCAGCCACTGGATCAAGGTGGTCTTCCCCGATCCGGCGACCCCGCGCAGCAGCACCCGCTTGTGCCCGGCCAGTGCCTGCTCGGCGGGCATCGGGCCGCTGGGAGCCGGTGGCGGCGGGTCCGGCGGAACCGGGGCGGGACCGGCGGCCGGAGCGGCCGGAGCAGCGGGTAGGGCCGTCCTGGTCGCCTCCAGGCTGTAGTACGCGGTGTCCAGCGGCCAGGTGGCCCGGCGCCGGGCGGTCAGGTCGATACCGAAGATCCGCAGGGCGCCGTGGTGCTTGGCCAGATAGGCGCCGTAGCGCTGCTCGAACTCGGCCGACTCGTCGACGAGCTGGCCGGGCGGCGAGGTGCGCCGGGCGCGGAAGTCGAGGGCGTCGAGGACGGCGAGGAAGCCCTCCTCGCCGAGCAGCCGGTGCATCGGGGTGATCGTCAGCCGGCTGTGCTGCCAGCCGGAGGGATCGGCGGTGATCACGCCGAGCAGCACCCCGCCGACGAAGACGGCCGCGCCGGACATGCCCGCCCAGGGGGAGATCCCGTCGGGCCGGGGGGCCGGCGGGGTGCCGTCCACGGTCAGCACGTTCCGGCGGCTGAACAGGCCGGAGCCCGGCTTGTAGGTGCCGTGGATCTGGTCGCTGTCCAGCAGGCCGCCGGCGCCGCGCTGGACGTAGGGGAAGCCGATCGCCGTGCAGTTCGGGATCTGGCCGAGCGCGGTGATGTCGGCCCAGTGCCGGTCCGCCCAGCCGAAGAAGTGCTGCGCGGTGGTCAGCGGCTGGTCGGAGGCCACCAGCGCCACATCGACACCGGACTGTTCCCGGTACCAGGAGCCGAGCCGGCGGCAGACCGCCTCGCCGCCCGATCCCGGCGTGGTGACCCGGACCTCCTGGCTGCCCGCCACCACGTGGGCGGCGGTGAGCACCACCGTCGGCGTCAGCAGATAGCCGCTGCCCTGCCGCCCGCCGCACTGGACGACGGCGAGCCGTTCCCGTACCGGACCGGTCACCGCGGGCTCACCCCTCGTCGTACGACAGGCCCGAGGTGTCGCCTTCGCGCGGGGCGCCGATCTCCAGGTAGGCACCGGTCGCGGCGTCCTTCGGGCGCAGCGAGAAGGAGACGGTGTGGGTGCGCCCGGTGCTGCGCGCGGCGTCGGCGCCGGCCTCCACCACCCAGGCCTTGACGCCGCCGCGGCCGGAGCGGGAGCGCTGCAGTTCGACGGAGAACTCCATGTGGATCTCACCGACCTCGAACCGCACACCGGAGCCGGCGCCGCGCACCGCCCCGGTCATCAGGCCCTGCCGGATCGCCTCCACCGCCTCGGCCAGCTCCATGCCGGTGACCTCGGGGCGGGTCGACGGCCCGCCGGCCGATGCCCCGCCGACCGGCCCGCCGGCCGGTACGGCGCCGGTCCCCGGCGCCACGTCGTCGCCCTGCGTCCCCATGGCAGTTCCCCCTCGCACCAGCGTCCCGGAGCCCCACGGTAGTGGAGCGAATGTGACCGGCGCCACGAATTCCGCGGAAAGGGCGGCGAGGGCAATGTGGCCCCGAAAGCCGTCGGCTTCCTCGTTCCGGTGATGTACGGCACGTGACCCATGCCACTTACTAATCGAAATAGTGGGCGGTCGGCGATCTTCTCCTCGTCCTTCGGCGGAGTGCGGCCACATCAGCGGCGCGCGGACCCGTATGCCCGGCTTGACCCTGATCTCTCGACGCCCATTTCGGACTTTACGGACGTTTGTCATGCGGCGGCGTGCGGTTGGCGAAGAGGCCCCGGCTACGGCCCGGCCTAGTAATAGGGCTCCTTGTCACCTCGGCAATGCCGGGTTACCAAGGATTCGCGACGGAGGAAGTCTGCTCTGTCGCTTCCCCATCCCATGGAGGTTGTTTTCGCCATGCGTTTGAACTCGACGTCGAAGAACCGCACCCCGAAGTCCGTCACACGCGGCCGGGTCGCCGTTGTGACCGGCGGACTGGTCGCGGCGATCGCGCTGGGCTCGACCGCGGCCATGGCCGCGGACGGCGGACACCACTCCGAGGCTGCTTTCGCCGCCCAGCCGGCCACCAGCGTTTCGGCCACCGTGCAGCAGCAGGTGGCGGACCAGAAGGCCGCCGCCGGCAAGGCCGAGGCCGTCGCCGCCAAGGCGAAGGCCGCCCGCCTGGCCGCCGCGCAGCATGCCGAGCAGGCCCGCCGGGCTGCGGCCGAGGCGAAGCAGGCCGCCGCGAAGGCCAAGGAGCAGGCAGCGGCCAAGGCCGCTGCCGACCTCAGGGCGCGCATCGCCTCCTGGGAGACCCCGACCGCCCACTATGTGCTGGGCGCGGGTTACGACCAGGCCGGTCCGCACTGGGCGCACAAGCACTCCGGTCAGGACTTCGTGGTCGGCACCGGTACGACCGTCCGGGCCGCGCACACCGGCACCGTGGTCGAGGCCGGCTGGGGCGGCGCCTATGGCAACAACATCGTGATCAAGCACGACGACCACACCTACTCGCAGTACGGCCACCTGTCGCACCTGGGTGTCTCGGTGGGTGAGCGGGTGATCACCGGCCAGACGATCGGCCTGTCCGGCTCGACCGGCAACTCGACCGGCCCGCACCTGCACTTCGAGGTCCGCACCACGCCGTACTACGGCTCGTCCGTCGAACCGCTGCACTTCCTGCGGGCGCACGGCGTGAACCCGTAAGTCCGGTCGCGGGGGCTACCCCGTGACGACACTCGCGTCCGCCTGGGCGACCAGGTCGAGGGCGACCTCCAAGATGGCCGCGCGCTTCTCCAGGGGGTCGCCCTCGATGCTCTGCATCGCGAACATCCCGGCGTGCATCGCGAACACCGCGGTCAGGCACCTGACCTGCGCCGACATCGACGAGTTGGGCTCCTTGAGCATCTCGTTCAGCGCGGTCAGCCGGCTCTTGATCGATTCACCGATCGACAGGTCGCGCACCGTGGCCTGGTTCTCCTGGATGAAGCGGAAGAGCGGGGCCGCGTTCCACAGCGCGTCGCTGTAGCGGCGCAGCATCTCCTGCTTGGTGGCCAGCGTGCGCGGCTGCGACTCGGCCCAGGCGATCAGTTCGTCCACCGGCCCGGCCAGGTCCTCGGCGATGCTGACCAGGATGTCTTCCTTGGTCTTGAAGTGGTAGTACAACGCGGCCTTGGTGACGTCGAGATGCTCGGCGATCTCGCGCAGCGACGTCTTCTCGTAGCCGTGTTCGGAGAACAGTTGCAGTGCGACGTCCTGGATACGGCGTCGGGTGTCACCCCGGCGCGGATGGTGCGGTGTGGCCATGGCGTCGCTCTCCTGCTGCACTGCGTGTGACCCCGCGGTCACGGTGTGGCATCTCTTGCGGCCAACGTTACGGCCTGTCCCCGACCCTACGCACTTACTTGACGCCCGGCTAGTAACGACCGTAGCTTGATGCCGGTAGGAAACTAGTCGGGCGGCAGGTAAGTAAGCACGGTGTGTGCGCGTGGTCACGGAACCGGGTGCGTGCTGGAGCGGCCGCCCTCTCCAGGGGGAGGCAACCGATCATGTCCCGAATAGACACACCGACACCAACACCGCCACCGACACCGTCATCGGACGGCGCGCCGATCGCGGCCCCGGCCGTCGCGGCCGACCCGGTCGCCACGGTTGCCGCGAGCGGGGGGCCACGCCAGCGCAGCGTCCGCGTGGTGATGGTCGGCCTGATGATCGCGATGCTGCTCGCCATGCTGGACAACATGATCATCGGCACCGCGATGCCGACGATCGTCGGCGAGCTGGGCGGCCTGAACCACCTGTCGTGGGTGGTCACTTCGTACACCCTGGCGACCGCGGCCTCCACCCCGATCTGGGGCAAGCTCGGCGACATGTACGGGCGCAAGGGGATCTTCCTCACCTCCATCGTGCTGTTCCTGTTCGGCTCGGCACTGTCCGGGGCCTCCCAGTCGATGGACCAGCTGATCACCTTCCGGGCCATCCAGGGCCTGGGCGCCGGCGGCCTGATGGTCGGTGTGATGGCGGTCATCGGCGAGCTGATCCCGCCGCGTGAGCGGGGCAAGTACCAGGGACTGATCGCCGGTGTGATGGCCATCGCCATGATCGGCGGACCGCTGGTCGGCGGCTCCATCACCGACAACTGGGGCTGGCGCTGGAGCTTCTACATCAACCTGCCGATCGGCGCGGTCGCCCTGGCCATGATCACCATCGTGCTGCACCTGCCGAAGAAGCGGGGCCAGGGGCGCATCGACTACCTCGGCGCCGGCCTGCTGACGGTGGCCATCACCTCGCTGGTGCTGCTCACCACCTGGGGCGGCACGCAGTACGCCTGGGGCTCCGGGATGATCATCGGCCTGCTGGTGCTCGGCCTGGTCAGCCTGGCAGCCTTCGTCTACAGCCAGACCCGCGCCGCCGAGCCGGTGATGCCGCTGCACATCTTCCGCAACAGCAACTTCTCGCTCATCTCGCTGATCGGCTTCCTGGTCGGCTTCACGATGTTCGGCGCGATGACCTTCCTGCCGCTCTACCAGCAGACCGTCCAGGGCGCCTCGGCCACCAACTCCGGCCTGCTGCTGCTCCCGATGCTGCTGGCGATGATGGCGGTCTCCATGGTCGCGGGCCGCGTCACCACCGCCACCGGCAAGTACCGGGTCTTCCCGATCATCGGCGGCGGTCTGATGACCGTGGGCCTCTACCTGCTGTCCACCATGGACGTGCACACCAGCAGGCTGATGTCCGGCCTGTTCATGGCCGTCCTCGGCGCCGGCATGGGCTTCGTCATGCAGATCACCATGCTCATCGCCCAGAACAGCGTGGAACTGAAGGACATCGGCGTGGGCTCGTCGTCCGCCACGCTGTTCCGCACGATCGGCGGCTCGTTCGGCGTCTCACTCTTCGGCGCGCTGTTCGCCCACAAGATCCAGGACGGCATGTCCCACGCGGCCGGCTCCTCGGGCTCGGCGGCCACCGCCAACGGTGCCCAACTCGACCCGGCCACCATCGCCAAGTTCCCGCCGGCCCTCAAGGACGCCTACTTCCACGCGGTCGCCTCCGGCACGCACATCGTGTTCTTCTGCGGTGCGCTGGTCAGCGTCATCGGCTTCATCGCGGCCTGGTTCCTGGTCGAGACCCCGCTGCGCGGCGCCGCCGCCAAGTCCGCCTCGGTGGAGGAGTCCCCGATCCTGGCCGACGCGATCTGACCGGACCCCGGCCGGTGTCGGCGTGGGCCGCCCCCCGAGGGGCGGCCCACGCCGCTTCGCCGCCCCGGGCCGGCGGGCGGCGGTCCCGCGCGTGCCCGACCGGTGGGCGCCGCGGCAACCCGGTTGATCGGCTGCGGTTGTTGGGATAGCAAGGACCCGTGATACGTGGCGAGAAGGTCGGGTTGCGGACCAGGCGGGACAGCGATGTCCCGGTTTTCCAGGCCGAGTTGTACGAGGACGTCCTGACCCGGTCGCGGTCCGACGCCGCCCCCTGGCGGCCCCTGCCGCCGGACGCCGCCGACTCCCCGGCCGCGGCGGCCGAACCGTCCGACCGGAAGGCGTACTTCTCGGTGGTGGAGCTGGCATCGGGGGAACTGGCCGGCGAGGCGCTGATGTGGGGGATCGACCCGCACAACAGGTCCGCCCACCTGGGGATCTCGCTGCTGCCCGGCTTCCGGGGGCGCGGGCTGGCGGTCGACGTCGTCCGGGTGCTGTGCGGCTACGGATTCGCCGTGCGCGGCCTGCACCGGATCCAGCTCGAAACCCTCGTCGACAACGAGCCGATGATCGCGGCCGCGACCCGGGCCGGATTCTCGGTCGAGGGCACCTTGCGGCGCTCCGCCTGGGTGTACGGCGCTTTTGTCGACCGGGTGGTCCTCGGGCTGCTCGCCGAGGAGTGGGCGCCGTAGCTTTCGCGGCGCCGCTCAGCAGCGGGCGCCGCCCACCACCGTGGCGGCCAGGAGATCGCGGATCGCCGGGTCGGCGGCGGTCGGGGCGGCCCGGAGGGCGATGACGTCAACGCTGCCGGTCGGGAAGCCCCGGCCCCGCGGGGTACGGCGCCGCGCCGACGCCGAGTGCTGAGGCCTCGGGCCGCACCTGCCTCCGGCCCCGGGCCGCGCCCGTGCCGCCTTCCCCCGGGCCGGGGCGCCAGGCCCGAGCCGCGCCCGGCCACGACTGCTCGCCGCGTCGGGCTGCCCGTTTTGGGCCCCGCGTCGGGCTTGCCCGTTTTTGGCGCCGGGCCGCCCCGTACCGTCCGTGCCGTCCGG
>NZ_FMCH01000413.1 GCF_900091855.1 Streptomyces sp. DvalAA-14
CGCGCCAGGTCGAGGACGACGGTCCGGCCCCGGTAGGTCTCCACCAGGCCCTCGTCCTGCATCGTCCGCAGGCACCGCACCACCGACTCCCGCGAGGTCGCCGAAGCGCCCGCCAGTTCCAGTTGGTTCATGTGCACCGAGATGGCGCCCGGCGGGGTCGGCTCGGCGACCCCGTAGCGCCTGGCCAGCTCGACGAGCACCCGGGCCACCCGCACCCGAGCGGTGTGCGCGCCGTGCCCGGCCCGCAGGATGTCGGAGTCCCGCAGCCGCGCCACCACGCTGCACAGCACGGAGGCCGACAACTTCTCGTGCTCGCCGAGTAAACGGCGGAAGGTCTCGGCGGCCACCACGACGCCGTCGACCCGGACCATCGCGATCACCGTGGCCGACCGCGGCGACCCGTCCAGGCAGGACAGCTCCCCCACCAACTCGCCCGGGCCGCGCAGCGCCAGCAGGCTCGTGTAGCCGTTGTCGGAGTCGGAGGTGACCTTTGTCAGGCCGTCGGTGATCAGAATGACGAAATCAGGGTGGCCGCCCTGGCGGATCAGCACCTCGCCCCGCTCCCAGGCCCGCACTCGGCCGGCCGCGCGCAGCACGACCAGTTCCTCCGGTCCGAATGGCACAGGTGGCCCGGACAGTCCTGGCGGCAGACGGTCTTCGGCTGTCATATGACCTCGCCCTCCCCCGACGCTGTTCGAGCACATCGTAGAAAGAAAACGGCCGTTGTGGGTCAATTGACGCAGAGTCCCTCAATCTCTTCTGTCACCGTGCTAAAGGAGGGTGGGGACCCTGGGGGGCGGACGGGGGCCGAGCACATGGTGTCGGGGGGAAGGGACTTGATGCGCGACGAAGCGACCGCGGACGCGGACCACGAGCCGGCGGGGCCGGGCGGAGCCGGTACGGGCGGGGCCGGAGCCGGAGCCGGTACGGATGGGGCCGACAGGGCCGGCCCAGCTGCCCGAGCCGACCGAGCCGACCGAGCCGACGGGGGGCACGGGGCGGCGGGACCCGGCCGGGCCGTCGACACCGCGTGGCGGATCCACGCGTCCCTCGCCGACTGGACCAGCAAAGTGGACAACAAAGCCGTCTTCGCGCTGAGCATCGAGTCGGCCATGCTGGCCGCGACCGCGGCCCTCTCCAGCGGCGCCGCCTCCCCCCTCGGCGTCGGCAGCACGCCGGGGATCTGGCTGCTCCGGTCCGCGCTGGTCCTGCTGGCCGCCGCCGCTCTGCTGTCCATCGGGGTGGTCACGCCGCGGATGCGGGGCGGCGGGGTACGCGTGGACTGGCCGGACAACTTCACCTACTTCGGCCACCTGCGCCTGTGGGAACCGGACGCGCTCGCCGCCCGCCTCCGCGACGCCGATCCCCTCACCTCACTGAGCCGCCAGATCGTCGCCATGTCCCAGATCGCCTGGCGCAAGTACGTCCTGGTCCGCCTCTCCCTGCTGCTCGCCGCCATCGGTGCGGCCTGCACGGTACTCGCGGAACTGCTCGGGTAGCGCGGCGCGGCACCGGGGTACGGGCGGCGCGGAGCCGAGGACTCGCGGGTCAGGAGGGGCCGGTCGCCGCGGCCCGGCAGCGGGTGCTCGCTTCGGCGTCCCCGATGGACGCGAAGACCTCCGCCGCCCGTGCGAAGGCACGGCGGCTGTCCTCGGTGCCGCCCTCCTCGGCCAGCAGGGCGGCCAGTCCTTCCAGGGCGCGCCCCTGCAGGTAGTTCGCCTCGAACGCGTCCATGAGGGCGGTCGCCCGGGTGAGCGCCGCGATCGCCTCGGTGCGGCGGCCGAGCAGCGCCAGGCACTGGCCGATGTGCGACAGCGAGTGCGGCCGCAGGTGCGCGGCGATGCCCGGCGTGATCCCGGAGCTTTCGTCGGTCACCAACGCGAGCGCGAGGCGGTACTGCTCCAGCGCTTCCTCGTGCTTCCCGCTGTCCCGCAGGCAGAAGCCGACATTGGTGACACACGTGTAGCGGACATGCGCGTCCCCCAGGGACGTGGACATCTCGGCCGCCCGGGACGCGGCCGCGGTCGCCTCCTCCAGCCGCCCGAGCATGCGCAGCGCGTTCGCGGCATACAGGCGCGACCATACGATCTGCGCCGTCGCGCCGCTGCGGACGGCCAGGGACATGGCCTCGGCGGCGAACCGCAGGGACGCTTCATGGTCCGCGGGCGGCTGCCCGTGGGCCCAGGCGAGGTAGTTGAGCTGGGCGGCCTGCTGCACCGGGTCGCCGAGGGCCGCGGCGGCCCGCGCGCCCAGCCTGAACACCTCGGTCCAGTGCCGTCCGTGGATCCACCGGTCGGAGAACCAGTGCATGGACTCGGCGCAGTCGAGGACCGCGGTGTGCCGCCCGCTCGCGGCGGCCTGCCGCAGCGCGCCCAGCCAGTTGTCCACCGACGCGCGCAGCCAGCGTTCGGCCTCCTCGGCCGAGGCCAGGGGGGCGAGGTCGGGGTCGGGGTGTTCGGGACGGCCGTAGCCGGGTTCGAACCACCGCCCGGCCGTCGTGGCCGTCCGCAGCAGCCATGACGTGGCCCGCCGCGTGACCTCCGCACGCGCCGCCGGGGTCTCCTCCGCCTGGAAGCGGTCGCGGGCGAACAACCGGACCAGGTCGTGGAAGCGGTAGCGGCCGGCGGCGCCGTCCAGCAGCAGGCCGAGGTCCACGAGGTCGTCGAGCGCGTCCCACGCCTCCTCGATCGGCAGTCCGCCGGCGACGGCCGTCAGGTCGGCGTCGAAGTCCTGGCCGGGGATCACCGCCAGACGCCGAAACAACTGCCGGGCGGGCGGCGCGAGTTGCTCGTACGACATGCCGAACGCGTTGGCGATCTTGAGGTCGCCTGCCTTGAACTGCGCCAGTCGGCGTTCCTCGTCGGCCAGCCGTCCGGCGAGTTCGGCGGCCTCCCACTCGGGCCGGCTGGCCAGCCGGTTGCCGATGATCCGCAGCGCCAGCGGCAGACCTCCGCACAGTTCGGCGAGCCGGTCGAGGTCCGACTCCGCGTCGTACGCCGCGCGTTCGCCCACGATCGCGGTGAGCAGTTCGGCGGCTTCCCGCAACGGCAGCGGACCGAGCACGAGCCTGCGCACCCCCTCCAGACCCGCCAGCAGCCGCCGGGTGGTGATCACCGCGCGCCCGGCGCCGCCGCCCGGCAGCAGCGGGCGCACCTGCTCCTCCGACGCGGCATTGTCGAGGACCACCAGGACCCGCTTGTCCCGCAGCGACGACCGGTACAGCCAGGCGCGTTCGCAGGTGTCGTCGGGGATGCGGCGGTCCGGGACACCCAGCGCGCGCAGCAGCGACCGCAGGGCGTCGTCGGGAGCCAGCGGCTGTTGGGACATGCCGAACAGATCGAGGAAGAAGACCCCGCCGGGAAAACTCGGCCGTACGGAATGGGCGGCGCGGACGGCGAACGACGTCTTCCCCAGCCCCGCCGAGCCGGTGACCACACCCACCACACCGACGCCGGGCGAGCTCTCCGCGTACACGAGTTCGCTCATCCAGAGCAGTTCGGCGGCGCGGCCGGTGAAGTCCGGGATCGTACGCGGCAGTTCGCACAGTCCGCTCGGGCCGCTCAGGCCACTCGGACCGCCGGGGCCACTCGGTCCGCTCGGTTCGCCAGGGCTACTCGGACCGCGCGAGCCGCCCGGACGCGTCCAGTGATCCCGCAGCCTGCCCTCACGCGCCAGCTCGATCAGCCGCGTTCGGGCATCCCCGTCGAGCGACAGCGCGTCGGCCAACGCCGTCACCGTCCGCTGCTGCGGCCCTCTGCTGCGCCCGCGCTCCATGTCCGACAGCGTCCGCGCGCTGACCCCCGACGCCTCGCCCAACTGCTCCAACGTCAGGCGCGCCGCCCGCCGGTGGCCGCGCAGCACCTCCCCGAACCCAGGACCCTCACCCAGTCGCTCAGTGATGGCGCCACACCCCTTCCCAGCAGCGAAGTCCGCCCGCCGAGCCGCACCCGGACCCCCGACTGGGCCCGTTCTATCACCCGCGCGGCCGACGCATCACCGACCCGTCGCCGGCCGAGGCGGGCCGGGCCCAGCAGAAGAGCGAGGACGGCCACGCCCGGGGCCAGCCGGTCCCCTGCCCTGACGAAGTCCTCCGGTGACCCGGCGGGCGCCATGGCACTGCCGGCCGCGCCAGTTCAGCGAAATCGGTGCGAAAGCCACCGCCCCAGAGCACAATTGACGACCCGCCGTCCATTTGTGGCGGCCGGCGGGTCAGTCACCTGGAGACGTCATGTCGGTGGGGAAGCAGGCGTTGTTCGAGCGGCTGGACCGGGGTCCGTCCTTCTTGCTCCTGGGGCAGAGCTATCTGTCCATCGAAACGGGACACGACCCCCTGGTGGGGCCGCTGGCCAGGTCACTGGGCATGGACAGCTTGCCCGAGACCGCCTACAAGGCGCTTCTTGGCGCCGCTCCCGACAACCGGGAGGCAGCGGCCAAGGCGATCAGCGACGCCGGACGGGCACTGGTACTGCCGCCGTCATTGAAGACCACACTGGAGTTCCCTTGGAACGGCGTGGTCTCCTCGGCCATCGATCCCTCGTGGCGGCTGGGTCTCCAACAGGACTGGAGGACGGTCCAGGAGACGGTGCCCCAGCGCGACCGAACGCGCCTGTCCCGCGACAAGGCCGACGTCCAGGCGCTCATGCTCTTCGGAGGCGTTGACCAGCCGGTCGATGAGAAGCCGCCCGCGACGAAGATGGAGCTGTCGCGACGCAGAGCGCTTGCGGCTGAGGCTCTGTCGCGGATCATTACGGACGGACTGACCCCGCGGGGTCTGCTGGTGGTGGAAGGCTGGTCGCTCAACGACTGGCTCGACCCGGAGACGCTGTACAGCCAGATCTGCGACGCGGTTCCGAACCAGGTGCACCTGTTCTCCACGACCGACGACATCCTCGCGGACGAGTTCGTACGTGAGGCGATACATCTGAAAGTGCTTGTCCCGCATCGGGAGACCTTCGCGTCCTTGGTGGAGGAGGCGCGCAGCACTGGTCGTTTGAGCGACAGCGGCTCGACCACCACCTCGACACACGCGGTCCGCGTCGGCGAGCGGCGCCTGCCCATCGACCGGAGTCGCTGGCAGCGGATTCTGCCGTACGCCCGCCCGGTGGACGTGGACCTCCTCGACGATCCGCCGGCTGAGTCCAAGCATCGGCGCTTCCAGAAGTTCCGCGAGTTCCTCGGTGCGAGCGACGGCTCGCCGACCTGGTGGGCCCATGCCCGCGACCTTCCCTTCCAGCGCAACTTCGAGAAGATCCTGGCGGACTTGGTGGAGGATGCCGCGACATCCCCCGAACGGCAGGGGCCGCTCCTGGTCGTCGGTCAGTCAGGGACGGGGAAGAGCGTCGCTCTGGCCCGGCTGGCCTTCCAAACCGCCCGGAGCGGGAGGCGCGTCGTCGTCCACATCCCGCGCAAGTCGACCCGCCCGGAGTTTCAAGCCCTCGATGACTTCTGTCTGTGGGCGGAGGAAAAGTCAGGAGCAAACACGCTGATCGTGTGGGACGGCATGTTGGAACCTGATGAATACCAGCGGCTCTTCGACTATCTGCGCAGCCGGGGCCGCAAGGTGGTCATGGTCGGCAGTTGCTACTGGGATGCGGACCAGTTCGGCGACGGTGGCGGGAGAAAGCGCGGTCGGGCCGACAAACCCGTGCGGACGGCCCTGCGATATCGGAGGGGCAAGGATTTCGTCGAGGCACCGGCCACCATCGCCGGAAAGGAGCTTGACCGATTCACCCGCTACCTGGCGGACTTCGGCATCGTCCTCAAGGGCGCGGACGAATCGATCGTGGCCCACGATCGGTCCTTCCTGTCGGCTCTGTACCGCCTGCTGCCCGACGCGCACGCCCCGCTGTCGCGCGGCTTGGTCCTCGAACTGAGGCGCTCCGAGGAGCGTCTCGGCCATGCCGCCCGTACATCGATCCATTACGAACCGCCCACCATCATGGCGGCGGCGCTGGAGGAGGCCGGCCTGCTGCACGGCCTGGACGCGCGTGCGGGTGCCGCGGAGGAGAGCACCGCCGCCTGGCAGGACGACCCGTACGAGCGTCTCCTCAGCTTGATCCTGCTGATTCACAGCCACGGCCTGCGCACGCCACTCGAACTCGCCCTGCGCACCATCGGCCGCGACGGTGTCCGGAATCTTCCGGACCTGCTGAGTGGCATAGACATCATCCGCTGGGACGAGGACGAACAGGACAATTACACCCTCGGGGGGCGCAACCAGTTGGAGGCGACCCTGCTGACCAACTCCCGCAGGTGGGGGGAGGAGCGGGAGGCGGATCAGATAGCCGAAGTGATCCAGCTGGTCAGGGCCGACTCCCGAGCCCGTAACGGTGGCCCGGAAATCGAGTTCGTCATGGCGCTTCTCACCGCGATCGGCCCGCAGAAGAACCGGGAACAGCGGAAGTACGCCGCCCAGTACCTGCCGATCGCTGATTCCATCGCCAAGCTGAGAATGCTGGTCTCCAACCCGGTGATTTATGCACGGCTGACCCACAAAGAAGTGAACATGCGGCGTGAGTGGGCGGTGTGGGACCAGCGCCGACAGGGGCCGGACGTCGCCCTGCGACGCCGCGCCCTGGAGGCGGCGCAGGAGGCCGTGGACGAGGCTCTGCGGGAAGCGGAGGACCTGGGTCACCGACGGGACATCCGTATGAACCTCTACGTCGAGCAGGCCAGCGTCCGCGGCTCACAACTGTACGAGCTGCTCCACTCCGGACCCGACGGCGGCGTCCCTCAGCCGCTGCCGAGCGAGGAGTACATCTCGGGCGAGCTCCGGGAGCTCAAACGAAGCGTCCAGTCGGCTCTGGAGTGCGAAGCAACCAACTACTACCCGGTGGACGTGCTCTGCTGGGCGACTCGCGACACGTTCAAAGCGGGAGCCCTGTCCGACGAGGCCGCGGCCACCTTGGTCGGTGACTGCCTGAGCGCCCTGACCGTCATCGACCCGGAGACGCTGGAGCCCGGACAAGCCGGCCTCTACCACAGCAAGTTCGTGGAAATCGCCTCGCTTGCCCGCGACCATTTCCTGGCCGAGCAGCAGTTGAAAAAGCTGGAGGCGTACGACGAGCCGCTGGCGGCCTTCCTCTATGCCCTGAAAGTCAGTGGCTTCCTCAACAACGAACCCCGTCAGGAGGGTGTGCAGCAGGCGCTGGATCATCTCAGGCGCAATCCCCTCCGACTGCAGGACGAACGCTGCGCGCGCCTGGCCGTCGACCTGCTGTGGTTCGCGCGAACCGGTGAGCGCTTCCTCTCCGGTGAGCGCCAGACCCTGCCGCTGGATCAGGCTGCCTGGCGGGAATGCCTCGAACTCACGGAACTCGCCTCGACCTACAACGCGATGCCTTCGCTCAGGGTCCACTTCATGCGAGCCCTGGCGCTCTTCCACCTGGGCAGCACCGACCGGGCGATGGAGGCGTTCCGGGACCTCGACCGGCTCTCACTGGAACAGCGGGATCGCCGCCGCGTGATCAACGTCTACCTGTCGAGTTGGGAGGACGGCGCTCCTCGCGTCTTCCGGGCCCGGGTCCTCCGGGTCGACACGGACTTCCACGGCGGTCGCTGCTGGGTGGAGGGGTACCAGCGGGAGCTCCCCTTCGACCCGTCCGGCTTCGGACCCGACCAGGCCGTCGAAGGCAGGACGCTGGACGCCTACATCTCGTTCAACATGATCGGTCCGCGGCTGGAGCCCCCTCGGGAACCCGGCGAGCGTCGCGGGCCCACTCTCCTGGGGCCGGCCGCCCAGCAGCAGAGCGACGTACGAGGTGCACGGTGACTACGGCGCAGCCCACGCCGCCGGCCGCACCCGAAGTCGCCTGGAATCGCATCTCCCGCATCCATCGGAATCTCGACCGGCTGGCCCGCCACCTCTTGAAGCGTCCAGCGGGCGCGGACGTCAGCCTGCCTCCACCGGACTTCACCCACCCGCAGACCGCCTTCTACTTCGCCACGATCTGGATGCGGGCGTGGTACTCGGAAGCCTGGGCGGCGTCCAGCAGGTGGCTCTACGAACAGGCCGCGGCCCTGGGACATACGCCGCCCGAGAAGGACTTCGCGGACACGATGCGCCGGTTACGCGCGTTCCTGGTCCATCACATGGACGCCTCGGTCTCCGAGGGCGAGGAGACCGAGCGGGTGTGCAACGAGTGGTTCGAGCGGGCCTGCGGGTCCGTCGTGCCGCAGTCCGCCTTCGAATGGCATCACTGCTTGGCCAGGCTGCTCGAACAGAACGAGGCCTATGCCCACTTCATGCTGGCCATAGCCAAGTCCGTCGAGCGCAGTCCGGAGAAGTCCACGCTGGTGTTGCAGTGGCGTGCCGCCCTGGAGCGTCAGGACTATCCCCGCTACCGGCAGAGCCTTCAGGAGGCGGCGGGAGACCTGGGGCTGCAGCGGCTCAACGAGCAGAAGCTGGACAGCATCCATTCCAGGTACCGGGTGCGGTGGGCGAAGGCCCTCGAAAAACTGGGGCACGACGCCGACTTCGACCGTGAGATCCGGCTGCGCGCCGAGTGGGCCCTGCTCGCCGACACGAGCGGCGCCCTGATCGTCTCCGCCTCGGACGTCATGGAGGCCCTTGAGCTCTCCCCCGGCCCCCAGGTGGCCCATGCCCTGCGTCTCGCACAAATCCTGCGGGAATTCCACCCCGACGACTCGGCCGAGCAGCTTCTGCGGCGCCTGGCCGGTCAGTGGGTCGCCGCACGACAGTAGGTGCACGCGCGGCACCGGCGTGCCCGATGGTTGTCCGTCGGCTCAACGGGACGGCATGACCGGGGACCACACCCCGAACCACTGCTCGGCGCCGTACTCCTCGAACCGCTCCACCTCGGTGAACCCCAGCTTCGCCGCGAGGCGCATCGCGCGGCCGTTGACGGTCTGCGTGCAGAGCACCACCGGCTCGCCGGCCAGCGCGTCGGCGTACCAGCCGAGCGCCGCCGCGCACGCCTCGGCGGCGTATCCGCGGCCCCACGCCGCCGGCAGGAATAGGTAGCCGAGTTCGGCCTCCCCGGCTTCCGGACGGACGTGGCCCGGACGCTGTGCGTCGCGCCGATCCAACGTGGTCATGCCGATCATCGCCCCATCGAGATCGACCACAAAACAGCCAGGGCGCCGCCCGGGCACGGCGGGCACCGCGCGCTCAAGCTCATCACGCGGACGGGGGCCACCGATATAGGTGCCCACCTCCGGCGAGGCGAACAACTCGACAAACGCCGCACGGTCCCGGGCCTCGGACGCGCGGAGCACGAGCCGCTCGGTCCTGATCGGGGCAGGTGGCCAGGCAACGGGTCCGGACGCAGTCATCACGACGAGCCTAGCCAGCAGGCTCGGCAACGATCAAGCCTCCGGACCGATCATCCCATGTACCGACAAGACGGGGACGGTCACCGAGAACCGGATGCGGGTCACCCGGATGTGGCTGCCCGGCGCCGAACTGGACGCCGCCCGGGCAAAAGGGCGATCGCCGTGCCGAGCTGCTGGCAGCAAGCACCGCCGCGTGCACGACCGCCGAAGCACCGGTCGAGAACCAGCCCGGCGGCACCGGCGCCACCGGCGGCCCCACGGAACTCGCCCTCCTGCGGCCGGCATCGGAGCTCGGCGTAGGAGGGACCACCTCGCAGCGTTGCGTCCGCACGCCGGACCGTCTTCCATTCGACGCCCGCCTCAAGCGCATGTCGACGGTCGACGAAACCGCCGGCGACGTGGTGGTGCTACGCGGCCGCGGGTCTGCGCGTGCTTGCCGTCGCCCGGCGCGTCCTGCCCGGCGGACACACCGCTCCGGATACGGCATCGGGGTCAGGGAAGAAACCGGCCGGCCGCGGCGATGAGTTCCTGCAGGCGGAGCCCGCGTGCGGCGTCCAGCGGGCCGGGCACGCCCGAGCGGACCGCTGCCGCGAACTCGGCCCGGAGCAGTGGCCAGCTCTCCCGGTGGCTCGCCCCCTCGCTGTCCCAGGTCAGCTCCTGGGCGGGACCGAGCAGTTCGACGCGGGTGCGGGCCCGGGGCAGCCGGACCGCGCCGGACAGTGACGCCTGGCTGACCGCGCCGTTCTCGTGCTCGCAGGTCAGCTCGACCCAGCGGCGCGGATCACCGGTGGCGCGCAGCGCGGCGATCGGGCCGACAGCGGTGTCGAGCAGGTCCAGCAGATGGGGTCCGAGGTCCAGCAGCGCTCCCTCGGTCAAACGCCAGCCGGTGGCCATCTCCCCGCCGAGAAAAGCGCCGTGCAGGTAGCAGGAACGGGCGCCGGTCACCTCGATGCGGCGGGCGGCGGCCAGGAAGTCACGGGTGGCAGGGTGATAGCGCTTGGTCAGCACCATCTGCGAGACCACTCCGTACGCGGCGACGGCCTCGGCCACCGCGCGGGCCCCGGCGAGATCGGCGCCCAGAGGCTTGTCCAGCAGCAGAGCCTTTCCGGCCTGCGCGGCGCGTACCGCGAGCTGCGCCTGGACGGCGGGCGGCACGGCGAAGGCCACCGCCTCGCACCGGTCGAACAGCTCCTCGGGAGAGTCGGCCACGACCGCGCGGTGCGCGCGGGCGAGCGTGGCCGCGGCGTCAGGCCGCCGGGCCCAGACCGCTGTCAGGGTGGTCTCGGGTCCGGCGGCCAGCATGGGGGCGTGCATGTCCCGGGCCCAGGGACCGGCGCCGATCAGGCCGACCCGGACCGGGGCGGGGGACGCCGGATCAGCAGCCGGATCAGCAGCCGGATCAGCTGCCGGATCAGCAGGGGAAGGGAATGCGGATGACACGGGTGGTACTCCTGTCGGGAGCCGGACGGGGCCTCAGTGGGAAATGGGTTCGCCGGCCGCTTCGCCCAGCCGCGCGTCGGCCTGCTCGGGCGCGTAGAGGTGCTCGACCACCATGGCGGTGGCCCCGGCGAGGGCGGCCCGGTCGCCGAGCCGGGCGGTGACCACCTGCAGGCTGCGGGTGGAGCGCGGCAGGGCGCGCTGGTAGAGCAGTTCCCGGATACCGGTGAGGAAGTGGGTCTCGGCGAGGTCCCCGGCGATCATCAGCACCCCTGGGTTGAGCAGGGTGACGGCCGTGGCCAGCACCTCGCCGCAGCGCTGGCCCGCCTCGCGGGCCAGCCGTACCGCGTCGGGCTGGCCGTCGTCCAGGTGGGCGCGGACATCGGTGCCCGAGTCGGCGGCGACACCGAGCGCCGCGAGCTGCCCGGCCACCGCCCGGCCGCTGGCCACGGCGGCCAGACAGCCGTAGGAACCGCACATGCAGCGGGCATCGGGACGGTCGTGCAGCCGGATGTGGCCGAGGTCGCCCGCGCCGCCGTCCACGCCGCGGAAGACCTCGCCATCGATGACGACGCCGGCGCCGATACCGGTCGAGACCTTGACCAGGACGAAGGTCGAGCAGTCCGGCCAGCCCGCGCGCTGTTCGCCCAGCGCCATCAAGTTGGCGTCGTTGTCGATCAGCACCGGCAGCCGCGGGCCGGTGCCGGCCCGTTCGGCCAGCGTCTGCCGGAGTCTGTCCCGGATCGGGTAGCCGTCCCAGCCCGGCATGATCGGCGGCCGGATGACCAGACCGGACTCGAACTCGACCGGGCCGGGCACCGAGAGTCCGACGCCGCACACCGACGCGGCGGGCCGGCCGGTGCGCGCCAGCAGCTCGGCGAACCAGGCGGCGAGCCGGTCCAGCACCTGCTGCGGACCGTCGGCCACCCGCAGCACGCCGCGCTGCTCGGCCAGGACGGTGCCGGCGAGGTCGAGGACGGCGACGTGCCCGTGGGTGGTGTCCAGATCGGCGGCCAGCACCACGGCGTGACCGGGGTCGAACGTCAGCCGTACCGATGGCCGTCCGCCGGTGGACAACTGCCCCGGGGTCTCGGCCAGCCAGCCGGCCGCGAAGAGCCGGTCCAGCCGATGGCCCACAGTGGAGCGGGACAGTCCGGTGAGCGCCTGCAGTTCGCCCCGGGTGCCGGCCTGTCCGGTGCGGACCAGGTTCAGCAGATGTCCGGCGGTACTCCGGGGCGATGCCATCGAGTCCGGCCTCCTCATGGGTTCAGCTCTTGTCCGCGCCGGTGGTCAGGCCCTCGGTGAGGAACCGCTCCGCGACGTAGAACAGGATTATCACGGGGATGGTCAGGACGACCGAACCTGCCATGAGGACCGTCGTCGGCACCTCGATCGCGTTGTTCATCTGCGAAAGTCCCAGCGAGACCGTCCACTTGGACGGGGTCGCGGCCAGGAACAACAGTGCGAACAGGAACTCGTTCCAGGCGATCATGAAGACGTACAGTCCGGTGGCCATCAACGACGGTGCGGCCAGCGGCAGTACGACGCGGCGCAGGATCTGCAGCCGCGAGCAGCCGTCGAGTGCGGCGGCCTCCTCGATGCTCACCGGGACGGTGGAGAAGTAGTTCTTCAGCATGTAGATCGACACCGGCACGGTCTGCGCGATGTAGACCACCGCCAGGCCCACCAGGCTTCCCTGCAGCCCGATGCGGGCAAACATCACGAACAGCGGCACCGCGAGCAGCGTTGCCGGGAACAGGTACACGGCCAGGAACATGGCGCTGATCTGGCGGCTGCCGATGAACTTCAGCCGGCTGATCGCCCACGCGCCGGGTATGGACGCGGCCAGTGTCAGCACCACGGTGCCGAGCGAGACCAAGGCGGAGTTGCGCAGCATCCCCAGCAGTCCCTGGCCGCCCTTGGAGGTCGGCTCCAGGATGGTCTTGTACGTACTGAGTGTCAGGTCGTGCGCGTCGATCCACAACGAGCCCGGGTGCAGGAGCAGTTGGCCGGTGGGCCGGAAGGACAGCATCACCATGTAGTAGAAGGGGAACACGGTGGCTATCAGCAGGGCGGCGATCACGACGTACCGCAGGCCGCCGAACAGGCGGTCCTCGAACTGTGCCCGGCTCATGCGTCTTCCTCCTGGACACGCTTGGCGAAAAATGCGAAGTAGACGCCGAGCAGCACGACGAGGATGACGGCCAGGACCAGGGCCTGGGCGGCCGCGGCGCCGACGTCGTAGCTGGCGGTGAGGAAGTTGTAGACCCGGACCGAGACCACTTCGGTGCCGGAGTTCCCGCCGGTGAGCAGGTAGATGTCGTCGAACTTGTTGAACGTCATGATGAACCGCAGCACCGACAGCAGCGCGATCACCGGCATGAGCTGCGGCAGCAGGATGTGGCGGAAGCGCTGGGTCAGCGTGGCGCCGTCGACCGTGGCCGCCTCCTCGATTCCTGCTGGCACGGCTTGCAGCCGTGCCAGCAGGAACAGGAAGGCGAACGGGAAGTAGCGCCAGATCTCGAAGGCCACCACGGTCATCAGGGCCAGCGGCAGATGGACGTGGACGCCCAGCAGGTCCACCGGGTAGGAGCTGGTGGACAGGAACGCGATGGGCTTGTGCCAACCCAGGACATGCGCTCCCCAGTTGTTGATGATGCCGGTCTGCGGGCTGAGCGCGGTCTCCCAGACGAAGGTGACCGCGACGACCGGGGCCACGTAGGGAAGCAGCATGGTGCTGCGGACCAGTCCGCGGCCGCGGAACGGACGGCGCAGGGCGAGCGCGGCGATCAGGCCGAGCACGATCGACCCGACGGTGCCGCCGATCGTGTAGACCAGCGTCGTCCACAGTGAGCTCCAGAAGCCCGGGGCGGTGAAGACCTGGTCGAAGTTGCGCCAGGTCCAGTGGCCGAACAGGCCCATGCCCTGCAGATCGATCAGTTTGGCCTGCTGGAAGGCGAGCAGCACGGTCCAGGCGATCGGCAGGATGACGATCACCAGGACCACGAGCAGGGTCGGCGTGACGAACGCCAGACCGGCTCTGTTCTGCTGGCGTTCCATGGGCGAGGGCCGGCGGCGTTTCCCGCCGGGGGGTGTGCTCATCGGTGTTTCCTCATCGGGCGGCTCGGGGCGGCTCGGGGCGGCCGTGCTGGACATCAAAGGAGCGTCTTCTTCAGTGCTCCGACGGCGTCCTTGGCCTGGTGGGCGGCGTCCGAGGGGGACAGGTTGTCGCCGCCGGTCATCGACCCGATGGCCTTGGGCACCGGCAGCGTGCCTTCGGTGGCGCCGACCAGGGCGCCCTGGCCCTGGGTGATGCCCCAGCGCTGCATCTTGCCGACGCCGGCCAGCAGCTGGTCCAGGAAGGCGGCGGAAAACAGCTTGTTCATCGGCTCCACGGTGTCGACGCCGATCTTCATGGCGCGCCAGTCGGTGACGTACTTCTGGGGGTCGGCGGTGGTGCCGGAGCGGACCGGGATCTTTCCTTCGGGCTCCATGCCGAGCCAGCCCTCGTAGCCGCCGCTCATCATGAACTGCACGAACTTCTCGGCGTCCGGGGCGTTGGCGTACTTGGTGATGGTCCAGGAGGAGATCTCGCCGAACTGCGCGGGCTCGGTGCCGTCCGGGCCCTTGATGGCGGTGACGATGCCCGAGTTCTTGGTCAGGAAGGACTTGTCGGCCTTGCACTGCGGGCAGTTGGGCAGTACGTCGTTGCGCAGGCCGGCCAGTGAGTTGAGGAGGTAGGTCGACCACACGACCATCGCGGACTGGCCGGCCTGGTACGTCGCCCGGGTGGTGTCGACGGTCTGGGTGCCGGCCGGGCCGGAGGCCGCGAGCTGCTGGTAGGCCGCGAAGGCGTGCTCGCACTGCGGGCTGTCCAGGGAGACCTTGCCGGCGCTGTCCACCAGTTGGCAGTTGTTGGCGACCGCGAAGTCCTCGAAGCTCTGCTGGGTGAAGACGTCCGTGGGGTCGTCGGCCACGGAGATACCGGTCATGGAGCCCTTGTCGAGGGTCTGGGCCGCTTTGAGGATGTTGGCGTAGGTGTCGGGGACCGGCAGGTGGGCCTTGGCGAAGAGGTCCTTGCGGTAGACCAGGATCTGCTGCCAGGAGTCGCTGGGCACGGACAGCGCCTTGCTCCCGTCGCTGGTCAGGTTCAGCGCGTTGGGGCTGAAGGTGGAGCGGCCGAGACTGTTGAGCACCTTCGCGGTGGCGTCGGTGTTGATCAGGCCGTTGCTGTACATCTGCCAGATCGGGGCGAGCGGGATCCCGCCCATGACGTCGGGCAGTTTGCCCGCGGCCGCGGCCGACTCCACGAGCTGGGGGAGTTGGCTCTCGTCGACACCCACCAGGTTGACCTTGATGCCGGTCTGCTTCTCGAAGGTGTTGATCAGCTTCTGGGTCACGGCCATCCGGGGCGGGAGGTTCTCCTCGCTCCAGACCGTGATCGTGTTCCCCGTCCGCGGTGTCGAGCCCTGCGCGGAGCAGCCGGCCAGCAACCCGATACCGAGTGCCGCCGCCATGCCCGCCGCCAGGCTTCTGCCGCTGAGCGACCACATGCGCATGAACCCGTCCTCACTTGCCGACCTTGTGTGAACAACGTGTTGCATAACACCATCACTTTTGCTTGTTGACAAGACCTAAGTCTTCGATATCTTCGACGTAACCCAGGTACATGCGTCTGGTCCAACAGGTTTCTTGCAGGTTTCGGAGTCGTCGTGGAACGCATCGTCCAGTTCACCGGTCCTCGTCAGGTCGACGTCGCGACCGTCCCCTCCGAACCTCTGCCGCCGGGCCATCTACGGGTCCGCACCCGCTACTCGGGCATCTCCGCCGGCACCGAGCTCACTGCCTACCGCGGCACCAACCCGTACCTGACCCGCACCTGGGACCCGCAGGTCCGGCTCTTCCGCGACGATGTGGCCGGGATCACCTACCCGGTGGCGGGATGGGGCTACTCCGAGGTCGGCGAGGTCACCGAGGTCTCGCCCGAGCTCGACGGCACCCCTGGCCTGCCCGCTCCGGGCGATCTTGTCTGGGGCATCTGGGGCCACCGCAGCGAGGGCGTCGTCCCGGTCGAGCGCATGATCGGCCACCGCCTGCCGACTGGGCTCGAACCCCTGGCCGGGGCCTTCGCCCGGGTCGGGGCGATCGCCTACAACGCGGTGCTGGCCGGGGACATCCACCTCGGCGAGGACGTGGCCGTCTTCGGGCAGGGCGTCATCGGGCTGCTCACCACCCGGCTGGCACAGCTCAACGGCGCCGTGGTCACCGCCGTCGACGCCCTCGACAGCCGGCTCGACGCCGCCCGCCGGTTCGGCGCCGCGCACACGCTCAACGCCCGGGCCGGCGCAGTCGCCGAAGCGGTCCGGCAGACCACTGACGGCCGGGGCGCCGACCTGGCCATCGAGATCAGCGGCGCCTACCCGGCTCTGCACGAAGCACTGCGTACGGTCACCGCCGGTGGCCGGGTGGTGGCCTCCGGCTTCTACCAGGGCGACGGCGTCGGCCTGCGGCTCGGCGACGAGTTCCACCACAACCGCGTGCAGCTCATCTGCTCCCAGATCGGCGGCGTCCCGCCACAGCTCGCGCACCGCTGGACGGTGGAGCGCCTGCAGCAGACCTTCCTGCGACTGGTCGCCGACGGGCAGGTGGACACCGCGTCGCTGGTCAGCCACCTGGTGCCGGCCGCCGAGGCGGCCGACGCCTACACCCTGATCGACGAGCGTCCGGCAGAGGCACTTCAAGTCGTCCTGGAGTTCTGAGCGTCCGCACGGTTTCCGCGTCGCGAGTCCCAGCCCCCAGATCCCGAAAGGCCCCCTCCCCCATGCTCAGACTTGCCTGCCAGGAGCAGCTGCTGCCCGGCGACACCCTCCAGGCCAAGTGGGACTTCGCCCAGGCCGCGGGCTACGACGCCATCGAGTTGCGCGGCAAGGGCGACTTCCACTTCCGCAGCCGGCTGCCGGAGCTGCGCGCCGCCCTCGCCGACGGCGTCGTCATGCCGACCGTGTGCGTCGACATGCTCCACTTCTTCGGTGCCTTCGACGACGACCTGCGCCGGGACGCCGTCGAGCAGATGAAGTCCCAGCTCTCGGTGATCGCCGAGCTCGGCGGTCTCGGCGCCCAGACCCCCGCGTCCTACGGGATGTTCTCCCGGCGGCTGCCCCCGTTCGAGCCGCCGCGCACCGAGGCCGGGGACCGCGAGGTGCTGCTCGCCGGACTCGCCGAGCTCGGCGAGCACGCCCGGGCCGAGGGCGTGACCCTGTTCCTCGAACCGCTCAACCGCTACGAGGACCACATGGTCAACCGGCTGGAGCAGGCGGTGGACCTGATCCGCGAGGTGGGGCTGGACTCGGTACGGGTCGGCATCGACAGCTACCACATGAACATCGAGGAGGCCGACCCCTCGGCCGCGATCATCGCTGCCGCCCCGTACATCGGGCACGCCCAGGTCAGCGACTCCAACCGGTTCCAGCCCGGCGCCGGCCACCTGGACTGGCCGGCGTGGCTCGGTGCGCTGCAGGCGGCCGGCTACGAGGGCTACCTGGCCGCGGAGTGCCGGCTGGCCGGCGACCCGCTCCAGGCCGTCCGCTCGGTGCCCGGGTTCCTGCGGCGGGCGGCGGGATGACGGCCCTGCTCGAAACCGGTGTCCAGCACACCTCCCACGACGACCAGCTCAGGGCTGCCGCGATCCGCGTGCTGCTGGACAACTGGACCGGCACCGGGACGGTGCCCTCGCGGTCGCTCTACCCGCACCAGTGGAGCTGGGACTCGGCGTTCATCGCCATCGGACTGCGCCACCTGTCGCCGCGCCGCGCCCAGCAGGAACTGGAGTCGCTGCTGAGCGCCCAGTGGCACGACGGGCGCGTCCCGCACATCGTCTTCAACCCCGGCGTGCCCGCCCAGGCATACTTTCCGGGCCCGGGCTTCTGGCGGTCCTCGACCGCCGGCCGGGACGGCGGCGCGCCCGCGGTGGCGCAGACCTCCGGGATCGTGCAGCCGCCGGTGCACGCCCTGGCTGCCTGGCTGGTGCACCGCGCCGACCCCAGGGAATCGGACCGCCGCGGCTTCCTGCGCCGGGTGCACGGCAGGCTCGACGCCTGGCACCGCTACCTGGCCCACAACCGCGACCTGGGCGGACACGGCCTGGTCGCGATCGTGCATCCCTGGGAGCCGGGGCTCGACAACAGCCCCTGCTGGGACGCGCCGCTGCGCCGGGTTCGCCCGGCGGCAGCGGGCTCCTTCCGCCGCGCCGACCTCGAACACAGCGCCCCCGCCGACCGCCCGACCGACCTGGACTACGCGCGGTACGTCCGGCTGGCCACCGACTACCGCGACCACGGCTACGACGACGCCCGCACCCCGCACGCCTTCCGCGTGGAGGACCCCGGCTTCAACGCGCTGCTCATCGCCTCGGAGTACGCGCTGGCCGACATCGCCGAGGCGGTCGGCGCCGACCCGGCCCCCGCTCGGGCCCGCGCCAAGCGGCTCACCGGCGCTCTGCTGGACCGGTTGTGGGACGGCGAGCGGGGCGTGTTCGCCGCTCGCGACCTGTATGACGACCGGCTGCTTCCGGTGTTCGCCGTGAACGGGCTGCTGCCGCTGGGGGTGCCCGGCCTGCCCGCGAACGTGATCTCCGCGCTGGTGGCCGCCGCCACGGGCGAGCACTTCCGGCTGGGCCGGGTACACCTGGTGCCCAGCTACGACCTGGCGGGCGCCGAGTTCGACGCCAACCGCTACTGGCGCGGTCCCAGTTGGTTCAACACCGCGTGGCTGATCCACCACGGGCTGCAGGCCGCCGGCGAGACGGACCGGGCCAGTCGGCTGCGCGCCGGCTTTCTGCGCGACGCCCGCGCCACCGGCTTCGCGGAGTACATCGACCCGCTCACCGGGACCGGCCGCGGCATCCGTGACTTCAGCTGGACGGCCGCCCTCACTCTGGACCTGCTCACGCACCACGAGGACGGACGATGACGACCACCGACAGGATCCTTGTCGGCCAGGGTACGTTCGCTGTAATAGGGTCAAATGGCGACATAACAGGCAGAGAGGGTGCTACTCCGGACGGGCTCTTCCTTCGCGACGCCCGGCACCTGAGCCGCTGGCGGCTGACCGCGAACGGCCAGCCTCTGGCCGTGCTGACCGGCACCGACGAGAACACCGTGCTGGTACCCCCGGGCACCCGCGACGAGCCGCCGGCGTACACCGCGCTGCGCGAGCAGGCGGTGGGGGCGGGCGTCATGGTCGAGCGCATCAGGCTCCTCAACAACCTGCCGCGACCGGTCCGGGCCGACGTCGAGTTGACGGTCGACGCGGACTTCGCCGACCAGTTCGAACTGCGGTCGGACAAGCGCCATTACGACAAGACGGGCGCGGAGCGCGAGACCGCGGAGCAGGCGGGCGGCGTGACCTTCCACTACCGGCGCGGCGCGGACTGGTCGTCGTCCACCGGCGTCACCGCGGTGCCGGCACCGGACGCGGTACGCGCGGTACCGGAGGAGGACGGAAGCAGGACGGCGCGGGTCCTGGTATGGCAGCTGGCCCTGCCGCCACACGGAAGCTGTGAACTCACCCTCGCGGTAACGGCGTCCGCCGCGCACGGTCCGGCGCCGGCCGAGGTGGTCGGCGACCGCGGCCTCACCGCTCCTGCCGTTCTGCGTGCCCAACAGAGCCTGGACGAGGGCGCGTTCGTCGAAGCATCGCCCCAGCCGGACCAGATGACGGACCAGCCCGAACTGGCCCGGGCGGTGCGGCAGGGCCTGGTCGATCTGGCGGGCCTGCGGGTGCCCGCCACCGGGGTGGACGGCGAGGCCGTCCGGATACCGGGGGCGGGAACGCCCTGGTTCCTCACGCTCTTCGGCCGTGACTCGCTGCTCACCTCATTGTTCAGCCTGCCGTACCGGCCCGGTATCGCCGCGGCCGTGCTCACCGCACTGGCGGCCGCTCAGGGCACCGGCTACGAGCCGTCCCGGCTGGAGCAGCCCGGACGGATCCCGCACGAGCTGCGCCACGGCGAGCTCGCGCACTTCCACCAGGTGCCCTACGGCCGGTACTACGGATCCGTCGACGCCACACCGCTCTTCCTGGTGCTCCTGCAGTCGTACACCGAGGCCACCGGCGACACCGCGCTCGCCCGCCGCCTGGAGCCCCACGCCCGCGCCGCGGTCGACTGGATGTTCCGCGACGGCGGCCTCGACAGCGGTGGCTGGCTCGTCTACACCTCCGACGAAGCGGCCGGCGGACTCGCCAACCAGAACTGGAAGGACTCCGCCGGCGCGATCTGCTTCGCCGACGGCACCCAGGCCACCGGCGCGATCGCGGTCGCGGAAGCCCAGGGATACGCCTACGACGCCCTGCGCCGCACCGCCCGCCTCGCGTCGGAGGTGTGGCGGGACGATGCCTACGCCCGACGGCTGGACAGCGCCGCGGACGGCCTGCGGCAGCGCTTCCCGCAGGAATTCTGGCTGGCGGAGGCGGACTTCCCGGCGCTCGCCCTGGACGGGGAGCGTGCCCGGGTAGACGCCCTGGGTTCCGATGCCGGGCACCTGCTCTGGTCCGGCATTCTCGACCAGGGCCGCGCCGAACGGGTGGCGCGCCGCCTGCTGCAGCCGGACTTCTTCTCCGGCTGGGGCATCCGAACGCTGGCCGCCGGCCAGAGCCCTTACCACCCGCTCTCGTATCACCGCGGCGGCATCTGGCCGCACGACAACGCGGTGATCGCCCTCGGATTGGCCCGCCACGGGCTGGTGGCCGAAGCGCGCACAGTCGCCACCGCCCTCCTGGAAACCGCGCGCCACTACAACTGGCGCCTCCCCGAGGTCGTCGCGGGCTACGACCGGTCCCAGCACACCGAGCCTGTCCCCTACCCGCACGCCTGCTCCCCCCAAGCCTGGGCCGCGGCAACCCCGTTGGCCCTTCTCACGGCGCTACACGGCACCTCCACACCCCACCCGAGCTGATTCCACGCGAGATGTCCTTGACGCGCAGGTCCACGACCTGAGGCGATCCCCACGGCGGGGAGGCGGCCCTGGGTGCGCGACGGCGACGGCACCCCGGCCGGCGTCGGCAGGCCCGGGCGCCGATTGCCCACCGAAACCACACCTCCGACCTACGCATGAGGATGCACAGGCCACACCTGCCCGATTCGCCCGGATTCCAAGGCCAACGAAAACAAGAAACCCCAGGTCAGAGGCCCGACCTGGGGTTCACCATGGAGCCGCCTTCGGGATTCGAACCCGAGACCTACGCATTACGAGACCGTGAGTGTTCGTGTTGCGGGGTGCCCGGTCGTGCTGTTTGGTGCTGTTCTGCCTGATCAGAGCACGCGCCGCTGATTGGCTTGTGCCACCCGGTGCTACGTCGTCCGAAGGCGTCTAGCCGCCGGGCAGCCACCGGAGGCATCGGAACGGGTACACGGCGGAGTTGTAAATTCCGGACAGGAATCTGGCACGTGGGCAGTACCGCTGGACGGGAGGCTGGCCGGTTTCGGTGGGGACCCGCCTAAGGGCGGGGCCTAAGCCTGCCGTTTCACGCCGGTGATGAGGATGCCCCTGTGCGGGCGGGCCCGGAATGTGGCGCAGGAAGATGTGCAACCGCTGCGGGGGGACGCCCCAGTCCAGGCGGGCCAGCGGGATCGAGAGGGCATCGCCGACTACCTGACCGCATGGCTCCAAGCTGAGGACTTCGTCCGCAAGCGAGCACCATGGCCGGCTACGGCGTGTTTGGATACGGCGATGAGCTACGAGTTGGACCCGCCCGGCTTTCTGCGCCGGCTGGGCGGTGCCTTCGGCAGCTCACAACGATCCGGTTTCCCTGTCGAACGCCGCGACGACATCGTCCAGGACATACGTTTCCCGAGCGGATGGGCCGGCCCGATTACCATCGGCGTCCACGTCCCATACGGAAATCGTTCCGCGCCCGTCGGGGCCGTGGAGGTTGACCCGCACGAGAAGGCTTCCCATCTGGTCCGCGGCCGGGCCGACGGACTCCATCGATTCGGCTACCGCGTGGGCTCTGGCCGATCGGTCGACGGTGTAGTGAATGCCGCCCTGACGGTATTTGGCGCCGGGCACGGCCCCGTCGTGATCAGCGCCCAGCGTGTATCGTCCACCCAGGGGTGCGCTCTTGCTGCGGCGCGTGCCTTTGACCTCAATCGTCCATAGTTTGCCGTCAGCGTCCATGGTTTCAAGATCCAGTCCCCTATTGTCGTCACCCTTCTCACCCGTGTGCTGGTCGATGACCGTGTGGCCCACGATGCCGAGCAGTACGGCTGTCACGGCTTCGGCAAAGTCCCCCACTTCCTTGTTGGTCCGCGAGCCGCTGCGCAGATCCGCCAGCTGAGCCCGCATCGGAGTGAACGCTTTCGCTGGTGCAGCCTTGGGTGAGGCGAGGTTTCCGGCCTGCTGGGAGGTGTCCGGGGCCGACATTCGGGAATGTCGCGGAATACGTGTGATGAGGCCGAGGGACGCGGGGGTCAGGGCGTCCCGGTGCTGTTCGGCAGGGGCCCTCTGCTTTGCGACTGCCGCGAGCAAGTCCCTCAAACGCGCCTCCGTGCCGCGGACGAGTGCGGCACGCTCGCTGCGCGATACGCGCAACCGACGAGCGGCGGCCACAGCTCGTTGCGCATCCTCGACAGCCTCTGCCGACGGCGTGGCCGCCTGTTCGGCGCGTCGCAACAACTGCTCGATCCGCTGGCGCACTGCAACGACCTGTTGAGGAGTGGGAGCTGCTGTCCTGGCACCCGGGCCGGTGGGGTGCCCCGGATTCGCAGGAGCACTTTGCAGCCCATCGCGGGAGACCATGTTGTTACCGCAAGCCATTCGCGACACCCCCGGTCGTCAGAGACACCAAGATGCCACACAATCTGACGATCTGAACGGGATCTCGCAAAACGCCTGCAAGCCCTGCGGACCGGTCCTACGGTGTGCACTCAGAGCGCAGCGGCGCGTAGAAGGGCTGGTGCAGATTGGTACAGACCGAGACGGTCTTGGCGGAGCGCGGCCTTCGACCGATTCACAGTCTGACGCGGTTATGGACGGCCTCACTGCCTCCTGAGGTTCGTGACCTGGTCTACCTTCCTTTCGCTCGTCCTGGCGGTCACGACATCGCCTGGGCTGAGGGGGTCATCGACGAGAGCGACTGGCCGCTACTGCCGAATCTGTTGCCGATCATGCCGGTCGACGAAAGGTCATTCGCCTGCGTGGTCCTCTCCGACGCCGACGGCCCGACTCTCCCCGGTGAGGGCGCCGTGGTGCGGTGGCATCTCGACGTCAAGGACGAGGCAAATCAGGCGGGGCTGCTCGATATGGACTGCATGAGCTATGTCTGGTCAGTCGCAGAGGAGTTGAGGGCACGGGATGAGGGGCTGAGGATTGTCCTCGACGAGATCGGGCCGGCTTACCAGGAGGCGTTCCTCGCCACCGACAAGCGCCCGCGCGACTTCATCGTACGGCCGGTACGTATCGCCTGCCAGAACGTGATCGTGGCGCTTGCGGCCTTCAGCCAGGATTCGGCCTTCGACGGCCTGGGGGTCGTGGCCTGGCAGACCTGCGAGGCCCCGCACGTGGCCACTAACGAGGCAAACCGCGCACTGGCCGCGCTGATGCTCTGCGACGCCTTCAAGAGCGGCGGCACCATGGAGGTGCGCTTCGACCGCCCCGCTCGAGTCGGCGGCCTGAGCAAGGAGATCAGCGGACACCCCGAAGGGCGGGTGCCGGCAGCCCTGCGACGTTTCGGCCGCACGGTAGGCCTTGAGCTCGGGCTCGACGATCCGCGTTCGATCAGCCCTGCTGAGGCTCGGGAATTGTTCCGTGCCGTGACGCCCATGCCGGACGATCTCCGATCACACGTCGACTTCGCCACGTTCAACGAGGGCATCGCACCAGAACGGCTCTACTTCGCCCTGATGACGGGCACCTGGCATCCGCTCGAACTGGACTTCATGCTCGCGACCACCAACCGCACCTCATCCATAGTCTCCGGCGGGGCGCCGTGGCAGAATCGCGCGGCGCGACAGGCGGAGAGCGAGGTCTGCCGGTCAGGCGTGATGGCGAGCATGCTGCACAGCCGACTTGACCATCGCGACTCGGCGGGTAACGACAGCGGTGTGCGAGTGCTCGAAGACGATCGCCGAGGAGTGCGCTGGCACGTCGACGGCGACAGCGCCAGCGTCGAATTCGTGGATCTCGACTCCTCGCAGCCACTGCCCTGGTGCGCCCACGGGCCGGCGACAGGGCTCCGTGTCTTCCCCCGCACCGCGGTGACCGCCGAGACCATAGACGCAGTGCGCGCAGTCAGGAATGATGCCGCCGCCCTACTCGTACCCCTCGACTCCACCGTGTCGGTGCCCTCCGACATCCTGGTGATGAGGTGCTCGGATCGCCTGGCAGACCTCGACAAGGCCATCGAGGCCAAACTGCTCACGTCAAGGATTGCCCGCGCATGAGCATCGAGGCGACCGTAGGCGTGCGGCTGGCTGCCGATACGGAACTCGGCACGCTGCTGGCCGATATCGAGGCGGCACATCGTCGGGCGGTGAAGAGCGCGCCCGGCGAACGCGTCGAGATCGTCGGCTACGAGACACTGTGCGCCGCCCTCGAAGCGAAGGCGGCAGCACGTCTGTTGCTCGATCGGTCGGCGCGGACCCCGGCGCCGGACCTGGCCACCAGCACAGCCGGGCTGTTCGTTCGCCGGGGTGCCGAGGTCATCGTAGCTCTCCGTCTGCCGCTTGAGCCCGGCGAAGTGCGTCGGTCGGTCGCTGGCGTGGCTGCCCCGGCGCCGGCTTCACCGGTCGAGATGCGCGACGACATCCACGGTCGGCGGCTGGTCGAAGCCCGGTTCCGGGAGCAGTTGGAGGCCGCAATCGCGGAGCCCGGAAGGGATCGCTCGTCGGTAATGTCGCCCAGCGGAGTGCACAACCGCGTACTCACGGAAGTACTGTGGCAATTCGCGGGCAGGCAGGAGCAACAGCCGGTGCGGGTGCCAGTGGTGTACCGCGACGGCTCCCGAGCCGAGGCCGATTTTCCTCTCCGCTGTCTGACGCTGGTCGATGAGTTGAGGGACAGCGCCCAACTGGATCTCGAACTCCGACTCACGCTGCTCTCCATCCGTCACACCGAGATGGATCCTGTGGTCGACGGTGCCTGGCTCCGCAACAGCGAGGTTTCGAGGCCACGTCCAGCGGCGCAGACGGACGACTTCGTGTACCGGACGAGCGTGAGTCAGCTTGATGTCTTGACCCAACAAGGAACGCTGAACGTGCGGTTGTACATATTTCAGACCGGGCTCGAAACTGCCGTCGTGGGATTCTTCCGCGCTGTGGTCGAGTTTCTCGGACGACATCCGGGCCGACTTGAGGTGGTGCCCATGTTCTACGCGGCCGATGCCGGCGGGTCGGTCGGCGTCGAAGAGGAGTTTGCCAGCTTTGCATCAGGCCAGGTGTGGGCGACGAAGAGGTGAGTCCCCAGTGAGCGGATCCCAGGCGCCACGTGGGAGTTCCCACAGCCAGATGCGCAAAGCCGTCTGCAAGGACTGCTTGCGCGAGGAGCAGGCGAGGCAGCTCGGCCTGTCGGCTGACGACCTGCCGGACGACTTCGACAAGGAGTTCACCTACAACGAGAGGGCCGCACAGGCCAAACTGAACAGGGGTCAGACGAGGTCGGATCGCTGCCAGCGTCACCGTGCCCGGCACCGCGTCAACATCCAGGGCATGGCCGTGCCGTACATCGACCTGCGGACGATCGGCGAGGCGATCGGCGCGCGCGACGAGAACGGCCCGACCGGTCCCTTCGGCGGTCTCGGTCCGATGCCGGAAGCGCACACACTGGCCCGGACCGACCAGGTGGATCTCGGCCAGTTCGGTTTCGGCATGGACGAGTCCCACATCCACGAGATCCTCAACCAACTCGCCCGTCCGGACACGCGCATCGTGGTGGTCAAGGCAGGCACCGGGACCGGCAAGTCGACCTACATGCCCTACCGACTCCTTGACCCCCCGGAGGGCGCGGCCATCCGTCTGGCGGAGCTCGGCCCGATCATCGTCACCGAGCCCCGAGTGCAGGCGACCACCGGTGTGGCGGGATTCGTCGGCTCGGTCATGTCGGGTGCCGGCGGTGTCGGACCGGGATTCCCCGTCGGCTTCCAGGTGAGCGGCGACCGCGCCCACGACGACTCCTGCCAACTCATCTACGTAACCGACGGCACGATGATCAACTGGCTGCGTGAAGGTCGGCTCAGCACGATCGGCACGGTCGTCGTGGACGAGGCGCACGAGCGCTCCACGAACATCGACTTCATCATGGGCTACCTGAAGAAGGCAGTCGACCGTTATCCGCACCTGCGGGTCATCGTCACGTCAGCGACGTTCGACGCCGCCTTCTACCAGTGGTACTTCGGCGGGCCGCAAAAGGTCGGGGTCGTCGAAGTACCGGCGGTCAAAACCATCGGCTACGGCTTCCCCCTGTTTCCCGACCTGGACGCGGCGGCACCTGACGGATACGACCTCACGGCTGACTGGCAGGAGGTGGTCGGGCCCGGGTTGCCCCTGCGCCACACATCGGAGCCGGACGACCATGAGTTCATCACCAGGCACTTCCAACAGCAGGCCCCACCGCTGAAAGAGTCCGAGGTCGCCCGGGACAATCAGGGCGACATCGGGTGGGTCGAGGATCTATATGAGACAACGGCGAAGCTTCTGCCTCTGCGCCTGCGGAGCCCGGTCCCGGAGAATGAGTGGAAGGAGCGGATGCCCAAGGTCTTAGGCGAGTTCATTGTCAAGCTCGTCCAGGGGCTGGACGCGGCAGGCATCTTCGGCGACGTGCTGGCCTTCCTGCCCACCGGCAAGAGCATCGACGAGGCAGTCGCCGTCGTCCGCGAAGGGCTCGGCATCCATGGCGGGCCGGACGATCCGGCCACGGTCTACGCACTGCTGTCCAGCCTTGAGGTCGACCTCAAGGTCAAGGCACTCACCGCTCAGGGCAAGGGTGACCGGCGGAAGATCGTCATCTCCACGAACCTCGCCGAGACCTCGCTGACCGTCGAGGGGGTGCGTTTCGTCGTCGACACCGGCTTGATCGCGCAGTCGGAGTGGGATCCGCAGCTGGCGCAGGGCGGCATTCCCACCAAGCCGCACAGCCAGGCGGGCATCCGTCAACGCTGGGGGCGAGTGGGTCGAAAGTCGCCGGGGTGGGTGTTTCCGCTCTACACCAAAGCGCAGTTTCTCGGCCTGGCCCGGGACACGCCTCCGGGCTCCGCGCGGTCGAACCTCGAACAGCTGATCATGACAGCCAAGCTCGGTGGTATCGACGATGTCGTCGCCTTCGACTGGCCAGCCAAGTTCCTCCCGCCGGCCGAGGCCGGGGTCGTCCTCGACGACTCAGCACGGCAAGCGCGGGAGGTCTTCCTCGCGGAGCTCCAACGTGCCGACGCAGCTCTCAAGTCGGCCGGGGCGGTGGATCCGTCCGGCGACCCGACCTCCTTCGGCAAGGAACTGTCGCGCTCACCAGGACTGGGATCGACGGCCAGTACCATCGCGATCATGCATGCCGACCGACTGGCCTGCGTGCCCGAGTTGGTCACCATCCTGAAGCTGCTGGACGGCACATCCATGGTCGGGCCGAAGGGCCTCCTGCTCGACAGCGACGACTGGCCCGACGAATGGCGTCTGGAGGCGGCGGAGCGCCACCGAGCTCTGGCGACCGGGTGCCAGGACGACGCCGAGCTGGCCCTTCAAGTCATGTCGGTCTGGGAGCGAACGGCGCCCGGTGTGCCGCCTTGGGAGCCGTCCGCCGCAAGAGAGCAATGGGCGCGTCAGTGGTGGATCAACCACGCGGCCCTGCTCGCATGTGCTCAGACGAGGCGGGAGATCCTGGAGGGCCTGTCGCCGGCGATGAAGGAGGAGGTCAAGCGGTTCACCGAGCCGGCCCTTGTCCGGCGCGCCCGCGGGGCCGTCACCCGGGCGATGTCCAGCCTGGAATACCGCTTGCAGTCGCAGGACGTCTACCGCGCGGTGACCGGCGAGGGCGAATCGTTCCCCACGGGCGTCCTGGGCAACGCCGGCCTGGTGGCCAATCCGCCGAGACGGATCATTCCCCTGAAGCGCAACAAGCCGGGGGGGAGGGACCATGCCTACCTGTCGAACATCATCACCCTGGAGGACTGGGCTCTCCCGACGCCGCGCCAGGACGGCGAGGCGGTGACCGGCACTGCCGACGCCATGGACCTTCTGGTCAAGGCGTCGCGCCACGCCAAGCCGGATACCCGGCGCGACGTCCTCGGACACCTCCAGCACGTCTGGCCGGCGGGACTGCGCGTGCGACTCCAGTTCGATCGTCGTGGCCCGGACCTGTTCGTTTCCGGTGATCCGGTCGCCTCCGTCGCGCCCACGCCGCTGCCGGACCTGACGACGTTGGCGGCGGACAAGGATACGGCCGGTCCGGACGACGTCGACAACGCGCCCGCCGAGGATGCCAGCCCCGAACTGGACACTTCGTGGCCGACGCCCGTCGGGACGGAGCCGGACCGGGACATGCGGGTCGAGATGGTCGACGTCGAAGAACACGAGCGCGGTCTGCTGGCCTGCCAGGACTGCGAGCCGTGCCGGAGGGGCGACCTGGATGGATGCCTCGCCCCCCTTCGCCCGGTCGATCCCTCCCACGCCGTCGATGAACTGGCCGACTGGCGCGAGCGAGCCTCCCGGCACGTCGATGTCAGCCGGCCCCAGGTCGTGATGACCTCCGGTCAGGCCGAGGACGACCGGTGGTTCGAGGTCGTCGGGTACGACGTGTCCGGAACGGCTCCGAAGATCCTCCTGCGGCCGGACTGGCGTAGCCCCGGTGTGGAGTTGGTTCCCGCCATGCACCCCGGCCTGGAGCCGGGACAGGTGGTGGAAGTGATCGTCGGCCCGGAGGTGTCCGATCACCGGGGAGCCCTACGCGTCCTGTGGCGGTCCGGCGGCGCCAACCGGTTCGTACTCCGGGAGGCACCGGCAAAGCCGGACCGGCAGGATCAGTCACATCAGCTCGCCCTGTCCCTGCACCGGCGGACACAGGGTCTGCTGACCGGCCTGAAGGAAGGCGCCCGGTTGTACGGCCATGCGGTACCCCGGCCGCAGGAGGGCTGTTCCACACTCACGTTGCTCGGCCTGCTCAGCGGGCACTGGCACACGAAGGAGAACCGCTACGAGCGTCGCGAGACGGGTACGGGACGGCAGGCGAGCTTCTACAAGAGCGCGCTCCAGGGCCCGCCGAACGCAGCCGGATACGTGACGGCGCGGGCCGCACTGCACGACCCGAGCCGGGGCATCGTCCACCTCTTCGCGACGAGGGCCTTCGACCCCGGCGATCCCGCGGCCGCCACGAGCCACCACCAGGCGGACGCCGCCGTCCTCCTCCAGGTGCGCCGGGAAACCGTCCGGCTCTCCGTCGCCGGCCTGCCGACTACTCGGGTCCTTGAAGTGGTCGACGCACATCCGACAGCCTTCCACCCCCTCCGGCCACCGGAGGCACAAGAGGGCCAGGCCCAGTCGGGCGCTCCCCCGGTCGACGCGGCAGCCTTCGACGTCCTACCAAAGGGCTGGCTGCTGGCCAGTCGAGGTCCCGTACCGACACAGGCGGCCCGCGACCTCGCCGCCCTCGATCCCGGCTCGCGGGAGTGGGTCTCACGCTGCTGGTACTACTGGGCGCGCAGCCACCACCTTGCGACGTCCCGCGACGACGGCCTGATCGAGGCACCCGGGCCAGGAGGCGGGATCGCCGTCGAGGCCGACCGGCGAGTGCTGTCGAACGCCGACCGGACGCAACTCGCGGTGGCGTCGCTCTCCGCTCAGACCCCGGCCTACTGGGTCGAAGCGGTCAGGCGGGACGGAGACAGGATCGCCGAGCTGATCGGTGCGCAATCACTCCACACAACCGGGCGCACTGTCGTAGCAGCCTTCGACTCAGCAGAGGCCGCCGAAGGCCGACGGCGGACCCTCGCCGGCATATTGGCGTCACCGGCTGCCTCCGTCCGGGTCTCCGAGGGCTCCGGCGGCGCGCTCATCGGCAAGGGCGGCACTCGCGTTCAAGAGGCGCTGGCCACCCCCGGTGTGTGGTTCTACGCCTTCGACAACCGATCTTCGTCTCTGCTGGTCATCGCTGAGCCGGCCGTGCTCGACACGCTGGTGCGCACAACCTTGAGCCGCACAACCGGCGCCACCGGCCGACTGACGGTGAGCAGCGCCGCCGTCAACGGGCGGCTGATCGGCAGAGGAGGAATGGTCAAGCGGGAGCTCCTCGACGCGACCGGGTGCACCTTCGCGAATCCCCTCGCCCGAGAGTCGAACGAGTGGACGGTTCGGGGCCCGAGCCCACAGCACGTCATGGACTTCATCAGCAGGGCGAACACCATCGTCCCCTGCACCGGCGAAGTCACCGAGACCCGGTCCGCCGTGGTGACAGACCTCGCTTCGGGTCGGACGGTCACCGACCCGTGGTCGCACACCTGGTGCGCGATTGATGAGCCCGAGGTGGAGTTGAGCCGACGAGCGGGGGGGCCTGGGCGCCGAGACCAGTTGAGGATATGTCGTTCGAGCGCGCAGGCGGCTCGGCCACTGCTCCCGACCGGCACGTTCCAGTGCCATCGACTTTCGGGTCCGACCATCGCACGCGGCGGAGCTGATCGCGCCGCCCGAGCTGCCGCCGATCGTCCTGCTGATGACCCGCCAGCACTGCAGACCCTTCCAATGCGCCGCGCATCACGATCAGACGGCCCGGCCACTCACCTGGCCGGTGAGCCGGCATATCCGATGGAGTGTCAGTGGGTCCGGCTACCCTCACAGCAGATGACAGGAGAACCCAGTTGTGACCACCAGCAACCCCTATCGCGGAGTCACCAGCCTCAAGTACCTGCTGTTCGCGGTCCTGACGTGCGGCACAGGGGTAGCACTTATCTACCTGTCCGGGCTGTCGTGGTTCAGGAACCACGACTCCCTCGGCAACCTCTGCAACCAACTCGGGGGGCTGGTGATCGCTTCGGTGGCACTGGCAACGCTGTGGGAACTTGTCGGCCGCCGGTCCTTCTTCCAGGAGACGCTCGAACTACTGGGCATCGCGCACGATATTCATTCGGCTGGCCTAGAAGCCGTCGGTGTCGACTACACGAAAGTGATCGACTGGGACGTCGAATTGGATACGGTAAGACACTTGGACGTGTTCGCCGCGTGGGCGACGACCTGGCGAAACAGTCATCTGACAAAACTGACCGACCTCGCGGCGAGAAATAGCTCTCGCATCCGGATAGTTCTTCCCGACGGCTCCGACTCGGCTCTGGTTAGCCAATTCGCCAGCCGATTTAATATGACCCCCACGAGCGTGCAGAGTAAACTGGACGAGGCGATCGACGGATACAAAAGCCTCGACAACGGCACCGGAACAGGTCATGTGGAAATCTATATATCACCAGTGTTCCGTACGTTCACGGCTTACCGCCTGGATGACCACTTCATCATCACGCTATATCAGCACAAGAATCACCGCAGCGGCCGGATACCTGTGTTCAAATTCCGGCGCGGTGGATCAGTGTTCAGTTTTTTCGAGGAAGACTTGGAGGCGGTCCTCAATGGGAGCAGGCGCATTTACCCGTGAGGTGACCGAGTTCGGCCGAGTGCGGATCTTCAGTGGCGACGTGGATGCGGCGACATGCGAAAGCCTTCTCTCCTGCACACGGCTGGCCTGGGACATCGAAACGAACGGACTGGAGCCCAAGAGGAACCTGATCGGCACTTGCCAGCTCTATTCACCCGGCTTGGGTCCCATCCTCGTCGTCGGCGTGGCCGACGAAAGACCTCCCCATCTGTCACGGGTGCTTGCTGACGCCGACGTGCTGAAGATCTTCCACCACGCGCCGTTCGATCTGTCGTTCATGGCACATCAGTGGGGTGTATCGCCGAAAAACATCGGATGCACCAAAATCGCGGCAAAACTGTTGCGTCCGTCGGCTCCCGCCATGCACCACTCTCTGCAATACCTGATGAAAAACCACTTCGGTATCACCTTGGAAAAGGGCGTTCGCTTCACCGACTGGGTCTCAAACGACCTGACCAGCGAACAAGTGCATTACGCGGTCGGCGACGTTGCCAAACTCTTGGATCTATACGACCTGCTTCTCTCCCGACTGCAGAGCAATGAACTGCTGGATCTGTACGACCAGTGTAGGAATTTTCTGCCGACCCATGTGACACTCCGCCTCCACGGTTGTCCTGACCCTTTCCATTATTGAAAAAGCCTTACGCTCGATCCATCACGACCAAGAGCTCTACTCAGCTTCACCGTGTTGTCGAGTGTCAACAACGCGCTGGCCAATGCTGCGCCTAGCCCTAGCCTCGATTCGTCAGCGATGGCCGCTGCCTTATGAGGTGAAAAATTCACCCCTTTTATCCCCTCTCGCGTGGGGTCTTCTGACGAGCAAGGTGATAGAGCGGGCTGGGTCGGGTGGGAGGCCGGGGTCGCGCGGATAGTTTTCTCGATGACGGCGCTGAAGCGTCCGCCAGCGCGGGCTGCGAGCACGAACATCCCGAGCCAACCCACATACATCCATTCGGACTACTGCGCGCCCATATCCAGCTGTTGAGTGGCGCCGGTGTTCAACTCGCCTTGTTCGGGACGCCGTTCCAGATCGCAGGGCAACGGCTGAGCGTTGTCCCGTAAATGATCTACGACATGCTGGTTTGCCTGCCTGCTTCTTTGTCACCCGGCCAGGGTGAGGTTGTGGAGGCGGGCTATGCCGAGCACGGCGTGATGCACGCCGTCGCCTTTGAGACGACAGTCGCGGAGGATCGTCCAGGTCTTCATGTGAGCGAAGGCGTGCTCGACGCGCGCTCGGACTTTGCGGTGAGAGGTGTTGTGTTCCTCTTTCCAGGGGGAGTTCGCTCTGGCTGGATTTTCGACAGTATGGGATGATCAGGCCGGTCCCCGGTCCCCGGTAGCCGCCGTCGGCGATGACCGTGGTGCGGCCGACGGCAGCCTTGGCGCCGGATTCCTCCCATGCCTTGCAGTCGTTGCGGTTTCCGGTGAGCGGCCGGCCGACCACCACGACCAGGCGGGTGTCAGCGTCGATGACGCCCTGGTGGCTGGTGGAGTACCGGTAGTTCTTCGGTGGTTCGGCGATGATGTGATCCCGGGTGGGGATCAGGGTGCCGTCCACACAATGGGCACGGTGTCCTTGGCAAACCGCTTGCGGGGCTGGAGAGCGAGCATCGGCCCGAGGTGGTCGGTGATCCGGTCCGCCGCGGACTTCGACACCCCGAACAGCGGGCCGAGCTGGCGCATGGTCAGGTTCGTGCGCCAGGACGCCGCGACCAACAACGTCCGGTCCTCCAACGAAAGGCTCCACGGCCGGCCTTTGCGCACCGCATCCGCGCCCTGACGCCGCAGAACCGTCACCAGCTTCCCGAGAGCACGCGGGCTCAGCCCGGTGAACGGGCCCATCCAGGATGGCTCTGACGCCGTGATCACACCAGCCACTCGAAGATCATTCCAGTTGCCGAGGCTGCCTCCTGTCTTGGATCCTGTGTGTGCTGGGCAGGCAGCAAAGGCACATGGGGCTGGTTCTTCTCCCGGACGATGCGGACACCAGCAGTCCGGATGTCTCCTGGTCATACAGCGGCTTTGCCGCGTTCCGGCGCCGTCTTGCCGAGAAGGAGGGGTTCGCCCTCTCCGAGATGTGGGGCTTCGGCGGTGAGCGCTCGTGGCGCGAGATGTCCACCGCCCTGGAGCCAATACTCGATCATCCGGATGACGGCGGTGACGACAAAGACCAGGACAACGAGGGAGGCCGAACGGACCAGGTGTTGCATGAGCGGTGTCCGTCAAAGCCTGAGCGAGCTCACTCGTGAGCCGCAGCTTCCAGGATGCGCGAGGAAGGCGACCGCCCCCACCTGGATGTCGCGGCGCATCCCAAGCCCAACGGCCGACTTGTCTGCGGCGCCGACCCATTTCCACGTTGCCGCAATTCAGGCATATTGCCCATATGTTCATCATATGAGCGATGCAGGGTAGGTCATGCGCGCCTGCCTATCGTGCCCGACCCGATACACAACGTGTTGATACTGCCTGTCAGTCTACGCTTGCGGGAGAAAATGGCACGCTAGGGAGGCTGCCGTGAGTCCTGGCTTCTAGCGACAGCTCCACAACCGGTCAGCGAGGTACATACATGCGTGAAGCAGTTCCGGTGGATCGTAGCGCCATGCCCACCCCCCCAACTGCGATCGACTTGTTCAGCGGGGCAGGAGGCGCCTCCCTCGGACTGGTACAGGCGGGATTCGACCTTCGCCTGTCAGTTGACTTGCACCCGACGTACGGCGAGACTCACGCAGCCAACCTTCCGGGAGAATTCCTGCCCGCAGACCTTCGGTCGCTCGACGCCAGCAAAGTGGCGCAGGCAGCCGATCTGGGAACCCGGGGGCTGGATCTCCTCTTCGCGGGCCCACCATGCCAGGGCTTTTCGATGCTCGGATCGCGAGTCGTCTGGGACGAGCGCAATAACCTGTACCTCGAGGTGCTACGTCTAGCCTCTGAGCTCTCGCCCCGAGCCATCGTCATCGAGAACGTCCCGGGGCTACTCACTCTCGGCGGCGGGGCCTACCTCCGAGCCATCCTGGAGGGGCTCAACGAGCGTGGCTACAGGGCGGCGTGCGCAGAACTCCTGGCTGCGAGCTACGGAGCACCACAGATGAGGTGGCGCCTGATCATCGTCGCCTGGCGGCGCGACCTGGACATCCCTGCAGGGTACGGATTCCCCGCCCCCAGCCACGGCCGTAGCCGCATCGGTGATCTCTTGCCCAACGTCACGATCAGCGCCGCGGAGATTGCTGGCTTCGTGACCACACGCGAAGCCCTCGGAGATCTGCCGCCGATCCAGGCCGGCGAGCAAGTCGAAGAGTACGCAGGCACACCAGCTGGGGCGTATCAGCTGGCGATGCGCGAAGGGCTCACGACTGAACTCTTCAATCACTACGCCGCCAAGCTGACGGAGGCGAATCTGGCACGCCTGTCTCTTCTCAAGCCTGGCCAGGACTGGCGCGACCTCCCCCACGACATGTTGCCACCAGGGATGCAGCGAGCCCTGCGAAAGGATCACACCAGGCGGTACCGGCGTATGACCTGGGACGGGATCCCGCGGTCCGTAGTGACCCGCTTTAGGGACCCCAAGACTGGCGAGTACACGCACCCTGATCAGGACAGGACCATCTCGATCCGGGAGGCGGCGCGGCTCCAAGGTTTCCCCGACCGGTTTGTGTTTCATGGCACTCGCTCAAGCCAATATGAGCAGGTCGGCAACGCAGTACCCGTACCGCTTGCACAGGCAATCGCGAAGGATGTCCTAAATTGCCTGAATGGAGCGCTTGGCAAGCGCCTGGAGCAGCCGTTCAGGCGCCGGCCGGTGCAGGACATCGGCATGCACGGGGAACTCGTGGAGCAGGGCGTGCTCATCTGATCAATTCTCCACACAAGGCGTCATGACCGTACTACTCTCTAGCCCATGGTCAACGCCAACCACGCGATCCGCAGCGACTACGGAAGCGCGAATCGCCCACACGTCTCAGAGTGGTTCGGTCACAGGGTTTTCCCGGTGGTTTCGCACTCGCCAGCCTCATTGGATGACCAGCTCAAGCACGCATGCCCATTTCTGAGTAACGCACTCGGAAGTGTTCAGCGCTGCGTCAAAAGCGATGAGACGGACAAGACGAAACGGAATTCGGCTGGCGTCTGCACGATCAGCTCAACCAGCAACGGGCCGCGTCAGGACTGGCTCGTCTGCCCCTATCGAGCGCTGGACAGCCGCCTCATGATCGACATGGTGAGGCGGCTGTTTAGTGTTCCGGCAAGCACGCCAGTAGTCGTTCGCCCCGCCCTGATCCTTGCGAGCGCCGACGCCCGAACGAGCTTCCTGGACAAGGTGGGCAACCCAGAGACCCGTACGTTCCTCTACTTCCAGGGAAAACTCGGCGGCGAGATCGGATTGCCGAAGACGCCCGCCTCACCCGCCATGTCGTTCGACGTCACGGTCGTGGAGATCCTGCCTGGTAGCCAGGCCGCACTGTCAATCCTCAGCTTCGGAGAGACCGCAGTGAGGCTGGGGAAGTACGGGGTCATCGAGCTTCAGACGACGGACACGCACGGCAGCTACCGGCAAACGGTCGAAGCACTCACCAATGCGTTGAACCTCCACCCGGCCAACTTTCACGAGCAGTTGGCCGAAAACCCCGAGTGGGCGGGCAAGAAGGTCGAGGGGCCAAACGTCTCGAATGTCTTCAAGCGCACCTTCTATCAAGTTGCCTTCAAATTCCAGGCCACGAAGCGGGACTCGTCCGTGGGCTGCATTCTGGTTCTCCCGAAGCCGGTCTGGGATTCGTGGCAACCGTTCCTCGGCGCCCCAGAGCTCAAGAAGGCCGCCGACGGAACGTACCGCTTCGCAGATGACGAGAGTACGTCATCCAGCGATTGGATCTACGTATTCGACGTGGCCGCCCAGTCCGAGGATGGTGCCCCAGCTCGGCTTGCCGTTGACATCGTCCTGGGGACCAGCGCTGCCCAGTTGAGCAGGGCTGCTCTCGATGTTGCTCCGCGCCGAGCAGTCGAGGGGCAAGGGCAGGCGGACGCTGTAGTCACTTCGCTTCGTCGCCGTCTGCGAGCGAACCTTCCCGGTCTGGAGGCATGACCCACCCGGGGTCAAAGGGACCTGGCCAGGAATCAGGCCAGGACCCTTCCGTGCCTAGACGGCTAACCCGGCCCTACTCCTGTGCTTTGCGTGCTCGACCAAGCAGGTAGTTACTAAACGCCTGCGATTTTGCGGCCCTCTCCAGAATCATCCCCTCTGCTTGCAGGTAATCAGCCGACCAAGCCTTAAGGTCTTCGAACGTCGACTTGAGGTGTGGCTCACCCACCTGAGCACCTTCTACGGCAAGCCTACGCAGCTGCTGCGGCCGGCGAACCTGCTCACCCCCATTGAGCTGCTCGACGATAATCATTGCCAGATGAAATTTGAGATTGCTTTTCTGGACGATATTCGCCTCGGCGGCTTCTGACAAAATAAAGCCATCGATTTGACGTTGAAGCCGGGCAGCCCAGAGGTAGATGTCCAGATCGACGTTGGCGTTGAATACCTGCGAGTAGTCTTCGTTGTTCTTCAGAAGGGACGAAGGTTTCCCCCGGGATTTGTCTGGCCGAGAAAGACCCATTGCCGTTATCGCCGCCCCAAGGAACTGGATGCTAATGATTTTCGACGGATCCTTGCCCTCGTTCTTATAGAATCCTTTGCGCCTATCGTAGTACCAACCATGAGTCAGGAAGTAGTCTTCAATGTGGCGCTGAACTTCGTCCGTGGCGCGCAGGGACGCATCCGTAATGGCAGTTTGACGATTGGTGGCTCTGATAACCATGTCGCGCGTTGCAGCGTCAGCCGTGACAATGATCCGAACGAGCAGCATTCGATCCTCGACCTCCGGCGCAACCGGATCCCTGAGGGTCTCAAAGATCTCATGGCTTGTTTGCAGACCGTTGACGATCTGAATGTTTGAAAGCGAGTATGTTTTAGAAGTACTGGTAGCTCCGCTGCAGATTAGGGTCACACCATTGTTCATCCACCAAAATTCCGGACTCTCAGCAGACCTAAGCGATTTCCTGATTTCTTGGTTGACCGAGACGTTTCCCTGGTAGTCTCTTACGTTCCATTCGAACAGATGACGTCGCAGCCTGCCCTGCTCGTCGACAATTAGGTTGAAGTAGTCGCGGAGCCTGACCAGCGCCACGTGCGACTGGCCGCTCGTGGCGCTCTCCTGATAGTTCATGGCGAGCGTATAAGGAGGGCGTTCGTTGTAGCGGGCGAGCAGCTCTTTATCCCCGATGAGTTCCACGGAAATCTTTTCCGCGGCAGGCACCGTGCTCAAGATAGCCTGCTTGAGCGCATAGATCTTCGCTTCTAGCTGCGGTGTGACGTTCCGCGCATCGCCGGGAGCGGCGTAGATCACATTGACACTGATCCTTGGTCTCCGTACCAACAGCTTTTCCCAGGCGTCGCGAAATAGTCCAAAGCGCTTTAGGAGCTTGCTATTGTACAGAACTTCCAATGAATCCAGCGGCTGTGAAAGATCGAGGAGTCTCCGGAATGTTCCCTCCAGCTTCTCAATCGCCTCTTCAGTGAAGTTCGGCGTCCGCTTTGCTTGGACTACCCAAAGCTCCAAGCTTCTGTCTTGTCCGAATTCACTCGGCCTGCTCGAAGGTGTAACCACATCCGAGTCTTCGTCTAGCAGGCCGTCATCAAAGAAGACGTAGACAGCATCAATTGCGCCGTCTTGCCCACCCCCTGCGATGCCAGCCTCTACCTCCTCTAGTCCTAGATCGTACGTTCGAAGAGCCAATCCGGAAGCGAAGATCTCAAATGCGACGGAATTCTCGGCGGAGGGAAGATTATCTTCCTTCCATGCTTCGAAAATCCGCATGATGAGCGTTTGTGCATTACTTGGCATGCCAGGCATTTTCTACCCCCTATTGCGAAATCGGATTAGCGTCATTCGAGCTTTCTCGGCCAAGTCAGTTCACGGTGATCGCAATTTTAGCACTCGTTCTTCCGCGACGATCACCTAACCGGAACATTGGCCCCCCATGAGCAACATCTTGTGCCATATATGCAACGACTTCCCAAGCTAAGCCGAGCCAGCGCTTGTTCGCCACGGGTAGCCACCCCCGACCATGGTGCCCAAGCAGGCCACGGGTCTGGTGCACGATCGGGCGCAGCTCCAGGCCAAGCCGATCCACGCAGTCCTGGAAGGCATTGCCTCTATGCGGAGGAGCTGGCCTTCTACGATCTTGAGCAGCGGGTTGACATACACGTCAGCAATTACCGCACAGCTCTCACCCCTGGGGCAGCTAAGGGCTGTCCCGTTATGTGCATGAGGTAGTTGGAGTGGGCGTGGGATCAACAGCCATACTTGATGCGTGAAGATCACGGATGTTGACGGTCTGCTGCCGGACCCGCGGAGTCTGCTGGAGGGGACCGACTGGGCTTCGCTCGAACATGCCTGTGGGTCGGCCGCAGGAACTGCTGCTTTGCTGGCAGGGCTGCTGGCCGACGACATCGACACGCAGGCCAGTGCCCTGCGGCACCTCAACGATCCGGTGCATCACCAGAACACGATCTACTCAGTGACAGTGCCTGCGGCTGCATTTGTGGCGAAGATCATTAAGGACCCACGCACGGATACCGTGGTGGCCAGCCGTGACGCCGGGCGCTTGCCGTTGCGCGCTGCCTTGCTGGACTGGGTGGGATCGGTAGCTACCGAGGTCGGCACCGAAGCAGAGGCACAGATGGCACGTGTGGGGCTTTGTCTGGAAAAACATCCGGAGTCCGTCCACGTTAGGGCACTGCGTCCTGACCTATTCCATGCTGTCTCTGCTTTCCTCCACGCTCCGGACCTTGCTATTCAAGAAGCAGCTCTTGCCGCGGCTGTTCCGCTCCTGGACGCCCCGGAACTCGTTGGGCAGCGTGCCCTTCTCACACCGCTGATCCGTGGCGTGCTGGTCTCCAGCGACAACCGTTCGTATCGCTTCATCGCCGGCCGTGGACTTAGGTCCTGGGGGTAAGAGGCGGCTTCGCTGTCCGACGGACAGGACGAGGACCCGTGTGGTCACGTCCGATGGAGTGGTGTATCGATGGCCACTCGGTGATCTTGTTTTGAGGCTATGCGGTGAGTTCGGTGGGCAGGGGCGTGTTGTCGGTTTCTGACTCGTTCGGGTGGTGGGCCTTGGCGAGAAGGTCGAGCCCCATGTAGCGGCGGGCTTCGGTCCATTCGTCGTTCTGTTCGGCCAGGACGGCGCCGACGAGGCGGATAAGTGCGGTCCCGGTCGGGGAAGATCCCGACGACGTCGGTGCGGCGGCGGATCTCCTTGTTCAGGCGCTCTTGCGGGTTGTTGGACCAGATCTGCCGCCAGATCTCGCGGGGGAAGGCGGTAAAGGCCAGCAGGTCGTGCTGGGCGGTGTCCAGGTGTGCAGCGGCCTTGGGGAACTTCGCTTCCAGGGCGTTCAGCACGTGCGTCATCTGGGCTTTCACCGCGTCGGCGTCGGGTTGCTCGAAGACCGTCCGCAGCAGGGTCGCCACCCAGGGCTGGGCGGATTTCGGGACCTGGGAGAGCAGATTTCGGGCGTAATGGGTGCGGCAGCGCTGCCAGGACGCGCCGGGCAGGACCGCGCCGATCGCGTTGACCAGGCCGGTGTGGGCGTCGGAGACGACGAGCTGGACGCCGGTAAGGCCGCAGGCGGTCAGCGAGCGCAGGAACGCCAGCCAGCCGGCGCCGTCCTCGGCGGTGGCGACGTCCAGGCCGAGGATCTCGCGGTGCCCGTCGGCGTTGACACCGACGGCGACCAGCGCGTGAACGTTGACGATCCTGCCGCCTTCGCGGACCTTCTGGGTCAGGGCGTCGACCCGGACGAACGCGTACGGGCCCGCGTCCAGCGGGCGGTTCCGGAACGCTGTGACCTGTTCGTCCAGGTGCTTGGCCATCGCGCTGACCTGCGACTTCGACAACTGGGTGACACCCAGGGACTGCGCGAGCTTCTCCACCCGCCGTGTGCTGACGCCCAGCAGGTAGGCGGTGGCGACCACCGAGATGAGGGCCTGCTCGGCCCGGCGGCGGCGCTCGAGCAGCCAGGTCGGGAAGTAGCTTCCCGAGCGCAGCTTCGGGATGGCCAGCTCGATCGTGCCGGCGCGGGTGTCCCACTCGCGCGGGCGGTAGCCGTTGCGGTGGTTGACTCGCTCATCGCTGACCTGCCCGTATTCGGCGTTGCAGACCGCGTCGGCGTCGGCGGACATCAGGGCGTCGGCGAATGTTTTGACCATCGCGCGCAGCAGGTCGGGACTCGCCGTGGCGAGGTTGTCCTCGGTGAGGGCGTGCAGGGGCAGACTGTCTGGTGCGGTCATCGTGCTGATCTCCTTCGAGGCTTGACACTTCGAAGATCAGCCGATGGCCGTCTTTCTATGCGGGCACCAACCCGGACACCGGGACAAACCCCCGGATCAGGTCCAACCCGCTACACCACTTCCACAGACGCAACCGGCGAGCCGATCCTGAACGTACTCACACAGCCTCTCGTCGGCGGCCAGCTTCGCTGTCTCCGGGCGCCGGGGCCCGCCGCTCGGCATGCCGCTGAACGGTAGACGCGCGGTATTCCGGCCGGTAAGCCCGGGTCGACGCATTACGTCGAAGCTCCCGCGAGATCGTCGACGGAGACCGACCCAGCAGGCGCGCAACGTCGCGGACCCCCACACCCTGAGCATGCCAGATTGCGATGTCCTCGCGCTCTGGAAACGACAGGTAGCGCCCCGACACTGTCGGCGAAAGGTTCGGTTGCACGCCGCCACCGTGCCGGACCCACCGTGTGCCGACCGCAGGCGATACCTCGGCGACGGTCGCCGCTTCCTCGGTCCTCAGTCCCCTGGCTATCGCTGCGCAGAACCGGACCCGGTCCTCGCGCCAAGCGACCGTCGGTCGGCCGGGCGACGGCATCTGTCCCCGGTACTCACGAACCCTGGCCTGCTGAGGGCCGACACCCATCACTCCACCTCCAGCTATGAGGTGTTGCGACGATTAGTTGAATCCGCCCCCCGTCGCACGTTCTCAAGGTGCATCGCATCCTGTCACGTGCCCTGAAGATTGCCCACCGGCGCCGGCTCATTGTGGAAAACGTGGCCACCCTTGTGGACCCGCCGACCGTGGACGAAACCGAGGCGAACCCCTTCACCATCGAAGAGGCGAAAGCCTTCCTCGCCGCCCGCGACATAGCGAGACACGTTCATGCGGTGGGTGGTCGGGGTCGGTATGGGCTTCCGGCAGGGGGAGTCCCTCGGTCTGCGGTGGCAGTACGTAGACCTCGACAACGAGCTGTTCCATCCGCAGTGGCAGCTTCAGCGGCTCACGTGGCGGCACTGCTGCGCGGACCCGACCAGTGCGGCGCCCGGCTGCAACGGTTCGAGTCCTGCCCCGCGGAATGCGTGACGCACAAGGGCTACAAGCGAGGCTGCCCCCAGCCCTGTGCGAAGTCGTGCACAAGGCACGCGAGCGCCTGCCCGGAGCGCAAGGACGGGGGTCTCATCTTCACCCGCCCCGCCCGACGGCCGACCACTGGACCCGCGGGCGGACTGGGAGGAGTTTAAGGAACTTCTCGCCGAGGCGGGCATAGACGACCGGCGGCTGTACGACGGGAGCAGGCACACCACAGGCACGATCCTCAACGAGCTGGGGGTGGACATCGTGACCATCATGGAGATCCTGCGGCACACCCAGATCAGCCAGACCCGCCGCTACGTCAAGGGTCGGTCGTACCTCTCGAAGGACGCCATGCACCGCATGGGCGACACCTTCATGCCGCAGGTGAAGGCCCCTACTGAGACCACCGACAGCAAATCGGCCCGCGCGCAGCGTCGTCGCCGCATCCGGTAAAGGAAAAACCCCAGGTCACGGCGAGTGAGTCCTGGGGTTCTCCGGAGCCGCCTTCGGGATTCGAACCCGAGACCTACGCATTACGAGTGCGTTGCTCTGGCCAACTGAGCTAAGGCGGCTTGCTGGGGTGCTGACACAGGGTGGCAGCAGCAGCGGGGGAAAGTCTACAGGCTTCCTGGGGGTGGTAGGGACGAGGGCGGGATCATGGGGAGGCGCTGGTCAGGGGCACCCCGGGGCCCGGGCGGCCGACGGGCGCGAAGGCGTCCGGCACTGGGCGGCGGGCGGCGGGCGCGGGGGTGGTGGGCGCGGGGCGCTGGGGAGCGGCGGCGGGTGAGGCTAGTGCTGTGGACCTGTCAGGTCACAGCACTAGTTGCACTTCTTGCCGGTCGGCGGGACCCGGCCCGCAAGCAGGTAGGCGTTGACCGCCGAGTCGATGCAGGAGGAGCCGCGGGCGTACGCGGTGTGGCCGTCGCCGTTGTAGGTGAGGAGGTGGCCGGAGGAGAGTTGGGAGGCCAGGGAGACCGCCCAGGCGTAGGGGGTTGCCGGGTCGCGGATGGTGCCGACGACGAGGATCGGGGCGGCGCCCTTGGCCGGGATGCGCTCGGCGCGGCCGGTGGCGCGCACCGGCCAGTAGCCGCAGGTGAGGGAGGACCAGGCCAGGCTGGTGCCGAAGTGCGGCGAGGCCTTCTGGAAGGCGGGCAGCGCGTGTTCGACGTCGGCCGGGGAGGACAGGGCCGGCGGGAGGTCGAGGCAGTTGACGGCGGCGTTGGCGTACATCAGGTTGCTGTACTTGCCGTTGTCGCCGCGCTCGTAATAGCCGTCGGAGAGCTTGAGCAGCGGGTCGCCGTCGCCCTTCTGCGCGCTGTCCAGGGCGCCGCGCAGGGACGGCCAGGCCGTCTGGTCGTACATCGCCGCGATGACGCCGGTCGTGCCGAGGGACTCGGTGAGCGGGCGGGAGGTGCCGGTGGACAGCGGGTGGGCGTCCAGGGATGCGAAGAAGGCGTCGAGCCGCTTGCCCGCGTCATCGACGGACTTGCTGCCCAGCGGGCAGTCGGTCCGTTTGACGCAATCGGCGGCGAACGCGTTGAAGGCGGTCTCGAAGCCGCCGGCTTGGGCCCGGCTGCTCTCCAGGGCGCTCACCGAGGGGTCCATCGCCCCGTCCAGGACGAGCCGGCCGACGCGCTGCGGGAAGAGCCCGGCGTAGGTGGCGCCGAGGAAGGTGCCGTACGACTTTCCGACGTAGGTCAGCTTCTTGTCGCCGAGCAGGGCCCGCAGGACGTCCATGTCACGGGCCGAGTCGATGGTCGAGACATGCCCGAGGAACTTCGCCGAGCGCTTCTCGCAGGCGGCGTCGAAGGTCTTGTCGGCGGCGGTGAGCTTGCTGATCTCCGCCGCGTTGTCGGGAGTGGTGTCGACGACCGTGAAGGCGTCCATCTGCTTGTCGGACAGGCACTCGACCGGCTCGCTGCGGGCGACCCCGCGCGGGTCGACGGCGACCATGGTGTAGCGGGAGGTGACGGACGCGGGGTATCCGAGGGCCGCGTACTGCAGGTAGTCGATCGCCGAACCGCCCGGGCCACCCGGGTTGACCAGCATCGAACCGAGCCGCTTGCCGGGGCCGGCCGCCTTCTTGCGCGCGACGGCGAGTTTGAGGTCGCTGGAGGAGTGCGGGTGGGCGTAGTCCAGCGGGACCTTCATCGTGGCGCAGTCGAATTGCGGCACGCCGCAGCTGCGCCAGTGGAGCTTCTGCTTGTAGTACGGCTTGAGGTCGGCCGGGATCCGCGACGGCAGCGGCTGCAGGGAAGCGGACGACGAGGCGGAAGAGGAGGCGCCGGCGGAAGAGGACGTACCGGGGGACGTGGACCCGGCGGACTGCGTCGAACGGCCGGGCGACGCCGCTTCGGCCCGGTGGCCGGTCCCTCCGGATGAGCAGGCGGACAGCAGCAGTCCGGCCACCGCGACCACCGTGAACGGCGTGCGGAGCAGGCGTTTGGCGCGCTTCGGCGTAAGCATCGGCGGCTCGGTCCTCCCGTCGGATGAACATGAGCGTATCCGCCGCACGTGCCTGGCGATCGATCGACCTGTCGCCTTTTGAGTGGTTTGAGCCGCTAGGCATGGCCTTTCGGGGCGGGGGGCGGCGAGGATCGGGGGGACGGTTTGTGTGACGTGCGGGACGGCCGAACGAGTGCCCGTGCGTGCGTGTGCGCGTGGAGCGGGGGGTGGGTCGATGGATGGGCCGGGGGGCGGGCGGGTGCGGGTGTGCGGGCGTGAGCCGCCGGCCGGTGGGCCGGTGCGCGGGTGGGGGCGTGCGCCGGTGCGTGGCTACGCACGGGTTTCCGGACCGGGCCCGGTACGGGTGCGGGGGTCCGGTGGTGGGTACGGGCGGGGGTCCGTGCCGGTGCCGGTGCCGGTACGTGTGCCGGGGCGTGGGGCCGCAACAGAGTCCGCGGCTGGGTCAGCGGCTGGGTCAGCGGCTGGGTCCGTCGATGCGTCGGTACGTACGCCGGTGCCCGTGGCGCGAGCTGTGCCGGTACGCGGGCCCGTACCGGCGGTCCCTCCGCCGACCCCACCGCGGCAGCCCCGGGCAGGGCCGAGGCACCGTCGAGCTTCTCGGTCAGGTAGGCCGCGACCAGGCTCATCAGCGCCGACCGCCTCCCCACCCCGTCGATCAACCGTACGGCGTCGCCCCGCGCGTTCAACGACTCCCGCAACCGCACCGCTGACGCGTACGAACCGCTCTCACTGCCGAGCGAGGCGAGCAGCAGGGGTGGCTGCGGGCCGGCGGTCTCGGTGAGCTCCGGATACGTACCGGAGATGCCGATGCCAGCCTGGTAGCGGCCCGGGTTGGCCAGAGCCTCGCGTACCGCGCACGGGGCTTGCGCGCCGATGCCCAGTACCGCGCGGGCGCTGACCGAAGTCAGGGTGCGGTAGCGGTGGGCGACCTCGGTGAGCAGGGCGCCGGAGTCGCGGTCGCAGCTGTCCGGCATGACCAGGACGAACGGGTCGGAACGGCCGCGCCGCAGCCCCTCGGCGAGGCCCGCGTAGAGGTCGGGGTCGCCCTTGGGGTCGTCCACGTGCGCCAGCACCACCGGGTAGGCGACGCCAGCCGCGTGCGGGGTGTCGTAGAACGGCGGCAGCCATACCCGGGTGCCGTCGCTGAGCAGTTGGAGGGTGCCGCCGGACGGGTGGCCGAGGGTACGGGCCTCCGGGGAGAGCGAGGGCGGTGGTGAAGGCGCCGGCGGGGCCGGTTCGGGAGTGCGCGGCGGCGGGGGTGGGGCCGGGGCGGTCCGCGGTGCGGTGCGGGCAGGGGACGGCGCCGCCGGCCCGGCGAGCGAAGAGGCCGAGGACACGGGGGCGGGCGAGCGGTGCAGGAGCGGTACGGCGAGGACCGCGGCCACCAGCGCGGCGGCACCGGCCGCGCCGATCCGTAGCGCCACGCCCCGCCGGTCGACGGGCAGCTCGTACACGCGGCCGGCCCGTTCCCCCTGCCAGTGGCGCAGGGCGCGCAGCGCGAAGGTCAACGCGGTGGAGGCGAACAGCAGCAGAAAGAACATGCGGATCGTGTCGGCCACGGCGGGACCCTTCCGGGACGGCTGCGGCCCCGCGGGGACAGGGCGGAGCAGGCGGGACCACTGCCTGCACCTTGCATCGGCCGGTCGGCCGGTCCGGGGACGCCGTTACGGTCCGGGGCCGGTGATCACCCGAACGCACCACGCGCTGTGCCGCGGGCAGGGCGGGGACGCCGGCAGGCCGGCTGCCTCTGCCCGCAGGCCGGCGTCGGCTCGTCGGGCCTTCTGCGGGTGGTGCGTGCGTCGCGCGGTACCGCCCCCCGGACTCCGGCCGCTACCCCCAGCGGCCCTGCGGGGGCAGGTGCGGTGGGGCTCCTTGCGCCTGGGCCAGACCGGGCGCGGACCGGTCGGCCCGGGCGGAAGAGGCCCCCAAGGGCCCGCTGGGAATACCCCGGGACGGGATCCCGGAACGACCCCAAAACCAAAGCACCGAGGCGCCGGAGAGGAGCCGCGGCGGCCCAGCTCAGCCGGCCCGCAGGGCCAGCGTCATCGACTCGACCGCCAGCAGCGGTGCCACATTACGGTCCAGGGCGTCGCGGCACGCGGAACGGCCCGAAGGCCACCGCACCGAGGCGGCGGAGAGGCGGGCCGCGGCGGACCCGCTCAGCCGGCCCGCAGGGCCAGCGTCATCGACTCGACCGCCAGCAGCGGTGCCACATTGCGGTCCAGGGCGTCGCGGCACGCCAGGACTGCCTCGATGCGGCGCAGGGTGTGCTCGGGGCGGGAGGAGGAGGCTATCTGGCGGATGCCGTCCATGGCCTCGGCGTTGGCGACCCGGTCCGGGGAGCGGCCGAGTTGGAGGGTGAGGACGTCGCGGTAGAAGCCGGCCAGGTCGGTCAGGGCGAGGTCCAGGGTGTCGCGCTGGGTGCGGGTTGAGCGGCGTTTTTGCCGGTCGGCGAGTTCCTTCATGGCGCCGGCGGTGCCGCGTGGCATCCGGCTGCCCGCGCCGGCCGCGGCGCCCAGGGCAGCGCGCATCTCCTCGGTCTCCTTGCCGTCGACCTCGTCCGCCACCGCCTTCGCGTCCTCGGTGGCCGAGTCGACGAGCTCCTGGGCCGCCCGTAGGCAGCCGCCGATGTCGGCGACGCGCAGCGGCAGGCGCAGGACGGTCGCGCGGCGGGAGCGGGCGGTCTCGTCGGCGGCGAGCCGGCGGGCCCGGCCGATGTGGCCCTGGGTGGCGCGGGCGACCTGGGCGGCCAGCTCGGGGGCGACGCCGTCCCTGCGGGTCAGGACGTCCGCGACGTCCGCGACCGACGGGGTGCGCAGCGTCAGCAGGCGGCAGCGGGAGCGGATGGTCGGCAGGGCGTCTTCCACCGAGGGGGCGCACAGCAGCCAGACCGTACGCGGGGCCGGCTCCTCGACCGCCTTCAGCAGGACGTTGGCGGCGCCCTCCGTCAGGCGGTCGGCGTCCTCCATGAGGATCACCTGCCAGCGGCCGCCGGCCGGGGAGAGGGAGGCGCGGCGCACCAGCTCGCGGGTGTCCTTGACGCCGATGGAGAGCAGGTCGGTACGGACGGTCTCCACGTCGGCGTGGGTGCCGATGAGGGTGGTGTGGCAGCCGTCGCAGAACCCGCAGCCGGGGGCGGCGCCGAGTGCCTTGTCGGGGCTGGTGCATTGCAGGGCCGCGGCGAAGGCGCGGGCGGCGGTGGAGCGGCCGCTGCCCGGCGGGCCGGTGAAGAGCCAGGCGTGCGTCATACGGGAGCCGGAGGTGTTGCTGCGGTCGCTGCGGGCGGTGGTCGACTCGGCGGTCACCTGGAGGTCGGCGTCCTGGGCGGCCGCGGTCAGTTCCGCGACGGTCCGGGCTTGCCCCACCACGTCGTCCCACACCGTCATCGCCTACCACCTCGCCTTGGGTCGTCGTCCGGCACGTTGTCGGCGGCCGCCGAGCGGTACGTCTCGTTCGGTCGCGCTGCCGTCCACCATTCTGCGGCACGCCACTGACAGCCCGGCGCGGGCGGCACGCGGGGCGGTCGGCGGCGTCCGCCCCGGGGCACGCACCGCCCACCGCTGGGGGCACGCACCGCCCGCCCCCCGGCCGGAACTCCCCCCGCGCGGTGGAATCGCGACCCGGACGCGCAAACCCCCGCCAACCGACTGCCGAGCGCCCGCCGCCCGCCGCCCGCCGACCGCCGCCCGCCGCCCGCCGCAAGATCAACTCCGGGGTGCCGTCCCCCAGCCGCCACGCCACGCCCCCGGTCACAGCGTCCGAGCGCCAAGGCGCCAAGGCGCCAAGCCGTCAAAGCCTCACAGCGACAGCCGCTGCACCCCCGAAGCCACCGCCCGCTGCTCCGGCTCTCTCGTGCCGCCGGTCCAGCAGGAACCGCGGCGGGCCAGGAGGCGGCGCAGCCACAGCTCCACGGAGACGAGTTCGCCCAGCCCGTCGAGGCCTACCGGCTCGCCGCGGGCCGCTGATTCCAGCGCGGTGCGGATCGCGCCGGCCTCGATCAGGCCGGCCTCGGCCAGCAGGGGCGCCTCGAAGAGGTCGAGCAGCGGGTCGAGCGAGGCACGCAGGCCGACCCGGGCGGCGGCGCCGGCCACCGAGGAAGCTGCCGAGGAGGCGCCCCAGCCCGGTGGGAGGTCGCGGACGCCGGCGCCCTGCAGGACCTCGCGCAGCACGTCCGCCCGGGCGCCGGGCCGGACCCGCAGGGCGGCGGGAAGCGCGCGGCAGGCGCGGACCACCTGGTTGTCGAGGAAGGGCGCGTGCAGGCGCTGCGAGGAGACGGCCGCCGCCTGTTCCAGTACCCGGAAGTCGGCCGCCTGCCGGGCCAGTGCCGCGCGGGCGCGCCGCTCGCCGGGGCGTTCCATCGGCCAGGGGCGGCGGGCCGCGTCCTGGAGCCGCGCCGAGACCTCGGCCAGTGCCTCGCCGGTCAGCCAGCGGGCGGCGGGGCCCGGCCGGGCCCAGGCCATCGCGGCGAGCGACGCGCTCAGCGGGCCGGGCGATCCGCCGCGGCCCGGTTCGCCGAACTCGCGTCGCAGCAGGCGCAGTGCCGCGTCCTCGACGCCCTGCTGGTAGGGGGTGCGGGCCAGTCGCCGGGCGGCCCGGTAGACGGTGAGCGGCACGGTGAGCGGCACCAGCGCCGAGTGTCCGGTCACCGCGCCGTCCGCCCTGGTCAGCGCGGCGACCGGCCGCAGCAGATGACGGCGGCGCCGGTCCATCAGCAGGTCCGCGAGCCGCGCCGGGTGGGCGTCGAGGACCTGCCGGGCGCCGTATCCGGTCAGGTGGTCCGCGCCGCCCGCGGCGAGCCGGCGCCGGTGGCGTTCGGCGATGATCAGCGAGGGGCCGGGCTCGTCGGTGAGCGGGCCGAGCGCGCCGCTGGCCAGGTCCGCGTAGGGCAGCGCCTCCTCACCGCCGGGGACGACGACGTGGCGCAGGCGCGGGTCGGTGCCCATGGCGCGGGCCCGTTCGAGTTCGGCCACCCGCGCGGTGGCCGCGTAGCCGGAACCGGCGCCTCCCACCAGGTCGTTGAAGGTGACGGCGAGCAGCCGCTCCCCGGCCAGCGACCCGGGGCTGCCGGGCAGCGTGCCGGGCATGCCGGGCAGTCCGGCGGCGAGCAGTGCCAGCGTCGCCGAGGCGCTGCCGCCGGACAGGTCGGCGCCGATCCCGGGCGCCGGCTCCTCGTCGGGGTCGGGTACGAAGCGGGGTTGCGCCAGCCGGGCCCGTACCGCTTCGACGAGCGCGTCCCGTACGCCCGTTACGGCCGCTTCCGCGTCGGCGGCGGTGGTCGGCTGGTGGCCGGCCGCCAGGGAGAGGGTCGGTTCGTAGCCGCTGATCTCCGGTGCGCCGTCCCGGAGGATCAGCGCGTGGCCGGGCGGTACGCGGCGCACGCCCAGGTAGGGGGTGCCGTCGATGAGCGCTTCGGGGGCGTCCGGGCAGGCGAGGGTCGCCGCGAGGTGCGTGACGTCGAGGCCGGCCTCGATCAGGTCGGCGAGCGGCAGCGCGGCGGTGGCGTACGCCGTACCGCCGGACCAGGGGGTGTGGAAGACCGGGCGGGCGCCGGCCAGGTCGCCCAGGACCGTGATGCGGCGGCCGAGTTGGAGTACGGCGGTGTAGCTGCCCGGCCAGGCGGTCACATGGCGCAGCGCGCCGCCGCGGGCGGCGACCAGGCCGAGGCGCAGTTCGGCGTCGGTGGCGCCGCAGCGGCCGAGGACCGCGAGCCGTGCGATGCCGGCGTAGCCGTTGCCGCCGTCGCCCATGCCGGTCCCGGGGCTGGATCCGCCCGGACCGTAAGGCCGCTGCGAGGCGCTGCCGTTGGCGTAGGAGCTGCCGTACGAGCCGCCGTAGGGGTCGCCGTACGCGCTGCCGGGCGCGCCGCCGTTGTAGGCCGAACCGCTTTTGGCCCCGCGTCCGTTGCCGCCCGGTCCGGTCGCGTCGCCGTGGACGACGCGGATCTCGTCGGGCCGCCAGTCGCCGACCGCCCACAGCGGATCGATGTCACCCCACAGGACTTGGGCGCCGACGGGCTGGAGCGAACGGGCCCGGGAGCCGGCAACGGGACCCGCGGCGGCACTGCTCCACCCCACCAACCACCGCATCGCCGCCTCCACAGGCTGTGGACAGCCGGTGCGCGGGCGCCATCGCCGCTCGCCCCGCCTCGTCGCCACGTCTGATGTCCGGAAGACCATGCTGCCACGTGGAAGCGCTGAAGGAGGCGCAAGGGCGCAGCAAGGGACGACGGGTCGCACGCTCGGGGGGAGCGGGAAACACGCGCGAGACGAAACGTCGGATTCGCGCCAAAGTCTGCGGCACATGCCGCAGTTGATATGCCGGTGAAATGCCGGTCCGATGCGGGGCCGGCGGCGGGCGGGGGCCGGGCGGCCACCGGCGGGCGGTGGGCTCCGGGGCTGCGCTGCTCATCCGGTGCTCGTGCGGGGTCCGTGCGGTGCGGTGCGCTCCGTGCCGTGGTGATCAGCGGGTCAACGGCCCGGGAGGCATGTGCCATCCTCCCGGGCCGGTCCGCCACCCGCGGGGATTGTGGCAGCGGAACCCCTGGCCCGCCCAACCCCGGCAAGCCGCCTGCCGGGGTCGCGGGCCGACCCACGGCCACCATGCAAGCGTCGCCGCCGCCGGCCGGACAGAGCGCACGGCCGGGCGCACGGCCACATATACCGGGAGCACAAGCCCGGCCGTGCGCGTGTCGCGCCCGCCCCCGTGCCTCGATTTTCCACGCCCGCGCAAGGTCGGCATCCAGCCTGTCCGCCGCCCGCGCGCCGGCCGCACAATGGCCGGTAAGGGACTGGTTTCCGGCCATCCGATTCCAGCCTCTTAACGGTCGGGATGCGGCGAACTACGCTGGGTGTACCCGGTTCGCACCCGTACGCGCGGCTCGGGTGTCCGGCGCATGCACCGTGCCTGCTGGGAAACGGCGATCGCGGTGGCTGAATCGGACTCCAGGGAAGGGCGACCCCCGAACCCCATGACATCACCAGGCCGGCCGGCCTGCCCCCAGCGGCATCACGAGGTGAACCGCAGTGAACAGAGAACACCGCGGGCCGAACGAGAAACTCGGCACCCTTCTCGCTCTGGCGGGCATCAGCAACGCCGGACTCGCCCGTCGGGTCAACGACTTGGGCGCCCAACGCGGTCTGACGCTGCGTTATGACAAGACCTCGGTGGCCCGCTGGGTCACCAAGGGCATGGTGCCGCAGGGCGCCGCACCCCATCTGATCGCCGCGGCCATCGGCAGCAAACTCGGCCGCCCCGTCCCGCTGCACGAGATAGGCCTGGCCGATGCCGACCCGGCGCCCGAGGTCGGCCTGGCGTTCCCCCGGGACGTCGGCGAGGCAGTGAAATCAGCCACCGATCTGTGGCGGTTGGATCTCGCCGGGCGGCGCGGCCCGGGCGGCGGCGGCATCTGGCAGAGCTTGGCCGGATCTTTCGCAGTGAGCGCTTACGTGACCCCCGCCTCGCGCTGGCTGATCACCCCCGCCGACGCCACGGTGGCCCGTGACGCTCCTGCCCCCGGTATGGCGCATGTCGGCCACACGGATGTGACCAAGTTGCGCGAGGCCGCCGAGGACGCCCGGCGCTGGGACTCCAAGTACGGCGGCGGCGACTGGCGTTCGGGCATGGTCCCGGAATGCCTGCGGGTCGAGGCGGCACCGCTGCTGCTCGGCTCGTACAGCGACGACGTGGGCCGCTCGCTGTTCGGCGCCACCGCCGAACTCACCCGGCTGGCCGGGTGGATGGCCTTCGACACCGGCCAACAGGAGGCCGCGCAGCGCTACTACATCCAGGCGCTGCGACTGGCCCGCGCGGCCGCCGATGTCCCCCTGGGCGGCTACGTATTGGCGTCCATGTCGCTCCAGGCCACCTACCGGAACTTCGCCGACGAGGGAGTCGACCTCGCCCAGGCCGCCCTGGAGCGCAACCGCGGCCTGGCCACCACCCGCACCATGAGCTTCTTCCATCTGGTGGAGGCCCGCGCGCACGCCAAGGCCGGCGAGGCCCAGGCCTGCGGCGCGTCCCTGGCCGCCGCCGAAGCGCTGCTGGAGCGGGCCCGCGACGGCGACGCCGACCCGAGCTGGCTCGGCTTCTACTCCTACGACCGCCTCGCCGCCGACGCCGCCGAGTGCTACCGCGATCTGCGCCTGCCCCGCCAGGTCCAGCGCTTCACCGAGCAGGCCCTGGCCCGCCCCACCGAGGAGTTCGTCCGCTCGCACGGCCTGCGCCTGGTCGTCTCGGCCGTCGCCGAGCTCGAATCCGGCAACCTCGACGCGTGCTGCGCGGCGGGCGTCAAGGCCGTCGAGGTCGCCAACCGCATCTCGTCGGCCCGGACCACCGAGTACGTACGGGACCTGCTGCACCGGCTGGAGCCGTACAACGACGAGCCGCGGGTGCTCGAACTGCGCGAACGGGCACGGCCGTTGCTGGCGGCGCCCGCGTAACAGGACCGCCTAACGGCCCCGCGTAACAGGACCGCGGACAGTCCCGCGAACAGCCCCGCTCGGCGCGGGAATACGTGGGCGCCGGTCACCCCCCTCCGGTGACCGGCGCCCACGGGTTCGAAGTGCCCGGCGATCACTCGAGCTTGTAGGCCGGCCCGGTGTACAGGTAGACGAAATCCGACACCCGGCCCTGGCGGTCGGTCGAGTCGCTCTGCAGGATGAAACCGGTGTGCGCGTCGATCAGCAGCCGGAATTCAGCGAAGTCGACCCTGGTCCCGGTTCGGCCGACGCGGTCCTTCCCGGTACCGTCGAGCCGCACTCCCGGCAGCCCGGCCATCACCCGGAAGAGAGCGGCCCGCAACTTCGGGCTCGCCGGCGAGTTGACCAGCAGGTTCTCGATGCAACCCGCCTCCGACGACGCGAACCCCGGGCTGCGCAGCCGGACCGCCAGCGCGGCCGGATCGGTGGGCAGCGTTTTCAGCTGGTCCCAGGTGATCTTTTGATCACCGACCGGCCAAAACGTCTTGTAGTCCTTCGGGATGACGGGGCGCTGCCCCCGCGGGGCACCCTTCGGCAACGTAAAGACGTACAGCGGAGCCCAGGCGTTGTTGATCTTGAACAGAGTTTGGCTGCGGCTGATGTAGTGGGACAGCGGCGGCTGCGGCCCGCGGGCGTCGGAGAACTGCGAGGTGACTTTCCAGTACGGAGCCTCCTGCGCCTTCTGCCGTGCCGCCTGGTCGGCGACGCCGTTCAGGAACACGGCCGCCGCGTTGGCGCTGGCCGCCGGCCGAGTGCCGCCGAGGTCCACCACCGGCAGCAGACTCGCACCGGTGGCGACCGCGGCGACGATCACGGCGGCGGGCATCCAATGGCGGCGCAAGCGGCGTACGAGGGTCGCGGTGCGGGCCGGTGCGGGCTCGATGCCCGACTCCACCGCGGCGGCGGCCCGCACCGAGGCCAGTGCCCCCGCCACCAGCTCATCGGGGGGCGGCGGTACGGTTCCGGCGGTCACCAGGGCGCCCAGGCCGGGGAGTTCGAGGAGTTCGAGGAGTTCGGCGGTCGAGAAGCCGGTACCGGAACCCCCGTCGGCCAGGAAATCCTCATTGCTGTCGCGGCCGTCGCGGCCGTCACGCTCGGCGCGGCCGTCACGCCCGGCCAGCAGGTCGTCGGTGTCGCTGCTCATGCGAGGTCTCCTGTCATGGCGCCGCTCACAGCGGCAGGCGTCAGGGCGTCCCGCAGCCGGGTGCGGGCGCGGTGCAGCCGGGACCGCGCGGTGCCCTGCGGCACCCCCACCACGTCCGCGGCCTCCGCCGGGGTGAGCTGCTCCCAGATGACCAGCAACAGCAATTCGCGTTCGACGCCCGGGAGTTCAGCAAGCGTGTGACGTATCAGGGGCGCCACGGCGGCCGCGTCGAGCCGCTGATCGACCGCCTGCCAGGGGTCCGTGACGGGCTCGGCGGCCGACGCCCCCGCAGCGCCCGTACTCCACGAAGCCCCGCCCACGCCGCCACCCACGCTCCCGGCCGGTCCCTCGGCCGCCAGTCCCCGCCAGTGCCCGGCCAGCACATGCCGGGCCACCCCGAACAGCCAGGCCCGTGCCGTACCGCGCGCCGGGTCGAAGCCCGATCGGCCGGCGAAGGCCCGCAGCCACACCTCGGCCAGCAGATCGTCGGCGGCGGTCGGCGCCCGCCGGGCCAGATAGCCGTGCAGGGGCGCGGAGTGCCGCCCCACCAACGGTTCGAAGGCAGCCGGGTCCCGTGCCGAGCGGGCCAGCAATGCGGAGTCCCCGTCGGCCGGTTGCTCAGCCGGGCGATCGGCCGGGCGATCGGCCGGGCGATCAACCGGTGGCTCGGCCGGTCGATCCGCCCGCAGCTCGTCCGGTCGCTCGGCCGGTGGCTCGGCAGCCGTTTCCCCGGGCGGTTGCTCGGCGTCCGGTTCGTGGTCCGCCCGGTCCGGCTCCGCGCCGTCCCGCGCACCCCGCCGCATCCCCATGGCCCACTCCCTCCGGGCCCGGTCGGTTCCGGCCCCACCCCGTACTTGCCGCTCGCACCCGGCAGCGTTCGGGGCCGGACCCGGCGGTTGGCCGCCGCAACCGCCATACTCCGGGTGGGAGATGAACCCGCAGGTCGGCAACCACGGAGGAGCCACACCGATGACCCGCCCCACAACGGACTTCACCGTGATCGGCGCCGGCATCGTAGGCCTGGCCACGGCCTACGCCCTGCAGCAGGCCGCGCCCACGGCGACCGTCACCGTGATCGAGAAGGAGCCCGGCCCGGCCCGCCACCAGACCGGGCGCAACAGCGGGGTGATCCACAGCGGCATCTACTACCGCCCGGGCACCCTCAAGTCCCGCTACGCGCTGGCGGGTTCGGCCGAGACGCCCAAGTTCGCCGCCGAGCACGGCATCCCGTACGCGATCACCGGCAAGCTGATCGTCGCCACCGCCCCGGCCGAACTCCCGCGCCTGCACGCCCTGGTCCAGCGTGGTCGCGAACACGGCCTGGCGGTCCGCGAACTCGGCCCGGCGCAGATCGCCGAGTACGAGCCGGAGGTGGCCGGCCTGGCCGCCATCCACGTCGGCTCCACCGGCATCTGCGACTTCGGCGCGCTCTGCGCCGCGCTGGCCGACCTCGTCACCGGGGCCGGCGGCAGCATCGTCTACGGGGAGCGGGTCACCGCGATCGAGCGGACAGCGGATGGCGAGGTCACCGTCCGTACGACAGCGGGTCGTTCGGCGCCCGAGCATCCGACAGGCGTCCGGGCGGCAGGCGTCCCTGCGGCAGGCGTCCGGGCGGCAGGCGTCCGGGCGGCAGGCGTCCGTGCGGCCGGCGCGGCCCCGCAGCCGGCGGATCCGGACCGGGCGGCCCCCCACCGCACCCGCGTGCTGGTCAACTGCGCCGGCCTGCACAGCGATCGCCTCGCCCGGCTGGCCGGCACCGACCCCGGCATGCGGATCGTGCCCTTCCGGGGCGAGTACTACGAACTGGTCCCGGCCCGGCGCGACTTGGTCCGGGGCCTGGTCTATCCGGTGCCCGACCCCGATTTCCCCTTCCTCGGCGTCCACCTCACCCGGGACGTCCACGGCGGGGTGCACCTGGGCCCCAACGCCGTGCCCGCGCTGGCCCGCGAGGGCTACCTGCGCCGAACCGTCCGGCTGCGCGACCTCGCCGACACCGTCGCCTTTCCCGGCACCTGGCGGATCGCGCGCCGCCACTGGCGGCACGAGGTCGGCGAGATCCGCCGCTCGCTGTCCAAGCGGGCCTTCACCGCCGACGCCCGCCGCCTGCTGCCGGCGCTGCGCCCGTCGGACCTGACAGCCGCCCCCGCGGGCGTACGGGCCCAGGCGGTGCTGCCCGACGGCTCGCTGGTGGACGACTTCCTGTTCGGCGGCGAGGGCCCCTTCGTCCACGTGCTGAACGCACCCTCGCCGGCCGCGACCGCCGCGCTCCCCATCGGCCGGGAGGTGGCCCGCCGGGCACTGGAGGCGCTGGAGGCGCGGTGAGGGGCGATGGGCGTAAGGGCCCGTCGGGGATAAGGGAGGGGGACGGCGGCCCGCGCACGCCGCGGCCCCTGACCAGGGCAGTGTCCGCCCGGCCGGCCCGCTCGCCGAGCGGGCCCGGGCAGGCGTCGGTGCCCGGCCCCGTAGAATTGACGGCACTGTGTCCAGCACCCCCGTCTCCGTGAAGTTCCCCGCGGGACCGGCCCCCGATCCGGCCGGTTCGCGCGGTGAGCGCCGCATCCGTACCTTCCACGCGCGGCGCGGCCGGATCACCCAGGCCCAGGCGGCTGCCATAGAGCGGCTGTGGGGGCGGTGGGGCGTGGAGCTGGACGGGGCGCCGCTGGATCTGGCGGCGCTCTTCGGCCCGGCGGGCGCGCCGGACCGACCGGACCGACCGGACCGACCGGACCGCCCCGAGCCCGTGGCCGCACCCCTGCCCCCGCCCCCTCCCCCACCCGTCGTGCTGGAGATCGGCTTCGGCATGGGTGACGCCACCGCCGCCATGGCCGCCGCCGATCCCGCCACCGGCATCCTCGCGGTGGACGTGCACACCCCCGGCCAGGGCAACCTGCTGGCGCTCGCCGACCGGGCCGGCCTGACGAACGTACGGGTGGCCAACGGCGACGCGATCGTGCTGCTCCGCGACATGCTGCCGCCGGCGTCCCTGTCCGGCCTGCGTGTCTACTTCCCCGACCCGTGGCCCAAGGGCAAGCACCACAAGCGGCGCCTGATCCAGCCCGCCTTCCTGGCGCTGGTCACCCCGCTGCTGCGGCCGGGCGCGGTACTGCACTGCGCGACGGACTGGGAGCCGTACGCCGAGCAGATGCTGGAGGTGCTGACGGCCGCGCCGGGCCTGGTCAATCAGTACCCGGGCTTCGCGCCCCGGCCGGACTTCCGGCCGATGACGAAGTTCGAGCGGCAGGGCCTGGCCAAGGGCCACGTCGTACGGGACCTGCTCTTCACCCGGGCCTGACCTCGCAGGCCCGCCCGCGCACCGGTACGCGCCCTCGCGTGCGGACGGTACGTGCCCGTACTGTCGACAGGTGTCCACGTACTCGTCTTCGTCCGATTCGACCTCCGTTTCCGTAACGGGCGAACCGGAGGCCGCGGCCGACCCCGTACCGCCTCCCGAGACCGTAATGTCCGCCGCGACCAGGCCCTCCACCGGGACCGAACTGCCGGGCCGGACCGAGCCGTTGAAGCAGACCGAACCGCCCGTCGAAACGCAGGTCGACCTGCCGGTCGAAAGGCCGGTCGAAACGCCGGTCGAAACGCCGGTCGAAACGCCGGTCGAAAGGCCGGTCGAGACGCCGGAGAGCCCTCCCCACTGGCACTACATACCCCGCCGCACCTTCTGGGAGAGCAAGGGCGTACGCACCGGGGCGCTGTTCACCGCACTCGCCCTGTGCGGGGTGATCATCCTCGCGTTGGTGCGCCAGCACATCGGTACCGAACCCTTCCTGGTCGGCCTGCTGCTGGCGATCCTGCCGGTGCCACTGCTGCTGTGGGCTTTCCTCTGGCTGGACCACGTGGCGCCGGGTCCGTGGCGGAACGTGGTGTTCGCCATCGCGTGGGGCGCGTGCGCGGCGACGCTGGTGGCGATCTTCGCCAACGAGTACGGGCAGAAACTGGTCTCGTCGGCGTTCTCCGGTACGCCCTCGCAGTCCGACCACTGGGGTGCGATGTTCGTGGCGCCGCTGGTGGAGGAGACCGCGAAGGGCACCGCGGTGCTGCTGCTGTTCGTCTTCCGGCGGCGCTGCTTCGAGTCGATCGTGGACGGGATCGTGCTCAGCGGGCTGGCGGCCACAGGCTTCGCGTTCACCGAGAACATCCTCTACCTGGGTACGGCCGTCGGCGAGGACCGGGATCTGGGATCGTCCGTGCTGGGCTCGACGACCCTGGCGACCTTCTTCGTCCGGGTGCTGATGACACCGTTCGCACACCCGCTCTTCACCTCGATGACGGGCATCGGCTTCGCCATCGCGGCGACCGCCCGCCCGGGCCGCAAGTGGCGCTGGCGCTGGGTGCCGCCGCTGGTCGGCTGGCTGCTGGCGATGGTGCTGCACGGCAGCTGGAACGGCTTCTCACTGACCTCTCCGGGCACCTTCCTGACCATCTACCTGGCGGTGATGCTGCCCGCCTGCGGCCTGGTGGTGTGGCTGGCGATCTGGGCCCGCTCCAACGAGTTGCGCACCATCCGCACCCATCTGACCGTCTACGCCGCCGCCGGCTGGCTCGCCCTGCCCGAGCCTTCCGCCCTCGGCTCGATGTCGGTGCGCGCCACCGCGCGCCGTGAGACGCGCCGCTTCTACGGTGAGGCCGCGGCCCGTGCCGTCCGCGACTACATCGGTTTCGCCACCCACCTCGCCTTCCTCCGTGCGGCCGCCACCCGCGGTGCCCCCACCGCTGATTTCGCCGCCCGCGAGGCCGAACTCCTCCACCACCTCTGGTCCCGCAAGTCCTGGGCCCAACCCGCCCTCCTCTCCGCGTCCCGCCCGACCCGCTCCCCCTACCTCCCGCCCTCGCCCCGCCCGGGCCAGTGGGGCCCGGCCGCATCCCCGGCCCCGCGTCCGGCCGTCTACCCCTGGGCCGGGGCACCGCGCGAGGGCAAGCACCCGTAGGAAGACGGGCGCCCCGCGGCCCTATCCGCCGTCTGGCTGAAGAAGCGATCGCGGGCCGGGGCGGCGGGGGCGGACGAGAGCCCGTACTGCTGCGGCACGTTGGGCGACGGCCTCCGGAGAAAGGGCTGGCGGTCGCGGAGTTGGGGCGACACCGGAGCAGGCGGCGCAGATGCCGGTGAGCTGGTCTCGGGGCAACGGGTCGCGGCAGGTGCCGCATTCGGCGAGACCAGCGGCGGGCGCGGCGGGGTCTCGGCGGGCGCGGGGGGCGGGAAGTTTGCGGACCAGCCGGTTCGCGAGCAGGGCCCGGGCGCTGTGCACGACGGGCGGCAGCCCGCCGGCCAGCAGGAAGCGCGCCTCCACCTCGGACACCCCGCTCTCGATCCACGGCGCGGCGAGCGGCGCGAGGGCGAGCGATTCGGCGGCGCTCAGGGCGAGTTGGGGTTCGGCGCCGACCAGACGGGACAGCAAGGCGGCGGCGCGGGCGAGGGTTTCGGGCGGGGCTTCCGGTAGGACGTGGTCGGCATCGGGTGCGCCGCTCGACGCCGGTGGCGCTGGCACTGGCGTAGGTGTCGGCGTTGGCGTTGGCGTTGGCGTTGGCGTTGGCGGCAACGGGCCTCGGGGGTGGGTGGGTTCTTCTTCCGGGTTCTTATTCCCTGGGGGGAACGCTCCTGCCTTCCCGACGGCTCCTGCACCGGTTCCCGCGCGCGGGGGAAGCGGCGTCCCCGGCGGTTGCGGAGTGTCGAACACGTAGGTCTCGGTCCGCACTTGCCCGCTCTCCGGATCCCTCACCGTCCGCCGTACGTAGTACCCGAGCGCGACCAGCTCGTCGACGGCCTTGGCCACCCCTCGGCGGCCGAGCCCCGGATTGTTGTCGGCGAGCGTCCGTACGTCCTCGCGGGCGCCGTCGGGCAGGGACAGGAGGTACGCGAGGATGCCGCGCGCGGTGAAGCTGAGCCGCCGGTCCCGTAGCACGTCGTTGCCGAGCACCGTGAACGCGCGCGTGCGCGCGCTAAGGTTGATGCGCATCGAAGATGACTCTCTTCGCTGTCGGACCCCGGGGTGTTGGTAGCACCGCCGGGGTCACCAGTATGTGATCAGGAAGAAGCTGAGCGTAACTCGCCCTTCTGGTCAACTGACAGTCACACCATCGGGTGAACTCAGCCCATTCCCAGCCGCTGTGAAGCCGGGCACCCTAAGGGGCAAGGCAACCGCTGCGGGCGGGCGGCGGTCCTACCGGGTGTCGTGCCGAGGGAGCAGCCTCGGCCGCCGCCTGCCGACACCGACGGGAAAGGACGCTGCCATGGAGTTCGACCCCGGCCTCTACCTGAACGTTCCGGAGGGTTTCGACGACTCGGACGCCGAGGCGCAGGTACACCCCATCGCCAGACGGCTGTTCTCCGCCAGAACTGCCGCAGAAGCGTTCAGGGACGCCTCCGAGTGGGTCGGGGAACACAACGTCAAGGTCATCGACGTCTCGTGGAATTTCCTGTGGGACGAAGACCTGCCCAACATGCTGAGCGTCTATTTCACCTTCGAACTCGAACCCGAGGACGACGACCAGTCCGGGGACGCCTGACCGCCGATGCGGCAGCCCGCCGGCGGGCGGTGTACGACGGCGCGTCCTTGCCCGGCCGGGCAGATCGCCAAGGGCGGGGTGGACATCGGCGTTCCGCAGCGTGAGGTTGCCCTTCGCCGCCGGGCATCATCCGTTCGCGTGGTTTTCCCGGCCCGATGACGCCATCGCCGAGGACATGGCGACCGGCGCCGCCGCGATGTTGCCGGCCGCCTCGGCGAGCAGCCGAGTCCCCTCGCGATCTGCGGCGACGCGCTGCACGGCGCGGGCGAAGGAGAGGATCACCCCCCGGGCGGCTCCAGCCACCACACCACGCACGACCACATCATCGGAATCGACGGCGACCACGCTCACCTGAACGCCCAGTTCATCGTCTTCCGCGTACAGGCCGCCGCGCGCCCGGCCGAAGGTTGGCCGGCCGGGGTCTCCGGCGCCCAGGGCACCGTCCAGCCGATCGAGTCCGGCTACTACGACACGGATCTGCGCCGGGTGGACGGCGAGTGGAAGATCGCCCGGCACAGCGTGCTGATGGACATGCCGATCGCCCTTCCGGGGGCATGACGAAGGCCGCCGCCCACCGCGACACCCGCACCCTCGGCACTGACCCCGTCCCGTACGGCGACGGGGCCTCCCGACCGCTTCCGACCGCCCGCCCAGGGCGGCGCGGACGACCGCGCGTCCCGCCCGGCTCACCCGTCTCGCTGCTGGGCGCGAACCGCCTGCACGGACCAGTCGAGCACCGGTGCCAGACCCTGCTGAACGGGCCAGCCGTTGATCACCGCGAGCAGTCGGACGTACCGGTCCCGGCGCGGATCGTTCAACCGCTCCAGCCGGTGCAGCAGGCTGCGGCGGAGCTCTACGTCGTCGGGGCGGCCAAGGATGCGCGCATAGTGGGCGGTGAGTGCCCCGACGACCGGTTCGGCGGCGCGTGAGGCCGGGTGCACGGCCATCGCCAACGCCGGGGCGACCTCGTCGCGGACGATTGCGGCGAAGTCGCGGTGCGGACTCGTGCTGTCGATGTGGGCCCGTTCGGCGGCGTGGTCCACGGCCACGCGCCGCAGGCCGGCACGGAAATCGGCGTCCAGCGACAGTTCGGCCCACTCCACCCATGCCCGGGCCTGCTCCGCGTCAGGGCTGTCGGGCAATTCGGGAGTCATCGTGCGGATGACGCCGGCGAAAGAGGGGTCGGCGCCGAAACCGCCGAAGACGGCCTGGAGGAAATCGTCGACCAGGCTCCGGCGTTCGGCCTCGGACAGCTGGGCCAGCTTGTGCATACGATCCGTCTCCTCGGAAGAGAGCCCGCGCTCGGCCACCACCGTCAACACCGCGTGCCGCAGCCGCAGGACGCGGATCTGCACCACCAGCGCTTCGGCGTGCACCGCGGCGACGTCGGGCAGCGAGACCTCCTGGTCCAGGACCCGCTGGATCGACGGAAGGTCGATTCCCAACTCCCGCAGAGTCCGCACGAGGTCGACGCGCGCGACGGCATCGCTGCCGTAGAGCCGGTAGCCGGCCGGGCTGCGGTCCGTCGGCGTCACGATGCCGCGATCGGACCAGGACCGGATGGTCTTGACCGTGAGACCGGTACGCCGGGCCAGTTCGCCGATCGAGTGGAGCGCTTCGCCATCCATGCCCCCACTGTGGCGTCTCCCCCTGGAGGAGACGCAACTCCGGCTGAGCTGGGCGCCGCTGAGTCCGCGCATCGACGACATCTGGGCGCGACGATCCGGCCGACCGATCGGCATCACCAGCCGCCGAAGTTCCCCGGCTGAGGAACTCGGCGCCGACAGCGGCGCCGGCGGTCCCGGGAGCGAGGCGGTCGGTCGCGGCGAGGGGGGCCAATCGGCGACGGGCGGCGTGTCGCGTAAGCCGGGGTAGGCGGCCGAACCGAGGCCCGCGATGTGAAGGTCGCTGGCTGCTGCCCCCTGCGGTCCGCCACCCGCTCCGGATCCTCCACCTCGATCGGCACCGCCCATCGCCGCGGAGGATACTGAGGTCTTATGTCGCCCACCGCGTCCTCGCCCGCTGTCGCCGCGCGTATGAGTCGCCAGTCCTCGCGCGACACCGCCCAGGAAGTAGCGGTGCGACGCATTCTGCACAGCCGGGGATTCCGCTATCGGGTCAACGCCCCCGTGCCTGGGATACCGAGACGGACCATAGACATACTCTTCCGCGGCCCGAAGATCGCAGTCTTCCTGGACGGTTGCTTCTGGCACGGTTGCCCCACGCACGCGACCAGCCCGAAGGCCAACGCGGAATGGTGGCGGAGCAAGCTGGACCGAAACATGGCTCGGGACCTGGAAACGACCGCGCATTTGGCCGCACTGGGGATAACGGTGTTGCGGTTCTGGGAGCACGAGACGCCGGAGGATGTGGCACGGAGAGTGGGCCACACCGTCCGCCCGGAGCAACCGGTGGGTCCTGACGGCCAGTTCGAGGCTAACCTTGGCCCGAGCGGCACGGGTTGACGCCGAGCGGGTGCGACGCGGAGCCCGACCGCCCAGGGGGGGTTGGGCATGGCAGCGGGTAGATTCTCGTCGCTGGAGATCTGCTCCGGCATGGGGGCACAGGCGCTCGGCTTGGAGCGTGCCGGTTTCGACCCGGTGATGTTGATCGACACCAACGACGCCGCCTGCACAACGATCAGCCGGAACAGGCCGCACTGGGATGTACGCCGCCTGGACCTCATCGACTTCGATCCGGCCGAGCACCCCGAGACCTACGATGTGGACCTGCTCAGCGGCGGTCTGCCTCGGGTCAAGTCCGCAGCCGCCGTCCGACGTGCCGAGGACGAGGCCGAGCGAGGCCTTTTGCGGGCCGCCGTATTGCTCCTGACTGCCGTGCACCCGAAGGCGCTTCTGCTGGAGAACGTCCCCGACCTGATCGAGAAGGACGCCTTTGCGGGGGATCGCTCCTGGATCACGGACGAGCTCGCGCACGCGGGCTATTCATGCCACTGGAAGGTTCTGAATGCCGCTGACTTCGGAGTCCCCCAGAACCGCAGATGCGGTTTTCTGATCGCCTTCGCCGATACGCTCGACGCCCGATTCTCCTGGCCCCAGGGCGACGGTCGACCGGCCCCCACCGTCGGCGAGACGCTCGGAGCGTCCATGAGCGCCCACGGCTGGCCCGGCGCGGAGCGTTGGGCCAAGCACGCTGATCGGCCCGGTCCGGCTCTGGTCGGTGGCTCCGACCGTCGGGGCGGCGGAGATCTCGGGCCGACGGGCAGCAAGAAGGCGTGGGAGTCGCTGGGCGTCAACGGCAACAGCCTCGCCGACGATGTTCCGTCCGCCGATTTCCCGGCGGACGCGCTCCCCAAACTCACGGTCCGCCAGGCCGCGATGATCCAGTGCATCCCGGAGGATTGGAGTATTCACGGACGCAAGACCGCCGCGTATCGCCAGGTCGGCCACGCCATGCCGCCTCCGCTGGCCGGCGTTGTAGGCCGCGCGATCGCCGACGCCCTGCCCCGTTAGGATCTCCGCATGCACTCGCCCGACGACACCGTTCCGCCCGAGATCATCGACCTCTTCGCCGGACCGGGTGGGTTGGACATGGCCGCGCACGCGTTGCGCCTTCCCGTGACCGGCATCGAGTTCGACGACGACGCATGTGCCACTCGGCGCATGGCGGGACTTGCGACCGTCTCGTGCGACGTACGGGAACGAGGGCCCGCGGACTACCCCAATGCCCGCGTCCTTGCCGGAGGTCCGCCGTGCCAGACCTTCACCGTGGCGGGAAGCGGGAGCGGGCGCCGAGCCCTGGAGCAGGTTCTGGAATTTGCCCGACGCATGGCCGACGGTGAGGACATCAGGCCGGAACTCGACAAACTCGACGACGAGCGCACCGGTCTGGTGCTCGAACCCCTCCGCTGGGCGCTCGAGGCAATAGGTCTGAATCGTCCGTACGAGACCGTTGTTCTCGAACAGGTCCCGGCCGTGTTGCCGGTCTGGAAAGCCTTCGAGGCGATACTGCAGGAGCACGACTATTCCGTTGTCTGCGGAGTGCTGCACACCGAGGAATTCGGCGTGCCGCAGACACGTCGACGCGCGGTTCTCATCGGTCGACTCAGGAACAACGAGACGCTCACGGACGAAGTTGCCCTCCCCGAGCCGACGCATCAGCGTTTTCGCAAGAACGACACCACCCCGACCGGCCAGGGCAAGCGGACCCGCTGCGTGACGATGGGCGACGTACTGAAGAAACGCCACCAGCCGTTCGAGGTCGTGTCCAATTACGGCACCGGGGGCGACCCTCGGGCCCGAGGTCGACGGGCGCACGACGAGCCCGCATTCACCGTGACGGGAAAAATATCCCGCAATCGAGTGTTCGGCCCCGGCATCAAGGCATTCGGTAGTGGCGACGGCACGCGGTTCGAGAACTACGAGGCGGGCGTGCTCCAGACATTCCCGGAACGGTACCCCTGGTCCGGCCGGGCAGTGGCCCAGCAAATAGGAAACGCGATCCCCCCGCGCCTCGGAATCCATATTCTCGCGGCGGCCCTCGGCCTCGGCGCAGGGGAGGTCACGGCAGCTCTGCAGCGACTGAAGACCTGGGCTCCTCCTTTGCCGGCTCCGCACCCCACGGGATCCGCGCCGGCCTGAGGGGCCACGAGCCGTCGGGTTCGCCGATCCAACGGATCAGGCGTCACTGTCATCGGCCTCGTTCACGCCCTGCTTCCGCTGGCGCAACGGGGCCTCCGAGCTGAACCTCTCGAACATCTGCGTAAGCCGCTCCACTGAGGACGGACGGGCGGTTCCGTCGTCAGGTCCGTCGGGCAGACGGTCCCACGGAACAGACGGAGCCGTTTCCGCCTCAAGGATCCATTGGCGCAGAGCGTCCTGATCGGGCAGGTCATGCGGTGCAAGGACGTCGTACATGAGCGTGCTGCCCGCAACGTTGACCGCTGTGCAGAGTGCGTTGACCCGGTCACCCAGCCGGGACGCACCCGACTGCGCCAGCCCGAGCAGAACGCGCGTCATCGCGATGGCAGTGGGTTTGTGGTCGACGGCGTCCAACCGCAGCGCGGTGTTGAGCATGTCCTGGTTCCCGCACGCGATCTCTGCCGGACGGTAGTCGGCGCCGTCGCGGAAGATCTCGGCGGCCCACCAGAGCCGGGAGAAGGCCTGGCTGTAGTGCGGTCCGACAAAGCGGGCGGAGGCAACCTTTCCGGGCTCCCCGTCCGTTCTCGCACCCGGGCCGAGATGGCGCCAGAGCACGTAGTCCGGGGCCACGGCCAGGGCCAGGAAGTTCCAGAGTTCCGGGCGTGCTGCTTCGCCGCGTGTCATGCGCAGCGTCGCGTGAAGTCGAGGTGCCAGCCAGGCATCCGCGCCGGTCCGCGACGCGCCGAACCGTTGCACCGCCTCGGTGAGGATCTCCCGCACGGGTACGACATCCCAGCGGGCCGATCGCTCCTCAATCGATGCACTGGCCCGGAGGATCGCCACCTCCGGCAGACGCTCCTGGCCCGCTCGTATGCCGCTCGTCAGATACTTGGACGCGATGGCAGTGGGAAGCAGCGCAAGGCGCTCGATCGCTTCCGTCCCGGACCGGTTCAACGGGTGGCACCTTCCTGGGAGCGCGCGACCGCGCGGATCGCAGCGGTGAGGTTCTTCGGGACGAGGGCGCGTCGCGATGCGGCGAACTGAATCTGGGGCTGGAGTTCTGCCCACGTCCGACCCTCGCTCCGACGGTTGCGGGCCTCCAGCAGGGCGTCGGTGAGCGGGCGTCCGGGGAAGACGTCCGGGAGCATGGCCCGCAGGACGGACTCCCGCCAGCCGCCCGGCAGTCGTGGAGTGCCGTCCTCGTCGAACTCGAGCTCCCCGAGCGCCGAGTGGAACATCGCCGTCCACGCATCGGCGGCGATCTGCGCCGCCACCATGCCGGCCGCCGCCTTCTCCAACGGCCCGCGAGGCCGCTTGAGCAGGTCGGCGAGTCCCTCGAAGGACGTATTGAGGAGCACCGTGGGCGTGTCTCCGGCCGTCTCGACAAGCCAGGGAGCCTCCTTGAACGGGCGAAGCCACTCCTGGCCGCCGTCTCGGAAATCCTCTTCGATTATCTCGATCTCGCGCTGCCGCACCGGAGTGGGGGAAAGGAACTCGATGAACCAGGGCTTCTCGCCGACACCGATGGTGCGTCCGTCGACGCCACTGTGACTCCCGACAACGCTCACGTCGAGGGTGGCTCGCGCGAGATGCATGCAGCGTTGGACCCGCACCTCGCCTCGCCAGACCTTTTCGTCTCGGCCGCGTTCCAGCCGCGTGACGACACGGACGTTCGTGGCGCCTTCGGTCAGCACTGCGACGCAGGCCACCGACGCCCAGGGCCCGTCGGCGAGTTCCGCCAGTGGAAGGGTTACCTCGATCTCCAGAATGCCCTCGTTCCAGTCGTCCCGCTCGACCTCGTGGAGGGCGACAACACGCTCCTGCTGGGAGATCAAGGGAAGTTGGAGTGCCCTGCCGTCGATGCTGGCTCGCAGAACACGGAGATCGATCTGTCCCACAAGCGTCGGGTAGGGGTAGACCGTACTCACGCGGAGACCTCCCGGGCCTGCTGAATGTCGACGATCACACCCGCCATGGCACCGGCGACCGGGTGGCTGGCCACCGCCGTGACGCCACTGAACCTTGCGGAGGCGACCTCCGGCGAAACAATGATCACGCCGTCGTCGACACGACAGTTCTCCCCGGCCGACAGTTCCGCCCATCGAAGGGTCGGGCGTCCTCCGGAGCGGACGTCGAATTTTGCCACCGGGATCACCTCCCACGGCTGTTCCCTTTGCGGGACTCTCAACGTGACCTCCAGGATCCAAGCCCCCGAGGAATCGATCCGCCCTTTGGTCCGCTCCACAGCCGGGTGCCCTTCCGTCCGTCGTCCTCCCCCGCTTGCGGGCAGTTCGAGGCGGAGGAGATTGCGGAGTACCTCCGGGCCGGTCGTGTCGTCCTGGACAACCCGGCGCCCGACAATGCCACGCAGGGCCGCGTCCATGGCGGAGTTGAAGTCCGCCAGCCGCCGCGGGGCGTTGGGGTAACTCGTGGTGAGTTCTTCCGTGGCACCCCAACGATCGTGCTCAGGCGGTTCGGCCGCCCGAAGAAACTCTTCGGCGGAGTGAACTGTCCGGTCGTCGTTGCCCGTGGCGAAGCCGGCGAGCAGGACAGCTTGGAACGGGTCGGTGCCCAGGCCCAGATTGCGCGGTCGTCGGGCCATGACAGTCATCCTGGTGCCGCGCATGCACACGATGCGGCTGTGCTCGGCATCGTCGTCCGCGGCTGGAGTGACGAGCAGCACGGCGCGATGGGCGGCGGTCTTGGCTCGACTTCCGGCGGACCGGAGCGGGGGGACATCAAGGGTCACCTCGACGGCGGCGACCTGGTCGATGGCTGTGAGCTCATCGACGGTTTGCCCGTCGAGGTGTGCCCGCAACGCCCTGACGAGCGCCGGGTGGCGGTCGTACGGGTCGACGCGCTGGTCGGGTATCAGCAACTCGCCGTTCTGCAGGGTGCACACGGAGGCTTCGAGGAGCGCCCGGGTGGATCGGCTCCCGGTCATTGCCGCCCAGAAGTTGTCGGCGAGCGCAGCCAGGAGAGTTTCGTGCATCTCCCTCAACGTGGCGTTGCTGTCGGCTGCGTCATGCGCTCCGACAACGAGGAACGAGGTACCGGGCTCATCGTTCTCACGCTCGAGACACAATCCCCTGACCGTCTCGTCGTCGGCCCACCACGAACGTGAAACACCTTCGTGTTCCCTCTCCGTCTCGGGTTCGCCGAGCCAGGCGGGCCCGGCATATTCAATCCCGTCGACGGTTCTCCAGGGAAGATCGAGTCGGCCTATGACACGGCGAGCGGTACGACCCTCGTGGCTTTCGGACAGAGTGCTGTTCATCAATACCAAACCGAGGCGACTCGCTGCCCAGAGCGTGGCCTTCCCGAGTCCGTAGGAACCGCCGGCGCGGTCGCTGGTCTTGTGACTGTCGAGCTGGCGACGGACCACAGCGGCGAAGCGTCCGTCCTCGTACTCCGGGCCGGTGAGGCCCGAGGCGTTGTAGTCGTCGACTCGAAGCAACAACAGGGGCTGATCGTCGCGTAGTGCCCGGAGACCTTCGGCCAGCACCCGGCCGGCCTTGTGCTGATCTCGCGCCGCTGCCTCGTAGTGCGGCTCGAGCTCGGCCCACCTCAATGCCCGGAGAAACGACCTGAGATGCTCCCCGGACAGTTCGTGCAGCATGAATCGAACGCGGACAGGGCTGCCGCCCAACCTTTCGTCCAGGCTGTTCTGAGTGGCCTCACGCGCGAGCACCGCGAGGTTTGCGTCGAAGGCAAAGGCCGCGGCATTGCCGTATTCCCGCCCGCCGTCGGTGTGGGCAAGGCGGTGATACCAGTGGATCGGGAGGACGGGAAGCGTATCGGTGCCCCGGTGATGAAGGGTCCCGACGTCCACGCCGAGTTCCTCGGCTATTTTGGGAAAAAGTTCCGCCCTCGGGTTGGCCCGACCGGTGATCCAGGCCGACACGGCAGCTCGCGTCAGACCGAGACGCACGGCGAAGTCGGCCTGGCTCACGCCCTGCCGCCGCAACTGTCGTGCCAACCACGGCCCGAACTCCTCGCCGTCTTCCATCTGAGCTCCGCCTGCCTCGAACACCATTGGCCCCTCCCCAACGCTCGTGCCGCCAGGGTTGCTTGACACATGGTGCGCTGTCAAACGTTGATTGACATGCCCCACGAGGAAGAGCGCCAGCAAACCCGGTCGAAACACTTGAGCTGTCCACTTGGTGCCACCTTGCCCCCGCCCAGGCTGTCCCAACGGCCTTGAAAATCATATGAGTTGGAGATAGCGTCTTCCTCCAAGCGGGGCAGCGCCCATCGGCGTTCTTCCTGTTCAGGCGGCATTTTCCGGGCAAAGGCACCACCATGTCTGCACCCCCGCGCCAGCCGTGCGCAAAGCACACATCACGCTCGGAGATGGGGGTTCGGCGAGGGTCGCCGCTCCAACAGAGCGGTTCGGACCATTCACCGCAGAGCAGACAGGGGAAGCCGACTTGAAGCGGATCGAGACGGAAGAGAGCGCGGCCGAGGTCGTCGCGCAGCACGACCGCCTGGAGGGAGCCGAGTTGCGCGCCGCCTTCCTGGACGCCGTGGGCTGGACGCCCACGGAGTTGCGCTACTGGCGCAATAAGGTGGCCGAGAAGAAGGCCGCTGCGGCTCGGCCGTCCGAGCCGCTGTCGCCGCCACGTCCCGCCGCCCCCGGTCCCACCGGCCGGACGGTGGGACCGAGCCAGCCCCGCCGCCGTGCGGCGACCGTGCGTCCGCCGCACACTCCGGGTGTCGCCAAGGCGCGGACGAAGCGGACGCGGTCCATCGTCATCATCGTCATCCGGGTGGAGTGACGTTCGGGCACACGCCGGACCGGGAACCCCTTTGCCTGCCATTTGGTCGTGCCGTCGCCGCCCCTGAGCGCATGGGCCGGCGACGGCCCCCTCTTCTCGTTCTCCCGTCGCCAGTCGTGGATTTTCGCCCAGAAAAAGGTTCTTCATGAGCGACCAGCAGTTCGCCGACGCCGCCGCTTCCTCCGTCATCGCCACCGTGCTGCGGCAGTCGGCCATCGTTCTGGAGACGTATCGAGTGGATCCCGGGCTGGTCCAGGAGCATGCGAACGGTGAGCGCCGCATTACCCAGGGTGGCTACGGCGACCGCCAGTTGTTCGAGCTCGTGCAGAATGCGGCGGACGAAATCGCGGCGGCGCCGGGAGGGAAACTGCACGTCGTCCTGACCGACGACTTCCTCTACTGTGCGAATCAGGGCTCCCCCGTCACCTCCGAGGGCGCCGAGACGATTCTGCGCATGAGCGTCTCGCGCAAAAGAGGTGGTCAGATCGGCCGCTTCGGTGTCGGCGTGAAGTCCGTGCTCTCCGTGAGCGACGCCCCGCAGTTCTTCAGCCGCAGCGGCAGCTTCGGCTTCGACCGCCACTGGGCGTACGCCGAGATCGTGCGAGCCCTCGGCGTGGACGGCGACCTCGACATGGACACTCCGGTCCTTCGGATGGCCCGACCCCTCGACGTGGAGCAGGAGCGAGCCGACGACTCGGTTCTCGACAGCCTCCTGCGCTGGGCCGTCACGGTCGTACGGCTGCCGCTTCTGCCGGGTGCGGCCGAGCGTCTCGGGCATGACATCAGCGGTCACAGGCACCGTGACGGGAGGAGGACCGACGCCTTCCCGTCCCGCTTCCAACTCTTCTCGAAACACGTCGGTCAAGTGCTGCTGCTCGACCACCGGACGATGCCGCCGGTCCGCCGTGACATCGCCATCGACAGCAAAGGTGTGCATCGCACCCTCCGAGAGGTGACACGCGGGGCGAAGCCGACCGTCGAGGAATGGAAGGTCTACTCCGTCCAGCACACTCCCACCGTCGAAGGTCGCGAGAGTGCCGGCGAACTCCACGCACGACCCGTTCTTGAGATCTCCTGGGCAGTCCCGGAGTACACGGTGCGCAACGACGGCCTTCACACGGTGCCGGTCGGCAGGGGGGAGTTCTGGGCCTTCTTCCCCACCAAGTACGAAGTGTCGCTGAGCGGCATCCTCAATGCGCCGTGGAAGACCAACGAGGACCGGCAACATCTCCTCGACGGCAACGCGTTCAATCTGGACCTGCTGCGCGCCGCGGCTCGACTGATCGTCGACACCCTGCCTCAGCTCGTACCCGCCGACGATCCCGCTGCCTACCTGCCCCTGCTCCCCGGCCGCTCGAAAGAGATGCTCAACTGGGCGGACGACTATCTGCTGCGTCAGGTCTGGGCCATGGCCGCGCAGCGCCCCTCGCTGCCGGACCAGAACGGCACCCTTCGGATCCCGGACGATCTCCTCGTCACCCCGGCCAACCTCGAGAAGGATTGGCTGCGCCTCTGGTCCGAGTATCCGGGCCGACCGGACAACTGGGTCCACTCATCGGTCGACGGCGCCGACAGCGCGCTGCGCAGAGGCAAGATGAACCACATCCTCGACGCCGCCGGCAAGAAGCCGGAGAGCGTTCGCACCTGGTTGGAAGCCCTGGTCTCCGACGGCACGCCCGAGGCATCCTGCCACGCCATCGAGATCCTCTCCTCAATGGTGTTGAAGGACGTGGCCGATCGTCGTCGGGACGACTCCCCGATGACGGCCGAGGCACGCAGGGCCAAAATCGTCCTCACCGAAGACCACGGGATGGTGGCACCGGTCGCCGGTGAGATCTTCCACCGGACATCGGCGGACACCCTCCGGGACGACATGGTGTACGTCGATCAACGTATTTCCGAGCGCTCCGAGATGGCACGTCATCTGCACACCATCGGCATCCGGGTGGCCGACGCGCAGGGCCGCTTCGAGGGTGTGCTCGACCAGGGCTTCGACCACTACGACAGCCAGGCGTGGACGAACTTCTGGGTTCTGCTGCGCAGCGCCGGCGGCAACGCCCAGGTGGAACGGATCCGGCAAAAGGTTCAAAGCCCTCTCGAGGCAATCCGAGTCCGCACTCTCAGCGGGCGCTTCCGCCCAATGCGCGATTGTCTCCTTCCCGGTCCGGTCGTTCCCGGCGACGGCAGTCGCGACGCATCGATCGCCGTCGACCTCGACTTCCACAGCAGCGACCAACCGATATTCCGCGATCTCGGTCTCCACGCGCGTCCGACGTCGGGGCATCGCCCGGGTGCCGAGTCGTGGTTCGAGGAGTACCGGGAGGCGGTGCACGACACGTATCTGCGGGGCCTGCCGGCCAACGCACCGCGACCGAACATCGGGCGCCTGGTATTGGAGGGGGCCCCCACCGCCGGACCGTTGCACCTGCTCAAGGCACTGTCCGAGGAGGGGCGCGCGGCATTTGTTTCGGCGCTCCCGGAGGACGGCATCGTGCAGAACTGGAACTTTCAGTACGGGGCACAGGCCGGCACTCGGCAGGCAATCGTCTCCCCGCTGCGCTGGATGGTCCGCAGGTACGGCCTGATACGGACGTCCCTCGGCATCACGAGGGTGCAGGAAGCCGTCGGCCCTCAGCTGAAGGAGTACGCCGCCGTGCTGCCGGTTGCCGACATCGGGCCGGACGCAGCACGTCGACTGAAACTTCCGACGACGCCCGACGAGGTCCCCGCCGGGCGTTGGAGCAAGTTGCTCGACCGGATCCTCACCAGTGAGGACGACGCCTTCGTCGGTCGGGCCTACGCACTGCTGCTACGGGTCGGGTTCGAGTTCCCCGACGGCGTGGGCACCCGTTGCCGGGTGGGGGCGTTGTGGAGCTCCCGACCCGATGCCGAGATAGCGGTCGCGACGAACGAGACCGACTACAAAGAGTTGAACCGGGAACAACTCCCCGCACTCCTTGTCGCCGACAGGGCGGACGCCGTCACGGCGAAGGCCATGGTGGAGGAGTGGGGCATGCTCCGGATCGGCGACGTGATCAGCAAGGAAATCCGTCCGGTAAAAAGCGGACCCCCTGTCCCCCTGCTCGACGAGTTCACCACCGTCCGTGCTCGCGTCGGCAACGCCGCGAACAATATGCGGATCCAGCGCTGCTCGGAACTGGAAAAGGTCGTCCGAACCCCCATGGGCACGACGACAGAGCCATTGAAGTTCGCCCGCAAGGGAAACACGCTGTACGTCCTGGACACTCTGGACCGTCCGCAGGTGCTCGGAGCCGCTGACCTGGAGTTCAAGTGGAACTTCGGGCCTGCCGGCTGTCGTCAGGCGCTCGAACTGCAGGAACGCCAGGAGCAGAGTCAGCAGGTTCAGTCCCGGCTGCGCGCGGTGCGGGAGAGCGAGAGCGTCATCGACAAGATCGCCTTCCTCATCGGCGCCGAGGCGCTCCGTCGCGGCCTCCCGCCCGGACTCATGGAGAGCGAGCTGAACGAGCGGGAAGAAATGGGGCAGGGCGAGCCGGACGCGCACCGGATCGCCGAGATGGCCTTCAACGCCCACGACGACGGAATACTCCGCGAACACAGTCGTGATCTCGCCCTGGAATTCCCCGGTCTCGCCCCCAGTTCCTTCAACGGCAACGAGAAAGCGCTGCGGTTCGTCACCGATCTGGGATTCCCCGACTCCTTCGCCGGGTCGCGCGTCCCCGCACCCGATGCCAGGTTGGAGGTGGACGGCCCGTCGGAATTCCCGTCCTTGCACGCCTACCAGGAGCAGTTGGCCCAGGCGATCTTCGCGCTGCTCGACAGCCCGGCGCCGCAGCGAGGCATGCTGAGTCTGCCGACGGGCGGTGGGAAGACTCGGGTGACGGCGGAGGGCGTCATCCGCTGGATTCGCGATCGCCGTCAGACGCCGGGCCCTGTCCTGTGGATCGCCCAGACCGAAGAGCTGTGCGAACAGGCCGTTCAGAGCTGGAAGTTCGTCTGGTCGAAGGTCGGTCCCGAACTTCCGCTCGTCATCAGTCGACTGTGGTCCGGGAACTCGGCGACGCCTGTGGACGGGCGCGCGCACCTGGTCGTTGCCACCGACGCGAAGCTGGACGAGTGCCTGGACACCGAGGACTACTCCTGGCTGAGGGACAGTACGGCGCTTGTGGTGGTCGACGAGGCTCATACGGCGATCTCGTCTCGTTACACGCGGCTGCTCGACCTTCTCGATCTCACTCATCAACGCACGAGTCGCCACCTGATCGGCCTGACGGCGACGCCGTACCGCAACAACGAAGACCTGACGCGCCGCTTGGTGCAACGGTTCGGCAAGCGGTTGGACACCGGTGTGTTCGACGGCGACCTCGCCGACGCCATCAAGCAGCTTCAGCAACTCGGTGTCCTGGCCCAGGTCAAGCACCGGGAACTAGCGGGCGGCACCATCTCCTTGAACGCCGACGAACTCAAGAGGTCGGAGATGTTCACCACCCTGCCCAAGGGAGCGGAACAACGCCTGGCCGACGACCACGACCGCAACCAGCGCATTGTCGACGAGATCGCCGCGATGCCCTCGGAGTGGCCGGTCCTGGTCTTCGCCACCTCTGTCGCACACGCCAAATTCCTTGCCGCGAAACTGGGCGACCGCGGTATCAGTGCGGCGGCGATCGATGCGAACACCCCCATCGCGGAACGGCGTCATCGTATAGACGCCTTCCGGAAGAAAAAATCCAGGTGATCACCAACTACAACGTGCTCTCACAGGGTTTTGATGCTCCGGCGACCCGAGCCGTCGTGGTGGCGCGCCCGACCTACAGCCCGAACATCTACCAGCAGATGATCGGGCGTGGCCTTCGCGGTCCCAAGAACGGCGGCGAGGAGACCTGCCTGATTCTCAATGTGCGGGACAACATCACCAACTACGGTGAAAAATTGGCGTTCACCGAGTTCGAGTACCTGTGGGGGGAACAGAAGTGACGTTGTCGCCGGTCCTGGAGGATCATCCGCTCACCGTCGAACAGCAGGCCGTAGTGAATCAGCCCTGGGACGCCCGCGTATTGGTCACCGCCGGCGCCGGGGCCGGCAAGACGCACACGCTGGTGAGGCGGCTGGACGCACTCGTGGAGAGCGGAGAACTGGAGGCGGGCGAGATCCTGGTGCTCAGTTTCTCCCGAGCCGCGGTGCGGGAACTGACGGAACGGACAGCTCGACGCGCGTCTGCGGCCCGACGCGTCAGAGCCCAGACATTCGATGCCTGGGCGGCGGCGCTGTTGGCCCGCGCGTACCCGGACACGGAGTGGGGCACACGCTCGTTCGACCAACGCATCGTGGCTGCCACCGACGCGATCGATCAGGGCGCGGTCGAGATCGGCGAGCAGGGCGCCCCCGGTCACGTCGTCATAGACGAGGTGCAGGATCTCGTCGGGGTACGTCGAGAGATGGTCGAGGCGCTGCTCGACCGATTCCAGGACAACTCCGGCTTCACCGTCGTCGGCGACTCGGCGCAGGCCGTGTATGGATTCCAGGTTGCCGACGCCGAGAAGCGCGCGCAGGAAACGGGTCGTTTCCTGGACTGGATCCGCGCCAGTTTCGGAGAAGACCTGATCGAGCTGCACCTGGGGGACAACTTCCGTGCGCGGACCGAGGCAGTCCGGGTCGCCCTGCCGTTCGGCGCCGACTTGCAACGCCTCCCCCGCGATCCGGCGGATGCCGCGGCAAAAGCGGAACGGATCCACGCCGATCTGCGCGCGCTCCTGCGGGCAACGCCGAACTTCGGGCGCCTCGATTCGGAATTCGTCCGGGGCGCCCTGTGCGACTACCCCGGCAGCACCGCTGTTCTGTGCCGGGACAACGGCCAGGCACTGACCATTTCCGGGCAACTCGCCGATGCACAGGTGCCGCATACGTTGCAGCGCTCCGCACGCGATCGCTCGACGCCGGCCTGGATCGAGGAACTCCTGTCCGCAACCGCTGCCTCGACACTCAACGAGGAGCACTTCGCGGAGCTGTTGGTCGGCATTGACCTGCCTCCCGGAAGCACGGAGGAATCCTTGTGGCGTTCGGTGCGCAAGGTCGCCAGGGGCGCGCGGGGCACGGTGGACGTATCGGCGCTGCACCGAGCTCTCGCCGAACGGCGGCTTCCGGACGAGCTCACTGCGACGCCGCCGTTGCCACTTGTCGTCTCGACCGTGCACAGGGCCAAGGGACTCGAGTTCGACCGGGTGCTGGTCGTCGAACCCCGACCGCTCAAGGAGCCGCGCCAGGTGGAGAAGAAGAAGTACGACTACGACCCGGCGGCCGAGGCACGTCTGCTCTACGTCGCCATGACACGGGCGCGCGACGACCTCTATGTTCTCGACGCTCCCGTCACGTGGCAGATCCGCAAGGACAGTCGCCTGGATCGCTGGTATCTCGGCGGCAGAAGCAGTTGGGCCCGGAACGGCGTCGAGTTGCTCGGCGATGACGTGTCGCACGAGCAGCCGCCGGGCGCGGAGGACATCCAGGAGAACGCCGCAGAGCTGTTGATCCATTTGCGCAAGGGCGTCCTGCCCGGCGATCCGGTGGAGTTGGTGCTTCTGCACGGCATACCCATTGCCGCCGACCAGTCGCCGCCGTACGCAGTGGTCGTGGCGGGTCGTCAGGTGGGCGTCGTGTCCGAGCGCTTCCGCACGGATCTGTCCAGGATGCTGCGCCGGAACATCCGCACGGAGGTGACAACCTGGCCGCCCCTGATCACCGGCCTGCGGATCGACTGTGTCGAGAGCGTGGCGGGCGGTACGGCGACAACCGAACGTGCGGGCCTCGGGTCACAGGGGGTTTGGCTGGCTCCCCGCGTCTGCGGCCTGGGGCGCTTCCGGTGGTACGAGGGTCAATCCGAGGCCACCCGTCCGCCGCGGGAGGAGCAGCAGTGAGCGTGTCGGAGCACAAGGCACACTACGACGTCCGGGACTCGCTCCTCGATGCCGTGCGCAAGGACCTCCTCGGTCCCGCCGGCGAAGTCGACGAGGTACTCAAGGACGACGCCCCGATCACCATGTACGCGGTCGGCGTGCTGTTTCCCCGTCCGCGGCCGACGGACACACCCGACGGACCAGCAGAGTTGGAGGCCGAGCGGGACGGGGTGGACGAGACGCCCACGGCTGTCCGGATCAACAGCGAGGAACCCGCGGCCGACCTGGGCGTCTCCCTGGCCAATGTCCGTATGCCGTCGTCGATCGGTCTGACCTTCGCGGTCGCTCCGGAGATCGCCCCGCGCATCCGTTTCTCGATCGAGGCCGCCGTCTACACACCGGAGGATCCCGACGGAAATCCCGTCTCTGCCAAGCGGACGGAAGCCCGCAGCACCAAGTCCCAGCAGGAGTACTGGCGTCGCATCGCCTTGCGAACGGACCCGCTCGTCGTGGACATCACCACGGCGCGTGTGCTCGAGCCGTTCCCGCTCTTCCCGCGCCACCCGGGACTCGAACTGCGCGTGCTGGTACGCCCCGCGTCGGGACCGGACGGCACTGTGACGGTCACCGCGACCGTGGTCAACAGTCTCGAAGTGGGACCTTACGATCTGCGCGACGCGCACTGCTTCTACCAGCCGGTCCTGACGGTAACGGCGGAGGACGGCGAAACGGCGGCGTTCGTGGAACGGCCTGCGGCGTCGGGCGCGGTCGATCCCGAGCAGGCGCTGAGCCGAATGCTGCACCGCCACGCCCCGAGCTTTGCCACCGGCCACGGCTGCGCCGCGCACTGGAAGTGGACACCACCTTCTGTCGACGCCACCGATACGCGCCGCGCGGCCGTCTCCGCAGTGCGCACCGATTTCGTTCCGTCCCACGAGGTGCTGCTGACCGATTCCAACCCGGAGATCGACGACAGCGCGCTCACCATGCACGGCCTGGGTACGGCGCCGACCGCTGACATCGTCGGGGCTCTGCGTGCCCTACTGACCGGCTACGAGACCTGGATCAGGGACCGCACGGCGCAGAGCCGCCTGCTCGCGGGCACCGAACACGAGGCGGTGGCGGCAGAACAGATCGAGCGTTGCCTCAGGGCATTGCGACGTATGCACACAGGTGTGGATCTGCTCGCCGACGAAAAACGCCCCGAGATCCTACGGGCCTTCCGACTGGCAAATCTCGCCATGGCGGATCAGCGCGCCCGTACCTCGTGGATCCGGAAAGGCAAATCGGGCCTTCCCGAAACCGCGGAGGGCAAGTGGCGCCCGTTCCAGGTCTCTTTCATGCTCTTGTGTCTGGCCGGCATCGTCGATGCCGAGCACGAGGACAGAAACGTAGCCGATCTGCTCTGGTTCCCCACCGGTGGCGGCAAGACGGAGGCATACCTCGGGCTGATCGCGTTCACCACATTCCTCCGGCGGCTGCGCGGCGGCGGCACCGGCGGGGGCGTCACGGTGCTCATGCGCTACACCTTGAGACTCCTGACACTCCAACAGTTCGAGCGTGCCGCGGTACTGATCTGCGCCATGGAGATCCTGCGGGCAGGCGATCCGTCGGCCCTGGGGCACGAGGAGATATCCATCGGCATGTGGGTGGGACGCTCGGCCACACCCAACAAACTCGCCGTCGCGGCCGAAAAGCTGCGTGAACTTCGTTCCAATCCGCTGAAGCCCATCCAGACGGAGAACCCGGTCCAACTGCGCGCCTGCCCCTGGTGCGGGGAGCCGCTGTCGCCGAACGACTACGCCGTCGACACGGCCGACGTACGGATGACCATCTCGTGCCCCGGCGCCGGTTGCGACTTCAATGCCGGCCTGCCGGTGCATCTTGTCGACGAGGCTGTCTATCGAGCCCACCCCACCTTGGTGATAGCCACGGTGGACAAATTCGCGTCCATGCCGTGGCGACCCGAGTCCGCCGCCCTGTTCAACCGGGACCGGGTGGACGGCACCAGGCCACCCGAACTCGTCGTCCAGGACGAACTCCACCTGATCTCCGGCCCTCTCGGCACACTGACCGGCCTGTACGAGACAGCAGTCGACGCCCTCGCGCGACGCCCGAAGATCATCGCCTCGACAGCGACCATTCGGCGAGCGGACGAGCAGGGCTCGCGGCTGTTCGCACGAAAAGTGGAACAGTTCCCGCCTGCGGGACTGGACTCGCGCGACTCCTGGTTCGCCGTGGAGACTCCGAAGGAACGAAAGGCCACGCGCCGGTACCTGGGCCTGCTGACTTCGAGTACCAGTCAGTCCACCTTGTTGATTCGGGTGTACGCGGCATTGCTCCACCGGGCCTCGACATACGACGCGCCCCCGGAAATCAAAGACGCGTATTGGACTTTGGTGGGGTACTTCAACAGTCTTCGGCTGCTGTCGGCTGCGGAGTTGCAGGTCCTCGACGACGTCCAGGACCGTCTCGACTACCTGGCCGTCCGCGACGGGGTCAAGGGGCGTCGTATCGACGGGCTCACCGAGCTCAGCAGTCGGGCGAACGCCAGCGACATCTCCCGGCGGTTGAAGGAACTCGAGCGTCAACTACCCATGTCCGACGTCCTGGACGTGCTGCTCGCCACCAATATGATCTCCGTCGGCGTGGACGTGGACCGGCTGGGACTGATGGCGGTCATGGGCCAACCGCAGACCACCGCCGAATACATTCAGGCGACCAGTCGCGTCGGTCGCCGGCATCCGGGGCTGGTCGCGGTGATGCTCAACTCCACCCGCTCCCGCGACCGGTCCCATTACGAGGACTTCCATCATTTCCACTCCGCCCTGTACCGGGAAGTGGAGTCCACCAGCGTGACCCCCTTCTCGGCCCGGGCCCGCGACCGAGGGCTGCACGCGGTGATCGTCGCACTGACCCGATTGATGCTGCCTGCCGCACGATCGAATCAGGCGGCCGCACGTATCGAGGACTTTCTCCCCGACCTGAACAAAACCGTCCGCAGCGCCCTTCTCGACCGGGTCGCACGAGTCGAGAGTTCCGAACTGGGACCGACCACACGCGACTTCGACGATTTCGTCGAATGGTGGCGGGTCGAGGCAGAGACCCATCCCAAGTTGGTCTACGAAGCCGCTCGCGGTACCCGGGCCGCTGCCCTGCTGAGCGGCTTCGCCGAGGAGGCGGAGAATGCGCCGCCCGGGCTGCCCACCCTCTGGAGCCTGCGCGACGTCGATGCCTCGTCCACCTTCTTCGAGGAGCGCTGACCCATGCCGCCCCAACCACCACGCACCCGTGGTCGCACCCGCAATTCCGTCTTGTCCCACAAGGCCCGACGCCTCGGAGAGATCCGACGCGCGCAGCTCATCACCACCTACGGGGTAGGTGCGATGATCGCCGTGGAGAACGAATCATTCCTCGTGCGCGGCATCGACTCGTGGGACATCAGCGAGGCACCCTTCGTGCTGGAACCGCGCCTGGCCCGTCAACTGCGGGTGAAGGGCTTTCGTCTCCCCCCGGCACCGGACCCGGACCGAGCCACCGACGGGGTGCGGGCGACGCGCTTTCCGACGATGTATTCCTGCCCCCGATGCAGGTCGCTGCAGCCGTTCCGCAAGTTCAACTCGCCGGCCGGAAAAGCCGAGTGCTCGATCTGCGAGGAGGACCTCGTACCGTCCCGGTTCGTCATGGCCTGCGCACACGGCCACCTCGAGGACTTCCCTTACTGGAAGTGGGTGCATCGCGGGACGCGGCCAACCGGGAGCGGCGCATGCGGAGGCGAGTTGCGGTTCAGGGCGGACGGCTCCACCGCATCGCTGCGCGCCGTGCTGATCAGCTGCAGCTGTGGGGCGGAGGAGGTCTCCATGGAGGGCTCGTTCAGGCGCCAGGCACTCAAAGACCTCGGCATCGGGTGCGCGGGCCGCCGCCCTTGGCTGAAGGACGCGCCGGTCGAGCACTGCCAGGAAGCGCCACGAACTCTGCAACGAGGCTCCTCCTCGGTCTGGTTTCCCGTGATGCACTCGGCACTGTCGATCCCTCCGTGGAGCGGAGGCCTCGCGAAGCTGGTCGTACCGCTCTACGACAAGTTGAAGGACCGCACCCCCGACGAGATCCGCGTCTTCCTCGATGTGGACGGGACGCTCCGGCACCATCCCGCCTACAGCCCTGACCAAGTCATCAGCATGGTCCAGCAGCTGCGGGAACAGGAGAATCCGGAGCAGGGACCGGTCCCCCCGCCAGCATCGGAGAGTTCCCGCACCCGGCTCTATCGGGACGAGTACAGCAGCCTGTGCGCCCCGCACACGGAGCACGAGGACGGACACGACCAGGACTTCGTCTGCGAATTCCCCGACGCATCCGTGCAGCCGCTCACCGTGGCGCACGGAGTCGAGCAGGTGATGCTGATCAAACGACTCCGCGAGGTGCGGGCGCTGGAAACCTTCACACGCGTGGAGGAGCCGAGCCCGGCCGATACATCGGTGCGCCAGGCCCCGATCAGCCTGCAGAAGCTGGACTGGCTTCCGGCGATCGAAGTAAGCGGCGAGGGTGTGTTCCTACGCTTCGACGGCGATCGGCTCCGGGCGTGGGAGCAACATCCGGGACCGGTTGCTCGTGCTCGCCGTATCCGCGACAACCACGAGAAACTCCTCCGCGAGCGAGTCGGTACCTCGGGCAATCCGGTGCCCGACTCTCCGGCCACCCCCCGCTATCTGCTGCTCCACGCTCTCGCCCACGTGCTGATCAACGAGTGGAGCCTGGACGGCGGTTACCCTGCCGCAGCGCTGCGCGAACGCCTCTATGCGGACGACGAAATGGCGGGCGTGCTCATCTACACAGCCACCAGCGACTCCGCAGGCAGCCTCGGCGGTATCGTCGCCCAAGGCGAACCGACCCGCCTCGACGGCACTCTCCGCGCAGCCCTGCGCCGAGCAAGTTGGTGCTCGAACGACCCTCTGTGCATGGAGTCCGAGGCGAGCGGGGCCGACAGCCTCAACTTGGCCGCGTGCCACGCCTGTCTCCTGCTGCCCGAGACGAGTTGCGAGAACAACAACATCCTGCTCGACCGGGCAGCCCTCGTCGGTACTCCGGACGGCCTGGTGCCGGGATTCTTCTGATTGGCCCGTCCGCGGAGTCATTCGGCGGAAGGCACCCGGGCCGGGCCGGCGGCGGGGGACCCGGGGTCAGGTGGTGGTTGGGGGTGGGTCGGCGGTTGGGTTCTTGGGGGCGCCCGGGGCGAATTTGGACTGGCGGCGGTAGGAGACCGCGGCGCTGAGCAGCACGCCGCCCGCGGCCCAGCCGGACAGGACCCACCAGGCCGTGCTCGTGTGGTGGCCGCCGAAGTAGGCGTAATTGCGCACGAGCGTTACTCCGGCGCCGTTCGGGAAGGCCGGCCCGATGGCGCGCCAGAACGGGGGCAGGAGCGCCGAGGGAATGACGCCGCCAGCGCTGGGATTGCCGAGAACGACGAAGATCAGTACCGAAAGGGCAATTCCGGCCGGGCCGAGAAGCACCTGGAAAGCCGTACCGGCCGCCGCCGCGGCGAAGGTGATCAGGACCGCGATCGCCCAGAGGGTCGCGAAATGCCCGGGCAGGGCCGCGAATACCGAGTCGACGATGATCGCGCCGCCGAGTCCGGAGAGGATCGACAACCCGGCCAGCGTCCCCAGGCGGATGTACATGCGGTGCGGATTGGCCGGCCGCGCGCCGTACGACGCGGAGAGCGCGGCAGACGCCAGATACCCGCCGATGATGACGCCCACCACGAGATAGAAGCTGCCCAGCCCGCGCCCGTCCTCGGAATTCGGCGGCCTCAGGTCGGTGATGGTGAAGCCGTGGGCGCGTTCCACCGTGCGGAAGACCGCTTGGAGCGCCTGGACCCCTGATGGTCCGCCGGCGGACGCCACCAGCAGCCGATTCCTCCCCCGGCCGGGACTGACCAGCAGCGCCGCGTCCACCGAGTGGTCGAGCACGCGGGCGCGGGCCTGGCTCGCGCTGTCCGCCGGGCGGGCGGACAGCGGCCTGCCGGGCAGGGCGTTCAGCTTGCCGATCAGCGCCGCCCGCGCTTGCGCGGGGGCGACCACGGCCAGCGGGATGCGGTCGGGTTTGGGTGCGTGGAAAGCCCCGACGTAGGAGACGACGAACCCCAATTCCAGAATCAGGACACCCAGAAGCATCAATGCGGCGCGGGGCCGTACCGCGTCCTTCAGCTCCTGCTGGAATCCCTTGGACGGCCGATATCCCGAAGAAGACGGCGTTTTCCGGGGTTCGCCCTCGGGCGGTGGGCCGGGGGGCGATCCGTCGTTCCCGTCACTCATGCCGACTCCAGCTCGATTTCTCGGGGGCTCTGGGTACAAGGCCGCCTGCCGGCCGCTGCTGACCACTTTCTCCGAACGCGGCGCCGATATCGGCCGACAGCACCGCAAAGTCCGCGATTCGGCGGGAACAGCGGCGGCTTTCCGGGCGGATTCGTCGGGTTACGCGGTCGAACGGTCATCCTGGATACGGGCGTGGAGGTGCTCGTCGTGCCAGCCGTCGGCGTGCAGGAGCGCGCTGCGCATCGTCCCCTCCAGGAGGAAGCCCGCCCTGGTGGCGACGGCGCACGATGCCGTGTTCGCCACCGAGTGGGTGATGCGCAGGCGGTGGAGACCGAGTTCCTCGAAGGCCCAACGGCTCACCGTACGAACGGCTTCGGTCATGACGCCACCGCCACGGCCGGCCGGCAGCAGCCAGTAGAGGATCTCGCCGCTGCCGCCCCGCAGGTCGAGATCGGCCAGGCCGATCAGCCCCACCGCCGCCAAGCCGCCCCCGTCGGTCTCCGCAGGCGCGACGGCCCAGATCGCGGCCGCTTCACTCGCCCAGCGCCGCTGCCAGTGCGCGATCTTCTCCCGGGCGCCGTCGAGCGTCAGCCGGCCGGGACGGTTCCAGTGCTGGATGTCGGCGTCGAGACCGGACGCGGCCAGAACAGGAGCGTCGTTGTCCTGCCAAGGGCGCAGCCGCATGCCGCGCGGGAGCGCAAGGACCGGTTGCCGGCTCCCACGCATCCGGCCGGGCGGCACCACGGGCGGTATCGCGTACGCCTTCGGTCCACCGACCGGTCCACCGACCGGTCCGTCCATCCGTCCGTTCATCCGTCGGTCCGTCCGTTCATCCGTGCGTCCTGCCGGCGAGGGACCGTCCGCGCACCGCCCCCGGCGCACCGAACCTCCCCGCCCAGCTCGCCCCCCGGCTCCCCGGGTTAGCCTCGGGAGGATTCACCAGACGTGGAGGAGGACGGGATGGCCGGGGTTTCGGCGAGTGCGGTGGCCGCCGGTGGGCTGATCGGAGGGTACGGGATCGCCCGCTGGACGAAACGGCGTGAGCTCGGGGGTGTCGCTCTGGCGGCGGCCGGTGCGGTGGCCGCCCGGCAGTGGAAGCAGCGGGCCGGTGTCGGGGCCGCGGCCGGGCTGACCGGGGCTTATCTGGCCGCGTTCGCGGGATCGCACCCGCTGGCGAAGAAGGTCGGAGCGTGGCCGGCGGTGTTCGCCGTGGCGGGCGGGGTGGCCGTGGTGTCCTGGGCGGTCGCGGGGCGCGGCGGGGAGTAGCGCGACGGAGGTACGGCGACGGGCGCCGTCGACAGCCCCGGGTGGGCTCGCAGGCATCGCCCCGGACCAGAAGCGCCGGACCACGGCAGCGGACCGCTCCAACGGACCACCCCGCCGGACCACTCCACCGGATCACGACACCCGACCACGCCACGGGCCCGACGTAGCAGCCCGCGCTCAGCCCTGTGCGGTCGGCCGGACGACGATCTCGTTGACGTCGACATCGGCGGGCTGCTCGATGGCGAACCGGATCGCCCGGGCCACCGCCTCCGCCGGAATGGCGATCTCGTCCTTGGACGCGTTCATGCGCGCGCGCAGCTCGGGGTCCGGCACCGAGGCGATGAAGTCGGTGGTCACGAAGCCCGGCGAGACCATGGAGACCCGGATCGACGCACCGGCTTCCTGCCGCAGACCCTCGGTGAGGGTGCGGGCGGCGGCTTTGGACGCCGAATAGACCGCCTGCCCGGGGACCGTCTTGTACGCGGCGGTCGAGACGGTGTGCACGAACTGGCCGTACCCCTGCTGCCGGAAGACGGGCAGAGCCGCGGCGACGCCGTACAGAAGACCCTTCACGTTGACGTCGATCATCGCGTCCCAGTCGTCCACCCGCAGGTCGTCGAGCGGCGAGACCGGGCCGATGCCGGCGTTGCCGACGAGGACATCGAGCCGGCCGAACCGCTCCTGGGCGAGAGCCACCAGGGCGGCCGGGCCCTCGCGGCGGCGGACGTCGACAGCGGTGAACGCGATGGCGACGCCGGCGTCCCGGAGTTCACCGGCCAGGGCGGCGAGCCGTTCTTCGCGGCGGGCGCCGAGCACCAGCTTCGCCCCGCTCCGTGCCAGCAGACGAGCGGTGGCGGCGCCGATGCCGCTGCTCGCGCCCGTGATCGCGACGACCTTGCCTTCGACGCCCGCGCCCGCGCCGCCCTCCCAGCCCGCGCCATCCTGAACCCTTTGAACGCCCTGACCGCCCTGAACGCCCTCGACGCTCTCGTTGCCCTCTACGCCTCCGCTGCTCGACATGCCGTACCGCCGTTCTTCTAGAATCACACAAGCGGACGTGTGTCCGGTATGAAAGAACGGTAACGGACACGCGTCCGGATAAGCAAACGGGCTGCTCACGGCCCCGATCGGAGGCCCCGGATGACGCAGCCGCGCCAACGTGCGACACGCTCGGACGCCCAGGACAACCGCGCCCGCATCATCGAGATCGCGCGCACGACCTTCACGAGCGACCCCGACACGACGCTGCAGTCCATCGCGAAGGCGGCCGGTGTCGGCCAGGGGACGATGTACCGGCACTTCCCGAACCGCGAGGCCTTGCTGCTCGCCGTCTACCGGCAGGACGTCGAGGCTCTCATCGACGCCGCCCCGCGCCTGCTGGCGGAACACGAGCCCCTGGAGGCACTGCGCCGGTGGTTCGGCCGGCTCGCCGCTTACGGGCGCATCAAGCACGGCGCGTCCCTGGCCATCGAGGCCGCCACCCGCGCGGACCTGGGCAGCCAGTACTACGGGCCGGTCATCACCGCCCTGGACCAGCTGCTCGCCGCCTGCAAGACCGCCGGGCAGCTGCGGACCGACGCCGACGCCGACGAGGTCCTCCTGCTCGTGTCATTCCTGTGGAAGGCGGACAACGGGCCCGACTGGCAGGAACGGACCGGACACATGCTCGCCATCGTCATCGACGGACTGCGCGCCGGAGCGGACCGCTGAGAGCGCGGGGCCAGCCGCACCCCGCGAAAAGCACCCTCGCCGGGTCAGCCGATCCGCGCGGCGGTGGTCTCGGCGCCGGCGCCATCGCCCGAGGATCCTCGGCGGGGCCCAACGGCTCGGCGGAGCAGCGGCTGAGGGCGCCAAAGCGGCCGAGGCGGTGGAGCGGTCCGGGCGATCCAAGCGGCCACGGCGGCCACGGCGTCACAGCGGTCACAGCGGCAGTGGCCGAAGCCGGCGCACGGTTCGTAACCGCCGGCGTGATCGCCCGCTGCGTCTCCAGGACCGTCCGGCGGCGGCCCTCAGCCGGGCATCGTCCCGTCCTCCTGGGCAGCCAGGATCAGCCGGGACAACCCCTCGACGCCGCGCGTCCGGGACGACGTACATCCGCTTGACCTCGCCGCCGCCATCGGCGTGAATCCGCCGCGTCCGGCCCTGACCCTGCCCGCCCGACCCCCGCCCCCGGGCACAAAAAGACCGGCGGCCCTGGCTGGGGGGGGAGTTGCCAGGGCCGCCGGCGTATGGGGGCGGGGTTACCGCGGAGGTGGTGCGGTGTCAGGACCGGTCGGGGCGGCGGCGGTCGGAGTCGGCGGTCATCTCAGACCTCGACATGGCGCGCGGCCAGCCATCCCACCGGGTCCACGGCGTCGCCGCCGCCGGGGCGGACCTCCAGGTGGAGGTGGGGTGCCGGGACGTTGCCGGTGGCGCCGACGCGGCCGATCGTGTCGCCCGTGGTGACCGGGCCGGAGTTGACGACCATGGTGGAGAGGTGGCAGTACCACAGCTCGGTGCCGTCATCGAGCGCGACCACGACCCGGTAGCCGTAGGCGCCCGCCCAGCCGGCCGAGGTGACCGTGCCGCCGTGGACGGCATGGACAGGGGTGCCGGTGGGGGCGTCGAAGTCCTGGCCGGCGTGGGGAGTTGCCCCACAGGTCGGCCTCGCCGTAGCCGGCGGTGAGGGTGTAGGAGGCGATCGGCTTGATGTAGGAGGCGGCCAGCTGGGCGACCCGGTCGGCCTCGGCGCGGGCGGCGGCCTCGGCCTCGGTCTTGGCCTGCGCCTCGGCGGCGGCCTTCGTGGCGGCGGCCTGCTCGCGGACCTTCTGCGCGGCGGCGGCGCGGGCGGCCTGGGTGGCGGCAGCCCGTTCGGCGGCTTCGCGTTCGGCGCGGGCGACGGCTTCGCGGGCCTGGGTGGCCTGGGTGACGATCCGGGCCCGCAGCGCCTCACCGGGGTCGGGCACCGGGGCGGTACGGCCCCGGGTCTCGTCCACCGCGGGCCGTGCGGCCTCGACGGGCACGGCGGCCGGCAGCTCCGTCAGCCCGGGCAGTGCGCTCGGTGACGTACCGCCGGGCGCGCCCGGCGGCAGATCCGGCGCGGACACGGGTACGGGCGCGGGCCCGGTGGCGACGCCGGGCGCCGCGGCGGCCGTAGCCACCCCGGAGGCGCCGACAGCGGCCATGGCCGCCATGCCGAGCACCGCGGAGCCACGGGCCAGGGTCCGCTGGCGCGGCACCGGAACGGCGGCGGGGAGGGGCAGCGGGAGGGGTTGCGGCAGGCGGTGGGGGTCCGGAGCGGCCGTTTCGCCGGCGGGGAACTCGTCCCACTCCCGGGCCGGTTCGGACTCCGGCCGGGCAGGTGCGTAGGCAGGTTGGTTCGACGCCACTGGGGGCGCACTCCTTTCCTTCCCTCTCGCCTACCGGGTTAGCTGACGGGTTCGGAGCAGGAAGGTCTCCTACGGGCCTGACGGCTGCCCGATTCACCCCAGGTGTTGGGTCCCCGGTTCCCGCGGACGGGATTCGGCAAGCGCACGGTGCCGCCTCTTACGGCGGTGGTGACGACCGCGCTGCGTTATCAAACGTTAATAGAGCCAGGCAGGTTTTCCAAGCCGAATCGGAGAGTTGGCGATGATCGGCAATCGGTCATAGCTCCCCGAGCAGGGGCAAAGCGGTCAGCCAATGTGTTCATGAGGTGATGTGAGCGTGTGTCAGTTGTTATGCGAACGGGACCGGTCGGCTACGTTCGGTGAGCAGGCGTCAACGAAACGATACAGCGGGGCGATGCACCGGAGGGCGCGGACCGTGGCCGTACGACCGAAAGGGTGGCGGCGGCCCGGACCGGGCCCCGGCAGCCGAGCACCCCGGGCTCCCGCGCGCCGGGCAAGCCGGGTTTCCACGGACAGCACCAGAGGTCTGGACCTCTGCAGGTGCGCGAACCGCTTGGCAGTCCCGGCGCACCGGCCCCACGATGGGCACGCCCCACCGTTCTTGTCATGGACCCGTCCAAGCAGTCGTCCGCCCCACGACACCTCCGGGAGCCCGCCATGGTACGTCCGAGCCGTCCCCGACCCGCCGACGACCGGGGCCTGTCCGCCCGGCCGGCGCACCTCGACCCGACGCCCACCCGCCGCTCGCTGCTGCGTGGCGGCCTCGCCCTCGGAGCCACCGCCGGCGCGGTCCTCGGCAGTGAGCTGTGGAGCGGTGCCGGCGCCGCCGACGCCGTGACCGTCGACTACCCCACCGCCACCTGGGCGCCGGCCAGCAGCGCCAACTACACCGCCGCCAGCCGTCCCACGACCTATCCGGTCGACCTCGTGGTGATCCACGTGACCCAGGAGACCTTCGCCGACACCATCAGCCTGTTCCAGGATCCCGCCCACGCGGCCGCCGCCCATTACGTCGTCCGTTCCGCCGACGGCGCCGTCGACCAGTGCGTGCGGGAACACGACATCGCCTGGCACGCCGGGAACTGGGACTACAACACCCGCAGCATCGGCATCGAGCACGAGGGCTGGGTGGACCAGCCCGCCTACTTCACCAACGCCCTCTACCGGGCCTCCGCCGCTCTCACCGCCGCGGTCTGCACCAAATACGGCATCCCCAAGGACCGCAATCACATCATCGGCCACTACCAGGTCCCCGGCACCGACCACACCGACCCCGGACCCAACTGGGACTGGGTCCGCTACCTCCGCCTGGTCAACGGCGTCTGATCCGCGGGGCTCGGGTCGCCCAGCGGGAACATCTCGGTGAGCCGCGGCAGGCGGCGCGCGGACTCGGCTTCGTCCAGGACCGACCAGCGACGGCCCGCGGGGGTCAGGCCCGGGCGGTTGCGGCTGGCGGAGTCGAGCAGGGCGCGGGTGGCCGCGTCGAAGGCGCTGCCCCGGTCGTCGCGGCCGACGGGGGTGGCGGGGGCGCGGGACGTGCCGGCGGCGGCTGGCGTGCCGGGAGCGGCTGGGTCGCCGGGACCGCCGGAATCGCCGGAGTCCCCGGGGCCGACGGCCAGTTGTTCGTACGCCTCCCGGGCGAGATAGGCGAGCGACTCCCACTGCGGCCAGTCGTCGTCGGACCAGGCGGCGCGCGGACGGCCGGACAGGCGCAGCACCTCGGGCGCGTACGCGAGGACGTCCGCGTCGGTGAGGGCGGCCTCGAAGACCGGGCGGCCGAGGCTCACCATCCAGCGCTGGAAGTAGCAGAACGCGTCGTCGGAGCACCAGCCGCCGAAGATGCGGTCGGCGGCGGCCCACAGGTTCCAGGTGAAGGCCTCGCCGGTGAGGTGGTCGAGGCACGCCTGGAAGCGTATGAGCTCCTGCGGCGGGAGCCGGCGGAGCGCGTCACGCAGCCAGGCGTCCCGCTGGTCACCGCTGAGCCCCTGGCGTCTGCAGTTCGCGATGAGCGTCCAGAAGGGATCGGTCTCCATAGTGGCCGACTATGCCAGGGGACTGAGACAAAGCACCCCCGGTTTTCCGGCCGGGCGGCGGCCGGTCGGTGGCGTGCGGTCAACGGTCGACGGCTGGCGGGCAAGCGCCATCCGGGGCCGGCCGCCCGGCCGACGACTCTCAGTTCCCCGTGGTCAGCACCATCCGGAAGCGCGCCTCGCCCGACAGCATCCGCGCGTACGCCGCGGCCGCGTCCTCCAGCGGTGCCTCCTCGATCATCGGCCGCAGTCCCTGCTGAACCGCGAACCGGAACGACTCCTCCCGGTCGAGCGGGGTGCCGGAGATCGCCCCGTAGACCTTCTTGGTGCCGACGATCAGTTGCAGCGCGCCGATCGACAACTCCTCCTGCGGCAGCCCGATGACCACGAGTTCACCGCGGCGGCCGAGGCCGTCGACGGCGGCGGAGATGGCCGCCGCGTCGGGGATCGCGGCCAGGATGAGCTTGGCCCCGCCGAGGCCCTGCAACGCCTCCGGGACGTCCTCCCGCGTACTGTCGATGACGTGGTCCGCGCCCAGGTCGCGGGCGAGTTCGCCCTTCTCGGGCCCGCGGGCGACCGCGACGCTGACGAAGCCCATCATGTCGGCGATCTGGACCCCCAGATGCCCGACACCGCCCAGGCCCATGACGGCGACGAGCTCACCGGGGCGGGCGGAGCTGTTGCGGATCGCGTTGAAGGCGGTGAGGCCGGCGCAGGCCAGGGCCGCCGCGTCGGCGGCGCGGAGTTCGTCCGGGATCCGGCTCAGTCCGTTGGCCGGGACGACCACCTGGTCGGCGAAACCGCCCGGGTAGGACACCCCGGGGATCTGGGCCTCGGGGCAGTTGATCCCGTCCCCGGCCCGGCAGGCGTCGCAGTGCCCGCAGGTACCGGCGATGTATCCGGCGGCGACCCGCTGGCCGACCGCCCACTCGGTCACGCAGGGACCGACCGCGTCCACCCGGCCGGCGATCTCATGGCCGGGAGTCATCGGGAAGGGAGTCCCCGGGAGGTAGCCGTTGATGATCGGCACATCAGAGTGGCAGATCCCGCAGGCTTCGACGGTGACCCGCACCTGGCCAGGTCCGGGGTCGGGGGTGTCGATGTCGGCGAGGGTCAGTTCGCCGCCGGGCTCGGACACCCGCACGGCTCGGGTTCGCACGCTCATGGGAGACCTCGTTTCCGGTCTTCTGGTCTTCACGGTCTTCTGGTCTTTACGGCCTTCCGGTCTTCACGGTCTTCTGGTCTTTGCGGCCTTCCGGTCTTCCGGGGCTCACAGATCCGCCGTGCCCAGGAACTCCTCCCAGGTCCGCGTCCCCGCGGTAAACGTGCTGCCCGGCTCCGGGGCCAGCGCCCCGCGCTTGAGCGCCCGCGCTCCCGGCAGCACGCCGGGCAGCGGCACCGGCAGCATCAGGCGGCGGCGCCCCGCCGCCCGCAGATACGTACGGGTGAGCGTGCCCGAGTCCATCAGGTGCGGTCCCGCCAGGTCCGGCACGCGGCCGGCCGGCTCGGCCAGGGCCAGTTCCACCAGCCGGGCGGCCGTCTCGTCGGCGTCCACCGGCTGGACCGGGACACCGCCCGGCACCGGCAGCACCGGCGACCGCGCGCCTTTCCGCAGACTGTCCAGCAGCAGGTCGTAGAACTGGGTGACCCGCAGGATGGTCCACGGCAGGGCGGAGTCGGCGATCACCTGCTCCGCCTCGTACTTGGAGCGCATGTAGCTCTGGGGCACGGCGTCGGCCCCGACCACCGAGACGAAGACGAGGTGCGGCGCGCCGCCACCCGTACCCGGCGCGCCCGGACCTGATCCGCCCAGCGCCGGGTCGTCCTCGTCGTCGGCCACGGTCAGGCGCGCCGCGGCCCGGACGAGATTGCGGGTCGTGTCCTGGTCGCCCTTGTTCCCGCTGGCCAGGTGCAGGATGACGGACACGCCCTCCACCGCCTGGCTGACCCGGGAGCCGCCCGAGCCCAGGTCTCCGAGGATGTACTGGACGCCGTCCTCGTCCTGGTGCGGGCGCCGGCTGAGGACCCGTACCTGGCGGTTCGCAACCCGCAGCCGCGGCACGACCAGCCGGCCGAGCAGACCCGTGCCGCCGGTGACCAGGATGGGCGCGTCCATGATGAGCTGCCTCTCGTACGGGAAGGTGCGAGACCGGTTCCTCTGGTACGGGTGCCCATATCCGACTGCCCCATTCGCCCCGTTTTGCCGGTCTTCCGGATGGCACTCGTCCGGTCGTCGGATCGTCCGGACGACCGTCGGGTCGTCCGGACGACACGGGTCCGGGCCGGCGGATGCCACGAGCCGGGGCGGGCGGATGCTCCGCTGCCGGGCGCCCGGGGCGCGTCCGGGCGCGTGGGGGCGCGTGGGGGCGCGTTCGAGGGGTGGCCGGGCGTGTCGGGGCGGGCGGCGGGTCCCCGGTGGGTTAGGTGCTGGAAACGCCCTGCTGGCGGGTGCGAAACCTACGACGCGACCCTTGACCCCCGCCGGTGCGGCACTGCAAGAATCCGTGTGCCATTGGTTGATTCTGTTCATTGCTGGTCACTTATGGCGTCCTGCACCGGGCGCCAGCTGGTGCATGCCTCAACGAGGAGGGATCCCACATGCCGGTCAACCGCAGGTCGATCTTGATCGCAGGAGCCGCCGGAGCTGCCGCCGCCCCCGCGCTCCCCGGTCTCACCGGAGTCGCGAGCGCCCACTCCGCGCCGCCGTCGTCCTCGTCGCCTACCTCGTCCGCCCCAACAAAAACTCCCATCCCCAGAACCGTCGACCTGGCCGACGGGTGGCGCTTCGTGCTCGTCAACCCGGCGGGCATCACCGACCCGACCGGCGCCTACGCCAACGCCGCCGACCCCGACTTCGACGACTCCCGCTGGCGGGCCGTCCGGGTCCCGCACGACTGGAGCATCGAGCAGACCCCGGGCACCGACAACGGCACCTCCGGCGGGACCGGCTACCTGCCCGGTGGCCTGGGCTGGTATCGCAAGGCCTTCACGCTGCCGCCGACCGTGGCCGGCCGCCGCGTCTCGGTCGAGTTCGACGGCGTCTACATGGACTCGTACATCTACTGCAACGGCACGCTGGTCGGTAACCACCCCTACGGCTACACCGGGTTCGCCTTCGACCTGACCGATCTGCTGCACACCGACGGCCGTACGCCCAACGTCATCGCCGTCGAGGTCCGCAACCAACTGCCCAGCAGCCGCTGGTACTCGGGCAGCGGCATCTACCGCAACGCTCGCCTGGTCATCACCGACCCGGTGCACGTGGCGCGCTGGGGAACCTACGTGACCACGCCCGGCCTCGCCGACACGGTGCAGGCGGGTGACGGAGGCAAGGCCGGCAACGCGGGCAACGCCCGCGGCGGCGGGCGGGACGACCACGGTTACGCGACCGTCCGCGCCCAGATCGGGCTGGTCAACGAGTCGGCGGCCGCGACCTCGGTGACCGTGCTCAACACGGTCCGCGATCACGACAACCGCCAGGTGGCGCAGGCCCGTTCGCAACTCGACCTGCCGGCCGGCGCCACCGCTCAGGAGGTCACCGTCGAAATGCGGGTCGACCGGCCGGCCCTGTGGTCGTTCGACACCCCGGAGAACCGCTACCGCCTGGACACCGAAGTCCAGGTGCACGGCCGGACGGTGGACACGTACAGCACCGACTTCGGCATGCGCTACATCACCCTCGACCCCGACCAGGGGCTGTTCGTCAACGGCGAGCACGCCAAGATCCAGGGCGTGGACCTGCACCACGACCAGGGCGCCCTCGGCTCGGCGATCAACGCCGACGCGGTGCTGCGCCAGATGACCATCATGAAGTCCATGGGCGTCAACGCCTTCCGGACCTCGCACAACCCGCCGTCGCCGCAGATGATCCGGGTCTGCGAGGACCTCGGCATCGTCATGATGGTCGAGGCGTTCGACTGCTGGCACAACGGCAAGAACACCTACGACTACGGCCGCTTCTTCGACGCCAACAGCGCCTCCGACATCGCCGAGATGGTCGGCGCGGCCCGCAACTCGCCTGCGGTGATGATGTGGTCGATCGGCAACGAGATCCCCGACTCGACCAGTACGGCGGGGCTGGCCATGGCGGACGGCCTGATCACCGCGATCCGCGCGCTCGACACCAGCCGGCCCATCGTCATCGGCTCCGACAAGTACCGCGGCCTGCCCGCGGTCGGCTCCGCCGCCGACCTGATGCTGGCCAAACTCGACGGCCTGGGACTGAACTACAACACCGCGGCCTCGGTGGACGCGCTGCACGCCCGCTACCCGCACCTGTTCCTCTTCGAGTCCGAGTCCTCGTCCGAGACCTCCAGCCGCGGCACCTACCAGGAGCCCGATCACCTCAACACCGGTGAGAACTACACCCCGGGCAAGCGGGCGGCCTCCAGCTACGACAACAACCTCGCGTCCTGGACGATGAGCGGCGAGTACGGCCTGAAGAAGGACCGCGACCGTGCCTTCTTCGCCGGGGAGTTCCTGTGGTCCGGCACCGACTACATCGGCGAGCCGACCCCGTACGGCGTGTTCCCGGTGAAGGCGTCCTTCTTCGGCGCGGTCGACACGGCCGGCTTCCCCAAGGACATGTACCACCTCTTCCGCAGCCAGTGGACGAGCGAGCCGATGGTCCACCTGCTGCCCATGGACTGGACCGACCACAAGCCGGGCGACGTCGTGGAGGTGTGGGCCTACTCCAACGTGGAGACCGTGGAGCTGTTCCTCAACGGCCGCTCGCTGGGCGTGCGGAACTTCGACGTCAAGAAGACCCTCGACGGGCGTACCTATCTGGAGACCACCGAGGCCACCTTCGACGACAAGACGGTCACCGACGGTCCGTTCCCCGGCAGTTACACCAGCCCGAACGGCAGCGCGGGCAAGCTGCACCTGACCTGGAACGTCCCCTTCGCCGCAGGTGAGTTGAAGGCGGTGGCGCGGCGGCACGGGCGGACCGTCGCCACCGACATCCTGCGCACGGCCGGCGACCCGCACACCGTCCGCCTGACACCGGACCGCAATTCCCTGGTGGCCGACGGCACTTCGCTCGTCTACGTGACCGCCGAGGTGATCGACGCACGCGGCGTCGTGGTCCCCGGCGCCGATCACCTGATCACCTTCAAGGCCGCCGGCGGCTCCCTCGCCGGACTCGACAACGGCCAGCAGGAGAGCGCCGAGCGCTACCAGGCCACCACCCGAACCGCCTTCCACGGCAAGGCACTGGCCATCGTCCGGTCCGGCACCGACGCCGGCCACCTCACCGTGTCGGCCACCGCACCCGGCCTGCACCCGGGCTCGACCTCGGTCCGTACCACCCGCGCGTCCGGCGCGGTGGCCAGCACGCCTCCGGCCCGCTTCGCGCCCGACCCGGGCCCCGGCGCGCCCGTCTACCCGCTGGCCGACGCCAGTTACTCCGGCGCCACCACCTCGGTGCCGGCCGCCATGCTCGACGGCAACCCCGCCACCGGCTGGTCCAACGCCTTCAAGAAGAGCGCCACCGCCCTGCTGCCGGCCTTCAGCGGCGCGCGCCCCGCCGACTGGGTCTCGGTCACCTGGGCCACCGCCCAGACCATCACCACCCTCTCGGTCACCTTCACCATCGACGCCACCCACTCGCTGCCGGCCACCATCACGGTGTCCTACCTGGACGGCGACCGCTGGATCCCGGTCCGCCGGCCCGTCATCACCTGGGCGACCACGACCGGGACCCCGACGGTCATCACCTTCTCCGGCGTCCACACCGCCGCCGTACGGCTCGACATGACCAGCGCGGCCCCCGACACGGCGGCGGGCGCGCAGCGGATCACCGAACTGTCGGCGGGCGCGGTCTAGGCGTCTTCGCGGGCGCTGGGGTCTTCACGCCGCCACGCCCCAGTGGCCCGGCGCACGGCGTCGGGGCACTGGGGCGTCGGCGATCCTGGGCCGAACCTGTCGGATCGGCCTCGGTACGGCCACAGCCTGCCAAGTCCTGGCCTAGGAAGCGCTCCTCGGGGCACTCTGCCTGAAGTCCCCTCGACAGAAACGGAATCACATGAAGATCTTCGGCAGAGAGCCCGCCCTGTGGGTCGCCCTTGTCGCGATCATCGTCAAGCTCAGCACGGCGTTCGGTCTGAACCTGACCAATGACCAGCAGGCCGTCATCAACGCGGTCGCCGCCGCGCTCACCGGCGTGATCGTCGCGGTCAGCGTCCACGACGGCATAGGCGCGGCCGTCATCGGCCTCGTCCAGGCGGGCCTGTCGCTGGCGGTCGGCTTCGGACTGCACTGGTCGCCCGAGCAGCAGGCCACGGTGCTCAGCCTCGCGTCCGCCATCGTCGCCATGTGGACCCGTACGCAGGTGACCGCCAAGGTCCCTGCCGCAGCGGTCACCGCTCCCACCCGAGCCAAGGCCGCTCGTACCGCCTGACGCCGCTCCGGGGAGTCGGGCCCGCTCCGGGAGGGCGGGCCTGCTCCCGGGAGGCGGGCCCGCCTCCGGCCATATCGCCCCCAGGCCGCCCCCCGGCCGCCCTCGGCCCGGCCGGCCCGGCCCGCCGGAGATGCGGCCCGCCGCCCCCGGCCGTGGCGTTGAACGGTGGGGCGCGTCTGCCTTGGTTCGGCTGCCGCGGGCCCCGCGAACATGACCTCCCCGATGAGGAGGCCCGCATGGCCACCGGCCTGTCGCGTCTGTTCCTGGACCGGACCCTGCGCGCGGCGGGCGGGGCGGGCGGGGCGGGCGGCGGGCGGCGGGCGGTCCGAACGGTGCTGGGGCATCTGGGTCAACCGGGCCGCTGAGCTGGACGGTTGGCGGCTACAGCGCCCTGTGTTCCCTGTGCTGCGCGGGCTTCCCGGGCACCTCGGGCTGCTCCTACTTTTCGGGCTCCTCTCGCGAGGGGGTTCGGACGTCGCGCGCGAACAGGGCCGACCACAGGAACGGCTCCCCGAAGTACGGGGACTCGGGCGGTTCGTCGTGCATCCGGCGCAGCTCGACTTCCGTGAGCGCGGCGAAGATCCACCGCAACGACTCGGCGGTGTAGGCCAGTCCGCCGTGCAGCGCGGACTGGCGGTAGTAGTCGGCATCCGAGAGTTCGGAGCCCATTTCCCCGGCCGCGAAGCAGTTGAGCGCGAGATGGCCACCGACGGCGAGGAGCCGATCGACAAGGGCGAGGTAGCTGATCCGGCGGTGCGGTGGCAGGTGGTGGAAACAGCCGGAGTCGTAGATCAGGTCGTACGGTCCGCTCAACTCGACTGCCGCGCTGTCGAACGCGTCGCCGCGGTGGAACGTGATGTCGGCGCCGGCCTCGCGGGCCCGCTCCTCGGCCCAGGCGATGGCCGCCGGGGAGAGGTCGACAGCGTCCACCGTCCAGCCCCGTGACGCCAGTTCGAGCGCGTTCCGCCCCGGCCCGCACCCCAGGTCGAGCGCCCGCCCCGGCGCGATGAGCCCGCGATCGAGGTACGAGACCAGACTCTCGTCCGGCTTCGCCACGAAGAACGGCACCGCCCTGTCCCGATCCGCGTAGAACCCGTCCCACCAGTTCCCCGCGTCCACCGTCCAGCGGTCCGCCTCGGGCGCGAACAGCCCGTCCAGAAGCTTCAGCACGTCGTCGATTGTGCGGATGTTCCGATCCATGGGGTCCCCTTCCCAACTGGGGGAAACCGTAGGACGGTTCCGCAGGAAAGCCCAGCTCGGAGCGTATGCGGCGGGGCGCCGTCCGGGCGCTGGACGGCGGTACACGACAGGGCTGGGCCGCCCAGCCCGGGCCGTACGCGCACGGGCGCGGGTCCGCGCGTCCGAGGCCGCCTCGGGGTCGTTTCCGGCAACCGCCGGCCCGGTTTCTCACCGGGTCACCGCCCAGCCCCGCCGGCTCAGGCAGCGGGCGGCGGTTCTCGCCAGTCGGCGCCCGGCGGGAGACCGTAAATCCCGGCGGAGTCAACGGATTCGTCCCGGACGTCGAGCGGGCAGAAGCTCCAGCGCTCGGCGATGCGCATGACGTCCGCCTCATCGGGCATGACGGCGTGCCAGGCGTCCCATTCGGGCTCCTGCCATTCCTGCCATCCTTCTTCGAGCCAGCGCAGTCCGACCCCGAGTTCCCTCTCGATGTCGGTGAGTTCGCCCAGGTGGAGCGGGACATCCCCGCGCGTGCCGTTGAAGCAGTAGGCGCGGGTCAGTTCGCCGGACTCGACTTTGGCCCAGGCGTGATATTCGCCGATGCGATCGGTGGCGAAGAATTGCAGATCACCGAGTGCCGTACTCAGCGCACCGAGCCAGGCGGTGAACCCCGGATCACCGGCTTCGATCCCGGGGGGCAGGTGGATCCGCCCGTGCGCGACGGTCCAGTCCGCCACGGGCCTCGCCACGAACACGCCCTGGCGGTACGCCGCCTTCGTGCCACCGGCCCAGTCCATCGTCCGCCGCTCCCGGAGACCGAGGGCGTCGGCGACCTCTGGGGGCGTAGCGCCCTGAACGGCGAGCCATGAGGTCTTGAAGCCGATACCCATGATTCGTATCGTGCCGGGTGGCGGGGATGTTGCACGGGCCCCCTCTGCGGCCGTCCGCCGCACCGCACGGCGCCGCCGATCCGACGGGCGCGACCGCTCCTCTCGCCTCAGTCCCGTCCTTGCGCCTTCAACCGCTTTTATTCGTGCCGACCCCTGGCGGGCCGAAAACGGTCCGTCCAGTGACCGTGCCGGGCGCCCGGGGGCGGCGAAACCGGCTGGGCGCGGGCGACGCCCCCGTCGGATCCGTCGCCGCCGCCACCGTCGGTCGACGGATGCAGCCCCTCCAGCGAGTAGCGGGTGGTCGCGATGCACTCCACGATTTGCGCGTCGGTGAAGTCCTCCGACCCCTCGACGTGCGGCACAAAGCCGATCAGGACGCCGTCGCTGACGATCTCCGCGTCGAGACCGGCCCCGGCAAGATCCCAGACGGCCTCCACATCCTTGTCGAGGACCACACGGATCCCGCATTCGTACACGCCGGTCCGCTCCACGTGCGCCATGACCCGGCGGCCCTGCAGTTCCGAGACCAGACGGCCGACTCGCTCCGCATCCACCTGGTGTCCCTCCACCTCCGAAGTGCTCGGGCGCGAGTCACTTCTGTCCCCCGCGCCCCTCCCTTACCACGCTACTCCGGCTGCCGGGCAGCTGGCCGCGAGCGGACCGCCGGGACCGCGAAGCCGTGGCTAAGGTTGCCGAGCGGCTCGCCGGAACCGGCCGCCCCCTCCGCGGAAGGACTCTCGGTGATCGGGAAGCTGCAATGCGTGGTCCTGGACTGCCCGGACGTCATCGAACTCGCGCACTTCTACCACTCGCTCCTCGGCGGGGCCGTCAACCAGCCCGATCCGCGGTGGTCGGTCGACCAGGACTTCTCGACCCTGCACACCGCCAGCGGCCTCGTCCTCGCCTTCCAGCGTGTACGGGACTACCGCGCCCCGCAGTGGCCGGACAGCGCCCACCCGCAGCAGTTCCACCTGGACCTCGACGTCCCTGACCTCGACCGTGCCCAGACCGAGGTCCTCGCCCTCGGCGCCACGCTGCTCCACATCGATCCCGGCGGCTGGCGGGTCTTCGCGGACCCGGCCGGCCATCCGTTCTGCCTGCTCAAGGGCTGACGGAACCGGCGTTGTCACACCGCGGCAGTCGTCCCCCCGGTCGGTGTTCGCCGCCAGCAGTTCATGGCGATCATCCTCCATGGTGACCCGGTCGGCTGTGAAGACGACCGACCATCCGCGTCGGCACCATGGACTTCGCGGACGTCGACCCCGCGGACTTCCTGTGACCGACTGACCGACAGACTGACTGACCGGCTGACTGACCGGCTGACCGGCACGCGGCGTGCGGCGCACGCATCGGCGGCACTTGCCCCTGCCCGATCCCGCCGCGGCTCCGGATGAGTCTGCCCTGATCCCGATTCACACCCGCGGGGGCCGCTCTCGCCACCACTGGAAGGCCAGCACCACCGGAAGGACCACCGCGCCGATCACGAACGACGCGGGCCACGACGCCCCGTGATGGCTGTGTCGCGGCCAATGCGCGGACAACACCGCCACCGCGTACACCACCGCCATCAGACCCACGTTCTTCGCCCACCGTTTCATACCGCCCGCTTACCCCGGCGACGGTCGGGGACGCCGGCGACAGAACCGGGCCCCAGCGCCTCACCCGCCATGCCTCCGGCCCGAGGATCCAGGGCGACCCGGGCCGCCTACCGCGGCATCGAGCTGGCCGCCGCGCTGTCTGACGGGAAGTCGACCAGTACGGCCCCGGGGTGGTCGGACACGTCCGCATGACGGAAGGCCCTGGTCAGGGGGCCGGCCGGAGATTCAGCGTCTCGGCGACAGCCCGGTGCCGGCTCTCGGCGAACATCTGCTCGTCCTCATCCAGCCCTCCGGTGGCGGACCGGGGCCGCCGTATCGACCGCGCCCCCGGGGCCCGGAATTGGTCTAGACGATTCTTTCCCGGATCTCTTGACGCCGCCCGGCGCGGCCAGCCACGCTTCCCTACGCAGGCAAGCGGTAAGGAAAGTTTCCGATTGAGTTCACGACGCGCCCGGCCCTCGGTTCCCCGAACCCCGCGCGCTTCTCCGTACGTATCCGCACTCCCCCGCACTTCTCCGCACTGATCGCGTCGCGCCGCTCCCCCCACCCGCAGCTCCGCACCGTGCGACGGCCGTACACAGCACAACATTCCGCATCCCGCACTCCGCAATCCGCGTACCGGCCCAGCGCCGTGCGCGGCCTCTCCCCACAGAGGAGCACCCGCATGAGTCGTGCGTCACTGCGCGCCGCAATGACCGCCGCCCTGGTGGTCGGCGGCATGGTCACCATCGCCGCCCCGGCCTCTCACGCGGCCGACAACACCGGTCTGATCGCCTCGTTCGGTATCACCTCCACCTGGGGCACCGGCTTCGAGGGCGGCTACACCGTCACCAACAAGTCGATCCATACGGTGAGTTCGTGGACCATCGCCTTCACCCTGCCGGCCGGCGAGGCCGTCACCAGCTCGTGGAACGGCACGGTCACCCACAGCGGAACGCAGTACACCATCACCTCCCCCAGCTGGGAGACACCCCTCGCGCCCGGTGACTCCGCGCCCGTCGTCGGCCTCGACTTCAGCTACAGCGGCTCGGTCGTCCAGCCGGCCGGCTGTCTGATCAACAACGGCCCCTGTGCCGGCGTCCCCGCCGACACCGTCGCGCCCTCGGCCCCCTCCGGCCTCGCCGTCCGGGCCACCGGCCCCGGCAGCGTCACGCTGGGCTGGAACGCCTCGACCGACAACGTCGGCGTGGTCGGTTACCAGGTCTACGAGGGCAGCAGCGTCATCGCCACGACCTCCGGCACCGGCACCACCGCCACCGTGACCGGCCTGCTCCCCGGCAGCAGCCACAGCTTCTCGGTGACCGCGCTCGATGACTCCAACAACCAGTCGGCGCACTCCGCGACGCTCACCGCGACGGCGGGCACGGGCACCACACCCGGCGTGGCAGCCCCCTTCATCGACCTCGGTGCCTACCCGACACCGAACCTCACCCAGATCGCCATGACCACCGGCCTGCGGCAGTTCTCGCTCGGCTTCATCACCGCCGGGTCGACCGGCTGCGCCGCGAGCTGGTTCAACTCCTTCGACCCGGGCACGGCTTGGGACCGGGCGGACTTCGACTCGCTGCGGGCGATGGGTGGCGACGTCCGGCCGTCCTTCGGCGGTGAGGCGGGCACCGAACTCGCTCTCGCCTGCACCAACACCACCGCGCTCCAGGCGCAGTACCAGAAGGTCGTGGACGCCTACGCCCTGGACCGCGTCGACTTCGACATCGAGGGCGCCGCGGCGGCCGACCACGCCTCGATCGACCGGCGTTCGACGGCCGTCGCCGCCGTCCAGGCCGCACAGCGCGCCAAGGGCCGCGACCTCAAGGTCACGCTCACCCTCCCGGTACTGCCCAGCGGCCTGACCGCGGACGGTCTTTACATCCTCAACTCCGCCAAGTCGCACGGCCTGAACGTGGACACGGTCAACCTGATGGCCATGGACTACGGCGACAGCACCGCCCCCAACCCGTCCGGGAAGATGGGCGCCTACGCCATCCAGGCCGCGACCTCGACCCGCGCCCAGATCGCCACGGTGTGGCCGAACCTCACCACCGCCCAGACCTGGGCGATGCTCGGCCTCACCCCGATGCTCGGCCAGAACGACACCACCAGCGAGGTGTTCACCATCGCCGACGCGCAGCAGGTCCTCAGCTTCGCCCAGCAGAACCACCTGGGCGAGCTGGGCTTCTGGGACGTCACCCGCGACGGCAACGCCTGCAACGGCAGCCTGAACGACTGCACGAACATCCCGCAGACCCCGTACCAGTTCTCCAAGCTGTTCGCGACCTACGCCGGCTGAACCCGCGGCTCGCACCGGGCCCCGGCGCCGGACGGCCCATCCGCCCGCCACCGGGGCCCGCCCCCACCTCCGGCCAGGCGGTCCGGACTCCCTCCGCCCGGGCCTACTGGGGGTTGGTCCCCTCCGGGGCGGTGACAAGACGCCGCCGCCTCCGCCCACCTGGCCCCCCGGCCCCCCGGCACACGGCGGTGCCCCCGAATTCACGGCCCAGCAGCGGCCAGCGGCCGGTGCGGGACTCGAATTAAAGGTCCCGGTCAGGACGGGTGCCAGACGATGGTGAGCGGTGGGCGGCCGTGCGCAGGCCAGACAACGCAGCACGTGCGCTCACGCATCGCTCACGCATCCTGCCGCCGCGATCTCGACGTGCCGGGCTGCCCGAAGCAGATCGCGAGTCCGGAAGTAGCCTGCCCTGTCGTTCTCCCAGCCAGCAGGGATCTGTCGCGCCCGGAGACTACGGACGCAATCCGCCAGCAGGAGGTGCTGCTCGGACCCCAATGCCCCGCCTGATGCAAGACAGGCGACAACGCAGCGTTCCAGGTCCGCGGCAACTGCGTCACCGGTGGCCACCGGGATCCGTCGCCTCTCCAGCAGGAAGGACAGGGCGTGCAGCGCCCCCTCCCGAGGTGCTCCGGACCACCACATCTCCCGATACGGATTCCGCTCCGCCTGGCGTGGCTGGCGGGCCCCCTGATGCTTCGCGCGTCTCCGGACCTCGTCAAACACCCGCAGCTCTGTATGCCACGCGGCCCGACTGGCTTCCAGCACCTCGAGCGCGCGCAGCAAGGCATCCTCGTCCACGCTGTAGTGGCCCGCCTTGGCCTTGAGAAAGCTCAGCGTCGCGTGGAAGCCGATCGGACGGTACAACTGCACGCAGGATCGCAGCTGCGACACGCGAAGACCGTGGGGCAGCCCCGTGTCCCGGACCTTCCTCGCGATGAGGTTGAAGCTCACCTGGCGAGAGTAGTAGTCAGCGCGAACCCGCCACCCCAGAAGGCCGGCCGGTGCCCCCGCCGCGTGCAAGCGGCGGGGGCACCCGAAACCGCAGCCGCGCGCGCCGCACGATCACCAACCCCTGGTTCGCCGCCGGCGTGCTGATCGCCGTTCTCCTTGAGCTGCCGCCCGCCCGGTGGCTCCGCCTGCTGACGGCGACCGCCGTCACGGCTGTGGTCACCGCTCTCGTCGTACTGCCCGTGCTGCCTGCCTCGGACTCGGGCTGGACCTATCCGATCAGTGCGAACTCCGGCGAGGCGATCGGCTGGCCGCAGATGGTCAACACCCTGGCAGCCGTTTGGGCCGAACTGCGGGCCCCAGCGCGCCGACGCGGTGATCTTCACGGGGGCGGGCGGATTGAGTCGAACAAGCTGCAGCCGGGGCACGCCGCGGTACTGCGCATCGCGACCGTACTCGGCATATCACCCGAGCGGCTGAGCGGTCGGGCTGTGCCGAACGTGCCGGCGGTCGCTACGGTGACGATCAGTTCGCCGTCCGAAGAGGAGGATGCGGTGCGTCGTAGAGAACTGCTGACCGGGGCACTCGCAGCCAGTGCGGCGACCGTCGTGGGCACAGAGCAGGCGCGGGCCTCAACGCCGGAAGACCCGGCTGCTGTACTGGAGGAAACCCTTTTCCGCCTGCCGACCGCCGAGCCTCAGCCACTGACCCGCCTCGCCGAGCAGGCGGCAGCCGCCCGGCAAAGCTTCCGCGCCGCTCACTACACCGACCTCAGTCGCGCCCTGCCGGGGTTACTCGCCGCCGCGGAGGCGACGCGGGACGCCGCAGCCGGGCGGGCCAGGGAGCAGGCAAGCGCAATCTTGGCTCGGGGCTACGTCCTGGCTGCCGAACTCGGATCGAAGTTCCACTCCGACGCCGCATGGGTCGCCGCCGACCGGGCGCTTGCCGCCGCCCGGGCGAGCGGCATGCCAGTACCGATCGGGGAGGCGACTCGAGTCCTGGCGATCACGATGCGGCGCTCGGGCCGTTGCTCCTCCGCAGTCCAACTCCTCACAGAGGAGGCGGCCGAGTTGGACGCCGAGCAGGACCGCACCGGCGCAGTACGAACCACACTGCTCCTAACCGCCGCGTACTCGGCCGCCACCGGCGGGGACCGCACCACGGCCCTGAGGCTCCTGGACGAAGCCGACGTCTGCGCCGAGCGTCTGCCTGAAGTGCCAGGCCTCTTCACCGTCGACACCAGCCGGGCTCAGGTGGACATCTACCGCATCGGCGTCTTCAACGCGCTCGGCACTCCGGACGAGGGCGTCACGGTATCCGCCAGCCTGCAAATCCACCATATGCCGACAGCGGAACGCCGCGCTCGGGCCTGGACGGACACCGCCCGAATGTGGCACGCCGTCGGTGACGCACCGCAGACATTCGTGGCGCTGCGCCGCGTAGAGCATGAGGCGCCACAGGAGGTGCGCCGTCCGGCCCTACGGGCCTTGACGTCGGACCTGCTGTACGGACCAACGCGCGTCCAGGGGCTACGCGAGTTCGCCGTTCGTACGGGGGCGCTGGCTTCCTAACGCCGCAGCCGGCGCGGGCGTATCGGCCGGGTCTTCGCGTATCCGCTCAGGCAGAGCCCTCGCACGGCTGTGCCCCGGCCGCTCGAAAGCGACCGGGGCACCGGAACCCGCAGGCCAGTGACCCCGGAGAGGGATCGACCCCGTAGGCCGTGTGGGACTCGAACCCACAACCAATGGATTAAAAGTCCTGGCCAGGGCGTGCCGGGGGGTGGTGAGCGGTAGGCGGCCGTCCGGAACCCGCAGGTCAGAAGGCAGCGGGTTGCCACCGGGTCCGGCCGGAGACGCGGGATGCCAGCACGTCCGCTCACGCATCGCTCACGCAAACGGCCCACTCAACCTCGGGTCTGAACGGGCCGCCAACCGATCGGACGACGACGTGATCTCCAGGAGTACCGTCATTGACCAGTGTCAACGACCCGGCTGAGCTTGGGGAGTTCTGGCATTGAGGTCTCTGGTGTACAGCAGCGGAAGCCCGTGTCGTCGTCGAGCATTGTCGAGGCCGCGTCGTTGAACGACGAGGGTGTAGCGCGGGCGAAGGGGCTGGTGAAGGCGCCGGCCTTCAGTTCGTAGCGGCCTGGGGTGGAGCGGGTGCTGGTCCATTCCCAGGTGTTGCCGCACAGGTCGTAGACGCCGTAGGGGCTGACACCGCTGTGGTAGCGGCCGACCGGGCTGGTGGAGCCGATGCCGCTCTCGCGGGAGTTGCACTTGGCCGGGGTGGGCTGGTTGCCCCAGGGATAGACGTCTCCTCGGACTCCGCGAGCCGCCTTCTCCCACTGCTGGGCGGTGGGGAGTTCCTTGCCCGCCCAGGAGGCGTACGACGCTGCGTCGTGCCAGGTGACGAAAGTGACGGGGTGGTCGAAGAGAGCGTCAGGACATTTGCTCTTCGGCCAGTGCTCGGGGGGCTGGTGACCCGTGGCGGCGACGAAGCGGACGTAGTCGGAGTTCGTGACCGGGAAGATGTCGATGTAGAAGGCGGGAACCCAGGTGGGCTTGTTGTGCGGGCCGCCGAGAAAGACGCCGGCGTCAACGAGTGCCATCTGCTTGCCGTCGTGCGGGTGGCGGGCGTGCCGTTGGGCAGGAGGCTCGTACGGGGCTGCGCGGTCCGGACCGCGGAGAACCGTCTCAAAGGCGTCGGTCAGCCGGACGAACCGGTCGTGGACGTCGGGGCCGGATGCACGCAGGGAGGTGTCCAGGGCTGCTTGGTTGACCGCGCGGATGGTGATGTCCTCACCGCGGCTCTCCCAGGTGGACAGGGTGCGTTCGCTGATGCCGAGATGACCGGCAAACGCTTCCAGGCTCATACGTTTGGCGGTGCGTAATGCCTTGGCTTCCCTGCCTGTCCAGCGCTCTACGGTAGCCACGTGTCCCCTCCGGCCCTTGTCACATTCAACCCTGGCCACGAGTGGCGTGGCGGGCTTCCAGTTCAGATCGGCTCGCCCGCTACAGCCGTGTACTCCTTGCGCAGGACATCGAGGACTTGATGCTCCACGGCGAATGGGGTGCCGTCGATGCGCGCGATGGCACGGACCCCGATGGCGGCGTTGGTGGCGAAAGCGGCTTGCATCGCGTCCAGGTCGGCGAGCGTGACCCTGCCGACGCGGTGTTCATGGATGTCTTGGAGCAGAAGCATGGTGACCCCGGGCAACGCCTCGGCGTCGGGCCAGATCACCTGGTCACCGTCGAAGAAGCCGATGTTCCAGGTGCCGCCCTCACTGATGACGCCCTGGCCGTCCACGAAGAGGGCGTCGTCGTAACCCTTGAGCTGCGCCGCTCTGCGGTGGCGGAGCGAGCCGAAGAGGGCCACGCTCTTCACCTCGGGCAAGTCCCGCCGGTACACGGTGGATCGGACGGCCAACGGAGGCAGGGGCAGAGCCCCGGCCGGCCGCTGAGTGACGAGGACCTGCGGGTCATCGGCCCGGTCGGGGTGGCCGAGGTCGGTCGCCGGATCAAAGACGGTGACGCGGATCGTGGTCGACCCGGACGTCGGCGCGACCCGGCGGATGAGCCCCCGAATGTACTCCGGGTCGAGATCGACGCCGAAGAGCACACGGCTGTCCCGAACGAGCCTCTCCATATGCAGCGATAGACCCCGCACACGGCCTTCGTCCACGCGCAGGCTGGTGAAAGAGCCGTAGTTGGTGAGAGCCAGGGTCTGGAGTTCGTCCGGAGTCACGGGACGTCCGTTGAGTTCGGCCATGCGATCAGCATGGCACCGGTCGCCGCGACCGCCAGGTCCATAGGGGTCCGGTCAGTCCCGAACTGCGGTGAAACTTCAGGGTCACCGCAGCAGGACGACATTCCAAGCACCTCACGGAGCGCGTCATTCTGGTCACTCACCGTTGAAAGCACGTCCGATGATTCCGGAACGTAGCCGACGGATCTCAAGTACAGGAGATGTGACCATGGCCGTCGGACCTTACCCGTTGCACAGCAGATTGGATCTGACCTCGGGCCCATCTGCCGTGCGCTGGGCCCGTCTCCACGCGCGAGATGTCTTCCGAGAGTGGACGGTTCCCAGCGTCATCGCCGATGACGCGCTGCTCGTCGTCTCCGAACTGGTCACCAACGCCATCCGGCATGCCGGCACATCATCCACGACCGCGCCTTCGGAATGCCTTCCCCGCACGAGCAGTTGCACGCTCACCTTGCAGCGCATGCCCGACCACCTGCTCATTTTCGTTTACGACCAGGATCGACGACCTCCTGTCCTCCGGGAGCCGTCCGAGAACGCGGAAAGCGGTCGCGGCCTGCGTCTCATTGACGAACTGAGCGCGGAGTGGGGCTACGCATACCCGAATGGCGTTGTCGGCAAGGCGGTCTGGGCGATGTTCATCACCCGGGATGCCACGGATGAGTCGGCGCCAGAACCCACCGAAGGCGAACGGTCGTACTCACAGCCGACGCCTCAGCGGCCGGCACAGTCGGCTCGCATCAGGGCCTTCGCCCGGCGAGCGGTGGCGGGCGTATGAACACGATCATCCGGCATGTGCACGGCCCATCGGACAGTCACCGCATCACGTGGCAACGAGTGCACGAGGCCTGGCCGAACCGAATCCTCATCCATGGAAAGACCAGCATGACGATGCCTACTTCGCTGCCCGCCGTTCTCGCCGACCGTCAAGGCCGGATCTGCGGTGAGCGGGTGGGCTTGCCGGCCGAACTCGCCGCAGCGGCCTTGTCATACGAGGACAGCGCGGATACCGAATCCGGAGACGTGGAGCGCGAGTTACGGTGCTCCCTCGAAGCCCACACCACCGGCGATCACTTCGCTTTCGTGCGGGAGCTAGACGGCGCCGATACGGGCTCGCTGTGGACCAGTTGGGTACGCGGGCATCGACCTGCCGATGTGATGATTCTCGGGGATTGCAACGCCGCCGACGCGCGGACGGGCGAGGCGTGCTGTGAGTTCACCGAGCACCAGGGCATGCACACCTTCGACCTGATCGACCCATGGTCTGTCGATTCTGCGGGGCTGCGATGAAGCCTGGAACGGCAGTCTCCTGGGTGCGTCGCCGGGTGAGGGTGTCGCAGGACGTGGGCGATGTGTGCGAGGACTGCGGCGATGTTCTGGTGCTGTGTCTGCTGTGCGGCGTTGATTCCCGCTGTCTGACGTGCGCTCCGTACGAACAGCGTCCGGTGCGAGACGAGGAACACCGTGTGATTCGCACGGTCCGCGCGAGCCCCGAACTCGGTCTTCTCGTAGGGACGCTCGCCGCCCTGGTTCCCACCGCCCTGGTCTGGGCGACCTTGACCTTCGCCTCTCCCGGCCTGGCGCAGATGGCGGGCGCCGTGGCCGGAGCGGTCGCAGGGTGCGCTTTCCTGGCTGCCGGTGCGGCCATCGGCAGGCTGCCGCTGCCCGGCGAAGTCCCGGCGTGTAGGGCAGACGACTGGACCCCGTACGACCGCTGGTTGTGGACGGGTACTGGGGTGCTCGTCCTGCAGAGCGCATTGCTGTCCGCTGACATCGCCCTGCCGCACTGATCCGCCGTATACGCGCATCCCGCTCGACGTGAGCCCATCCAGATTGGGCCGCCGCACCAAGTCCCCCACGTCCGCTCTCGCCATGGAGGCAGGAATGCAACCCCAACCGCCTTTAGCAGCAGACAAAGTCGACTGGACCGCGCTGCACAACTTCGCCGCGTTGCGTGGCCAGCTCCGCGTCTCCTTCACCCCGCGCTGCAACATCGCCTGCTGGTTCTGCCACAACGAGGGCGATGTCCCGCCGCCCCTGACCCGACAGGACCGCTCCCAGCAGCCGCGCCCCGCACAGCTCAACGCCGACGCCTACCTCGCGCTCATGCAAGCTCTGATGGACGCCGGCCTGAAGCGGGTGTACTTCACCGGCGGCGAGCCGCTGACCTCGCCGATCGCCCGGCCGGTCCTGGAAGGTCTGCCCGAGCCCGGACCGGACGCCTCGTACACGCTGATCACGAACGGGACCCGGCTCCGTACACACCGCTTGTGGCTGGCCCGGACGCACCTGGACAAGGTGAAAGTCTCCCTGCACTACTTCTCCGACGAGTCCCTGCGGGCCATCGCCGGAACACGTATCGGGATCGGCACGGTCCTGGACGGCATCGAGACCGCCCGGGAGATCTTCGAACGGGTCGAGCTGAACACCCTCCTCCAGAGGGAGAACGCCCATGAGGTCCGGCAGATCCTGGACTACGCGCTGGAGCGGCGGCTGCCGGTGCAGTTCATCGAACTGGTCGGCACGGACTTCAACGAGAGCCGCGCCGCTTCCGCCGTGCCGGCCGACGCCATCATCGCGCACCTGCGGACCCTCACAGATGACGAGCGCATCGAGGTCACCGGCGTCGGCCAGGGCCGCCGGGTCTTCCGGGTCGACGGTGTGGAGATCGACGTCATTCACCGTGACCTCGGCCGTCACCACGTCGGGCAGTGCGGCACCTGCCCTGTGCGCGCGAAGTGCGTCGAGGGTTTCTGGGCGCTGCGGATCGACCACGGCGGCGGTGTGCAGCCCTGTCTGCTCCGCGACGACCTGCGGCTCGACGTGCGGGACCTGATCGCCGAGCCGGCCCGGCTCGCCCAGGCAGTCGCCGGCCGCGTGGCGGCCTTCACGGAGGGAACCCTGTGAGTCTGCCCGCCCCGTACCGTCCGGTCTCCTTCGACGGGCCACCGCATCCGTTCATCGTGCTCGAAGGCGTCTCCGGCATAGGGAAGTCCACGCTTGCCCAGGCCCTCACCAGGCGGCTGGGCGCCACCTCGCTGCACACCCTCCCCGCCCCCCACACCGACTGGGCCACCCTGGTGAACAGGAGGCTTCACGCGCTTCCGCAGTTCGCCTTCTACCTGTCCGGGCTGCTGCACGCCGCCGACTCGATACGCCTGGCCCGCATGGTCGGTCCCGTCGTCGCCGACCGCTACGCCTCCTCCGTGGTCGCCTGCCACGCCGCCGTCCACAAGATCGCCGTCGAGGAAGTCGCCCAGCTCCTCCAGCCCTTCCGGCCCTACCTGGAGACACCCACCCGCACCTTCTACCTGGGCTGTTCCGAGGCGGCTCTGCGAGAACGCCTCGCCGTCAAGAACGACGTCAAGCAGGACGACCTCGACCTCTTCGCCGTACCCGGTCGGCTGGCGCGCCTGCTGGCCGACTTCCGGGCAGTCCAGGCCGCCGACCCCACGGCCGTCGCCCTCGACACCACCGACAAGTCCCCGGACGACCTGGCCGACCGGATCACCGCCCACCTGGAGGCGCACGGTGCTTAACCCCATCGACACCGAAGCCGTTATCCGCGACGGCGGCGCCGTCGGCCGCTTCCCCGGCGAGATCCATGAGGGCGTGGCCTGGTGGCTCGGCGCCTGCTTCGTCGCCCTCACCTCCGCGACGCGCCTGGCCGTCGGCGGTGACGGCGGGCCGGTCACGGCCGAGTTCTTCCGCCGCCTGTGCAACGGCGCCGTCAACGCCCACCACCACGCCTGCCAGGTCACCGCCATCAACGGCATCAACGAAGGCGCCTTCCTCGCCCACACCCAGCGCCACCAGCCACTCGCCAGCGCCTACCTGGCAACCACCCCGGCTCCCGACGGGGCGGACATCATCCGCATCCGGCTCTACGGCACAGACGGCCTGCTCATCCAGGAGGACACCGGACTCGGCCTCATCCGCCGCATGATCACCGAGGACCGCGTACCGATCCCTGTCAGTGACAGCGCCCGAGGCGCCATCGCGCACCACTCCCCGACCGCAGCGGAGGCGGCGCAGTGATCGACGCAGCCGAGATCATCCGCAGCCGGACCAGCATCCTGTTCGTCACGCTCGACTCCCTGCGCTACGACACCGCCCGCACCGCCTACGACACCGGACTGACCCCGCACCTCGCCACGCTCCTCCCAGACGGAGGCTGGGAACGACGCCAGACCCCCGGCACCTTCACTCTCCCCGCTCACATGGCCTTCTTCTCCGGTTTCCTGCCCAAGCTCCCGCAGCCCGATCAACCGCCCCGGCTGTGGGAATGCCGACCGCCCGCGTTCAAGACCGTCCCGCCCCAGACCTTCGTCTTCGACGCACCCAACCTGCCGGCCGGACTCGCCCAGCACGGCTACCGCAGCATCTGTGTCGGCGGCGTCACCTACTTCTCCCGCGAGACCCCACTCGGCTCGGTCCTGCCCGACCTCTTCGACGAGGACCACTGGAGCCCCGAGTTCTGCTCCCCCGAACCCGACTCCACCCGCCACCAGGTCGACCGCGCAGTGGAGATCGCCGATCAGTACGACGGAAAGCCGCTGTACTTGTTCGTCAACGTCTCGGCCACCCACGTCCCCCACGGCCACTACCTCGGTGACAGCCACGACAGCCGCGCCTCCCAACAGGCCGCCCTCGCCTACGCCGACACCCACCTCGCCCGCCTGATCACCACCCTCACCACCCAACACCGCTGGCTGATCATCCTGTGCGCCGACCACGGCGACGCCTACGGCGAAGACGGCTACCACGGCCGAGGAATCGCCCACCCCGTCGTCATGAACGTGCCGTACGCCGCGATGATCCGCTGACGCCCGCTAACCTCGCGGGGTATGACCGACGCCCCACTCGACCGCGGTCCCACCCGCGACGCATCCGTCGTCGTGGCCCGAGACGCCGACGGCCTCGTAGCCCTCCTCAGCGCCTGCTTCCCCGACCACGGAGGCGACTACCTCTTTCTCCCCGGCGGCCGCAAAGAACCCGGCGAAACCGACGAGGAGTGCGCACGCCGCGAGCTGCGCGAAGAAGCGGGCATCACCGCGACAACGTGGCGATCGCTCGGCTCGTACGCCCTCACACTCGCCTCAACCGCCCGCGTCCACCTCTACGAAGCCCGCGACCTCACCTGCGGACCCCAGGAACTCACCCCCACCGAACAGGACTTCAAACTCGCCTGGTGGCCGATGGGCGAAGCCCTTGAGGCCGTGACCCTGGGCCGCTTCCTCCTGCCCGCTGGTCCGTTGGCCCTCCTCCTCTCCGGCCAAACCACGCTCGCCCTGCCTCGATAGCACGACGACGGGGCGAGGCCAGTTGACTCGCGATCATCGACATCAAGATCATCACCGACCTGGCCGAGGCCGCTGAGTGCTCCTACTCGGCGGGCGACGACCAGCCGTACTGATTCCAGCGGGCGCACTCAGTGCCGCCCCGGTCGTACTCTGGCCGGGGCGGCCCCCCATTCCCCAGCAGCCAAGGAACCGCGCGTCGTGTCCATGTCCCGTATCCCCTTCGAGCAGCTTCCCGCCGAGGTCCGCCAGGCCGTCGCCGACAAGACCGGCACTGTGCACCAGGCGATGACCGCGCCCGGCGGCATGAACTCCGGCATCGCCTCCGTGCTCGACACGGACAGCGGTCCGGTCTTCGTGAAGGGCATCCCGGCCGACCATCCCCAGGTGGGTGCGCAGCGCCGTGAGGCGGCGGTAGCCGCGCACCTGCCCTCATCCTGCCCGCGCCTGTACTGGCATCTGGAACTCGGCGGCTGGAGCCTCCTCGGCTACGAGGTGATCGACGGCCGCCACGCCGACTACACCCCCGGCTCCCCGGACCTGCCGCTCGTGGAAGCAGCGCTCGCCGAGCTGCAAGGGATCACGGCACCGGCCGACGTCGACATCAAGCGGGCCGTGGACCGTTGGGCGGAGTACGCGCCACCTGGCACGTTGCAACACTTCGACGGTGAGGCGCTGCTGCACACGGACTTCGCCCCGGACAACGTCCTGATCGCCGAAGGTCGGGCACGGCTCATCGACTGGGCATGGCCGACGCGCGGCGCCGCCTGGATCGACCCGGGCGCGCTGGCGTTGCGTCTCGTGGACGCCGGACACCCGGTCAAGTCCGCGATCGAATACGCCGGCCGCTTCCCGTCTTGGCGCGGTGCAGCGCCCGAAGCACTCGCGGCGTTCGGCACGGCGACGGCGTCCCTGTGGCGGGAGATCAACAGGACCACACCCCGTGTAAGAGGGCGATGGCGGAGCGGGCGACGACGCTGGCACGCGCCCTCAGCGCGAACCCGTAGCCGAGGACGGCCGCGGCGAAAGCCCGGTACCGGAGTGGGGAGCATCGGCATCGCACGCCGAACGGCTGCTCTACGGCCGCGCCGCGCCTCCTTCCCCGAGACCCAGGCGCCCTCGCTCGGGTACTCGTGTCCTCGTCCCCCGGCGAGGACACGTGCGCAAGACGGGCGGTAGGACCGTCCGATGCGACAACTTGCTGCGTCGTGGGTAAGGACTCATTACCCCAAACTTGCTGCGCCGTGGGTAAGGACTCATTACCCCACAACTTGCTGCGCCGTAGATCGCCTAGCGCTGCCGTGCCCGGCGCTTCTCGTAATCCGATCCGCGCCCCTGGTCCCTTCTCGCCGGAGACGGTATGCGACCTGTCCCACCCGTTGCGTCCCTGGTCAGCGGAGGTACGGGTGGAATCTTGATGCGGGTCGACCCGTTGCGGGGAAACAACCCGTCCCCGTGCTGACCTGCACGGGGACGGGTGGGGCGGGTGGATGCGGGTCAGCCCTCGCCACCCGAGGCCGCCTCCAGCCGGGGGCAGTAGCGAGCCCAGGCGTCGGCGAACTGGTGGCGGGCGAAGCCTCGGCGCTGGCTGCGGTCGGGGAAGCGGCGGTTGGCGGCGCCGATTCCAAAGTCCTTCAGCAGCAGTTGCAGGCCCCGAGCGGTCAGACCGTGAGACCCGTGCTCGCGCCAAGGAGCTTCGCTGTTGGCGTGCAGCGCTGCAAGCAGCTGCTCGGTCGACAGCAGCGCCGGGTCGCCGCACGCGGCGAACACCGCGCGAATGTCGGCCAGGATGCGGATCGCCAACGCCGCTTCCTGATCGTTGCCTTCTTCGTGAGCCGTCAGCAGGCGGCACGCCTGCCGGGCGCGCTGCGGCCACCCGCTTCCGGCGAGGTCGGCAACTGCCACCAGCGGCTCCCAGGTGTCCGCCGCCCGGTCCTCCACGGGCATCACCGGCTCCATCGCCGCCGCCGTGTCGGTCAGCGGCACCAGCCATCCCGCCAACCGGTCCCGCAGATCGTGGAGTTGCGGGGTGTCACGGCGGGAGCGGAAAGGCAGTACCTTCTCCCCTGGCGCGCGCCTGCGCATCCGGACCACGACCGCACGGTCCATGATCGTGTCCGGCAGGTCGCCGATCCCGGCCAGCGCCGCCATGGCGAAGGTGCGGAACTTGGTGGGCTTGTGCTCCGGTCCGACGACCCGGGTGGTGGGGCGGTTGCGCTGGTGGCCGGAGTTGAGGAGCCCGCGCATCTCCTCGTTCTTCTCGGCGACCTTCACGCTGCCGAAGATGGTGTCGGCCTCGTCCACCAGCAGGGTCGGGGGCTGCTCGGTGATCGACCGGAAGATGGCCGCCGGGGTCGAGTTCACCGTGCTGAACGGGTCGTGGACGGTGTCGTGCAGCACGTCCAGCAGCCGGGATTTCCCGCATCGCTTCGCCGGGCCGACCACCGCCAGACGCGGTGCGTGCTGCCACGCGGGCTGGAGGTGGGTGGCCGCTATCCACAAGGTGACCGCGTCGAGAGCCTCAGCGCTCGGCATGACCACGTACCGGGCAACCGCTGACCGCAGCTCGGTCAGCAGGTCAGCGCCCTCCGACAGCGCACTCCGCTGCGGTGGATCCACCGGACCCGTCGGCTGACCGACCGCGGTGACCGGCTCCCGGTCAGTAACCGCGGTCAGGCGACCGGCTGTTCCGGTCAGCCGGTCAGTGACCGGAAGAGGCCCGGTCACCACAGCCGACCGGGCGGCGGACGGCTTCGGCTCGGCGGTCAGTTCCACGAGCGGCTGCCGCGTCGTGCGGTCCGGCTGACCGGGTACGGTGACCGGCGGCCAGGACGCCGCAGGGGATGCGTCCCGGACAGCGTCTGTCATAGGCTGCATGTGTAGCTCCTCGACCGGTGGATGCAGGCTGGCCGGCCTACCCCACCTCGATTGATCGTTCCTGGCGTACAGGGGAGTTGCGCGCCTCCGGCGTTGGCGCGTCGGGGGCTCGTTCGTTCTCGGCGGTTGGCGCCGCGCGAGCGACCACGGACAGTACGACGAACGCCTGCCGCAGTCCACGGGATCTTGGGCGGCCCCCAACGTGCGCGCGTACCGGGACCACGCACATAACGCCGCGAGCCCGAGCAGGGCCTGCAACTCGGCCGTCACCACCCGGTACGAATTGCCCAACCGCAGAACGCGGCACGGGTACTGGCCGCGCTTGGCAACTCGTAGCCCTTGCTTCGCCCCAGCCCCAGTGCCCGGTTCGCCGTCTCCAGGTCCACCGCCGCCGGCAGCGACAGCACTTCGTCCCGGGTCATCCCCTTGAACACCGGCCGGGTCGTACCGCTCTCACCCATACCTGCCCCTCACACATACAGCTCTCGGCGAACGCGGTCTCGCATCCGGCTCCAAGCCCAGGTCAGGAGGGTGCACCAAGCTACTGTGTCGCCATGACACAACGTGGTGCTGATGCTGGGCGGAATGAGGACAACGCCCCCGAGTGGGCCGACCAGGTCATGGCGACGGTGGCGGCCGAGGTCCGCCGGCGCCGCAGGGAACTGGGCATGAGCGGTGAAGACCTGGCCCGCGCCTGCACCGACCTCGGATACGCCATCCCCCGCGCCGTCATCGCCAACATGGAGTCCGGCCGACGTTCCCAACTGCCCCTGGTCGAGGTCATGGTGCTCGCCAAGGCCCTGCACGTGGCGCCGATCTGCCTGATCTACCCCGTGGGCCTCGTGGACCGCGTGCAGGCGCTCCCCGATGAGGAACCGACCGACACCTTCGCGGCACTCCAGTGGTTCACCGGCGAGTCGTACGACTACGACGGCCCCAGCCCCCAACTGCGCGAGCGCAGAGCCGCACCGCAACGGACCTGGTCAATGGATGCCGAGGGCAAGATCGTCTGGAAGGACGCCCCGGCAGACGGTTTCTGAACCTGCTGGGAGAAGCACCATGAAGGGCTCGACTCACCGCCGCTGCTACTGCCGTGACGCCGAAACCGGCCGACCGCTGGGTAGTAGCTGCCCGAAGCTCGCGAACCGCAAGCACGGGTCCTACTCCGTACGCCAGGAACTCCCGCCACGTGAGGACGGCACGCGCCGCTCCTTCAGCCGGGCCGGCTACGACAGCCTCAAGGCCGCCCAGGCCGACCTCGACCACGTCCGCACCCTCCTCGGCCTCGCCGACACCGATGACCCGGGAAGCGTCGAACGTGTCGCGGCCCTGCTGGAGCGCCTGGTGGAGGAGAAGGCCCCGCTGCCCAACGCCGAGGAGATCCGCCGACGCCTCCGGTCCGGGCTCGACCTACGCGGCGGCACGACGGTCGGCGAGTGGCTGGACCTCTGGTTCGCGTCCAAGAAGCGTCGCAAGACGACGCTCAACGGCTACGCCTCGCACATCACCGTCCACCTCAAGCCCCGTATCGGGAACGTACGGCTCGACCGCCTGAACGTCGGCCACCTCGTGGAGATGTTCGACGGTATCGCCGATGCCAACGAGGTCATCGCGGCCGAGAATGAAGCCCGTCGGGCACAGATCGCCCGCTGCAAGCCGAGTACGCCGGGGCGCCCGGTTGCCGCCGAACGGGCGCGGCTGGCGCAGCAGCGGGCCAAGCTCGCCGAGATGTCGCCCTTCCGCAAGGTGACCGGTCCGTCCACCCAGCAAGCGATACGCCGCACCCTGCGCGCCGCGCTCAACTCCGCCATCGCGCAGCAGCTCATCACCTTCAACCCGGCCTCTCACGTCGAACTCGCCTCTGGGCGACGGCCGAAGCCGCTGTTGTGGACGGACGAACGCGTCCGGCGGTGGCGGCAGACCGGCGAGATACCCGGCCCGGTCATGGTCTGGACACCGCAGCAGTTCGGCGTCTTCCTCGACGCCGCTCAAGACGACCGGCTGTACGCCCTCTTCCACCTCGTCGGCTTCCGCGGCTTGCGTCGCGGGGAAGCAGTCGGCCAGGACTGGAGCAACGTCGACCTCAAGGCCGGCCTGATCACCCCGGCCAAGGAGATCGTGGTCGACGGATGGGATCCGTACGAGGCCGAGCCGAAGACGGACGGCAGCGCCAACACCATTGCTCTCGACAGCCTGACGATCGCCGCCCTCCGCGCCCGCCGGAAGCGCCAGAAGAAGGACCACAAGAAGTGGGGCGCCGCCTGGAACGACACCGACAAGGTCTTCACCCACGAGGATGGCTCCTGGCTCCACCCGGAGATGGTCTCGGAGACCTTCCGCCGCATCTACGCGACGACCGACCTCCCCCCGATCACCTTCCGCGACCTCCGCCACGTCGCCGCGACCCTCACCCACGCGGGCGGCGGCGATATCCACACAGTGAAGGAGGTCCTCCGCCACTCCACGATCGCGCTGACATCGGACACCTACACGAGCCTCCTGCCGGAACTGGACCGGGAGGTCGCGGAGAGGGCCGCGCAACTGGTCCCGCGTGCGCAACCGGGAGGTGCCAAACCGACGACTGCCGCCACACGTCGGTCCCGACAATCATGAACGTTCGGTTTCGCCTACGTCGTTCGTCTAATGACCGTTCGAAGCAGGGCACCAAGCATGTCGGTGCGCCTTCGCGACTCGCTTTCGAACCCGAGCAAGCCCTTGGTGCGGTTGTTCAAAGCTTTGGAAGATGCCAGCGGGGCGGTGTTGTCGCAGGTAGAGCCGGTGCCGGTCGATCCAGCAGCTGCGACGGAAGTCCGTGAGTGCCGGATGTTGTCGGCCGACGAGGTGGCGGAGATTGCCGAGGAGTACCGGCGCGGGGCTGGGGTGAACGAACTGGCTCGGCGGTACGGCGCGCATCGGCAGACGGTGGATCGGCACTTGGAACGTGCAAAGGTGTTGCGAAGCGGCCAATGACCAAGATGACGCCGACGAGGGTGGAACAGGCCAAAGAGCTCTACGAACGAGGGCTGAGCACATACGAGATCGCGGAAAAGCTGGGTGTCAGTGGCAGCAAGGTGTGGAAAGCTTTGAAACGGGCCGGAGCGCGGATGAGGGATACGCAGGAGCGGGAAAAATGACGGGGTAACCACCCCGCTGCCTGGCCGTTCATGCCAAGAAGTGCCCGCCCTGGGGAGTCGAGCACTTCAGGGGCGGCGGCGTTCATCGCACCAGGTCAGCGGTGTCGTTTTTCGGCTTCCACCAGAGCCGTGACGAGGGTTTCGAAGGCCGCCACGTTCTTCGGAGACTTGATGCCGAACCGCTGTGCGGTAAGCTGCACGGTCAGAGGGCAGTTCAGTTGCGCGACCTTGTTCTCCAGTATCCCGGCCGCCGTAATGCCTTGGAGCTTGCGACCCTCCATGACTACAGTTGATCCATGATGGACGATCAGCTTGCGCCGCTCGCAAGACCCAGGTCCCTTGACCCCTACAGCTCAAGTGCACCGCATCTGGCCGCCATCGTGGACACCAACGTTCTGCTATCGAGCGTCGACAACGACTGCCGAAACGCGGCGCAGGGGCGGCGCTCTCGTTTACTCCTCATGAGCGACTGCGGCGACATCGTGCTTTACGCGGCAGATCACGTCCTGGATGAGATGTACGAGCACTTGCCGACGATCGCGAAGTCGAGTCCGGTTCCACTGGCTACGCTCCGGGCCTACTTTGAAGCTGAGTATCTTCCTGTGCTGCGGTTCGTCACGGTGTCGGAGACCGACGCGCCTGACTCGCAAGTGCTCGCTATTACCGACCCAGACGATGTGCCAACAGGCAGGTTGGCCAAGCTCATCACGCCTTGCGTCGTGTTCTCGGATGACATCCACTTGAAGCGCCCGGGGTTCGCCCCGAGGCGGTGGCTCGACATGGCCAAGGCAGCCGTCGATTTCACCGACGGCCACCAGGGCCAGGTCACTCTGATGAACGCTGCTGCTCTTCCGCTCCGAGGAGTCGCCGGCCTGCTCTCCTTCGCTGGACGGAAGGTCAACGTATCCCCATGGATTCTCGGTGGCCTGGTCCTTGGCGCTGGCGCGCTGCTGCTTCAGAAGCCAGAACGGCGCAAGGCCGCTGCCGAGGTCGCGAACAAGATCTTCGAGGGAGTCAGCTACGAGTTCGCAGGGGCCATGACGAAGGAACGGCAAGGAGTCGAGCAACTGCGCAAAGTCGTCCTCGCTGCCCCGTCGCAGCCGACACTTCGTCAGAGAATCGCAATCGTCTTGGCGCGACAGAGTGAGCCGCTACTCGCCGCCGAGGTACACAACCTGATCCAGGAACGGTTCCCGGAGGCCCCGAACGCCAGCATCAGGGACGTGCGGTGCGCGCTGGAAGCAGGAACGGAGTTCGTACGGGTCCAGCGCTACCGGTGGCAGCTCGGACGTGAGGTTGAGCCGCGGTCTCTGTAAACCGGTCAACACCGGCCCGCCACCGGATATGGATACGGCGCACTCTTTGAAGGTACGGGCACTTCCTCAGCCGGGAGGAGTATGTGCTTGTATCTGATCTCTAGCGCTCAGATCTTTCTACCAGGTCCGCCACGCCAAAGGCGTCGATAAGTAGAAGTTGATCCAACAAATCAAGAACCTGCCCACGGCTTGTGCTCGATGTAGCTTGCGCATAGGCCCGAACCAGCAGCTCACCAACATGCCGTGCGTCTGCTGCTGCGCGGGCCCGAATGTCTCCAGATTCCCCTCCATGGATCTCAACGAATCGGCGCGCGCACTCCAACGCCAAGTCGTCGACACGATCAGGGGCATAATCAAGAGTGATTAGCAGTTGTGGCAGAGCCTCCTCGAAAGATGCGGACTCCATTAGCCGCTTGAGAGGATCCCGAAAAGGACGGAGACGCTCACCTCGCACAACTGAAGCAAACTCGGCAATTGCCTTGCGTACCTCGTCCTCTGGGTCATCAATGAATTGGCCGAAGGCTCGCCGAATGATGACAGTATCGGTTGCTTTAGACAGTCCGTGAGCACAAGCCCCGGCAGCTCCAATGCGACTTGCTACGTCTGCGCCCGAGAGCACTGGATCCAACAGCTCCGACAAGCTCCATTGCATCGCAGCCAGGGCAGCCAATTGCCCGCCACACTGTCGCGTCTCGTAGACGTCCGATTGAAGCATACGTGCAATCACTGGTCTCACTACGTCAGGGTCCTCAAACCCAATGTGAGCCATAAGCCGGACTAGGCCATGGGTGGCAAGAAGTTCATCGCCTATGTTGATCAACTGAGCGAAAGCCTGCAATGCTTCAGGACGAGCGTGTCGCATGGAGGCGTGAATCACATGCGCAACGCAAGAACGCACCGTGATGGCAGGATCCCCTGCCATTGTGTCGAGAGCGGGAAGGACGAGTGCCGTTCGAGAGCCATCCGCATCATAGATGAGAAGGTCGCCCAAAATCTCTGCCGCACTTCCCCGTGAAGAGTTAATCCCGGACACGTACAGATCTTGCCCCTGCATGTGATCTTGATTAGCAGTTTGGACAGTCAAGCTGCCATCAGCTGGATCACTAGCGCTAGTCGCACGGGCGACGATTAGTTGAACAATATCGAGGGGAACTACTTTGAGGTAATTCCTGATGGCAGATCCCAGCCACAGATTGTTTGCCTCGTGTCCGAGGGAAGCAATGTGCCGGACGGCGTCAAAACCCGACGCAGGGTCGGCAAGGGCTTCGGCATTTCCTAGTCCCATAAGGATTGCATCACAGTAAGCAGGGTGGACACTTTCATCAAATCGAAGAGCCAGCCGAGAGAACCTCTCAGGGTCGCTCTTCGTTTGTTCCTGTAGGACGTGCGACTGCTCGTAAGCACCGCCGGTGTGAGTCTGCCAGTTGGTTCTTTCTGAATTGTGTCTTGCGATGGCACCCAACCACTGCTCATCGTTCATGTGCTCAGCGGCAGCCTGATTAATTGGAGCGCCGATAACGCCGCTCATTATTCCTTGCGGCTCTGCCGGCTGGTCGGAATCAAACTTCCTGCGCAGTTCGCCGAGTCGACGGCGCCCTTGCTCAGACAGCCGATCTTCCTGCATCGCTGAAAGCAGGTTGAACGGATACCAGCCCGTCGGCTTAGACTCCCACGGAAAACGAACTTCGAGAATCGCAGCTTCAAGTCTGGAAAATGTCTCATCAAACATGAACTGACTCGTGCTCTGGATCAGTTCCCGCGTTTTCCATACAGCGTTTTCCGCATAGTAGCCACTAATGAATCGGCGGGTTCCCTGAAGTAGAAGCTCGGCTGCCCACTCCGCGTGATGGCTGCCCGCCACGCGCAATGCTTCGTAGAGGAGCCACTGTGCAGTGTCGTGAGGGTCAGATGCGAGGCTTTCGAGAACAGGGCGAGCCGACTCGGCGTCCTTTTCAGCCAATCCACGAAGCGCCGTAGCAGCTCCAGCGAGAAGTGCGTCTTCAAGCTCATGAACGTTAGTCCGTGGGTGCCTATGAGAGAAGTGTCGATCTCTAGGAGAACGGTCCTCGCCGCCTTCATAGGCCGTCGCAGCCATCACTTGCAGCATGTACGGGACTAGGTGTTCACAGAAAAGATCGGGCGCTCCGACTGCCGCGAGCTGCACCAGTTGAATTACGGAGTAATCCCGGTCAAGGAGTGCCTCGACCTTTCCATTGTCGTCCACAGCCATTGCGTCAGGTCGATCGACAAGGTGAGTGGCCAACAACTCCACTGCCCACTCTGGCTCATACTTGCCGAGGTCGTGAGCTGATAGCCACAGCTCATCCGTCCTTGCTGCATAGTGACCGCTCCTCACTGCATCGAGAAGCAGTTCAAATAGCGGGCGAGTACGGTAGAGGTCAGAGAATCGCGTCACCCAAAGAAGACGCTGCGGATGCTCGGGCGCAGCTTTATGTGCCTCAAGGATCGCTGCTAGACGATCGGGGTTGGTCTTCGCGGCGCCAACCATAATGTCGATGGCTCGCCCTTGGTCTGCTTCGTCAGGCCCAGCCAGCCACTCTTCGATTACGCCTTCAGCATCAAGGCGCTCAAACCATTCTGCGGTTTGGAGAGAGCGCCACAAGTGCTCGCTAAAAACCGGATCCGCTTCCTGAATACTTTCCACCATCTGCCATTCACGGGCCGATGACTTCGACAAGGAACCAATAATTTTGAGAGCTACATCCTTGATGTGAAACCGAATGCCAGAACTGGTGAGTAGGGCCTCCGTCTCGATCGTGAAGCGCTCTGGCTCAAGCTCTCGCAGATGGTTTATGATCTGCCGAACTTGCGCCCGTCGAAAAAGTTCTTGTTCTCCCCCCAGCAAGAACGTTACGAGTGTCTCTCCGCGCTCGATCCAACCGCGGGCAAAGGCGTAGTCGAAGAAAGCCTCATGGAAGAAGGCAATTTGCTGACCATCACGAACCAGAACATGCTCCGAAACAAGGACTCCCGCATCATCGCCCAGATCATCGGCGTCAAGAGCAGTAATCGGGACGGAGAGCCGCTGTCTCGCACTGATCGCCTCGGCAAGGGTCGAGACAACCTTGTTGAAGCGAACTGTGTCACGCCTCTGGCGGCAGTCGGTAAGCTTGCGCTGCCAAAAGGAATCGAAGAGATTTTTCGTGGTTTGAAACGCCATTGCGGCTTCGTCGCCGGCGATACTCTTCAACAGTACAAGATTCAGCGGAGAGCGCAGGAGTTTCTTTTGATGGTCAGTTAGAGCGTTCGCATCCAGCCCTATTGCACGAACCGACTCTACGACTTGCTCGTCTGAGAGATCCCCAACCTCTACATGCGCACAATTCTGAGAATCGACGAGTTCGCGGATCCGGTAGTCATTCTCGACATCAAATTTCCGGCAAGCGAGAATGATCGTCATTGCGGGAAATGCTGACGCTTCGCGCACCAAGCTCGCAACGGCGTCAAAGTTCCTCGGCATTCTTCCTGAAGCCAGACTCACCGCGTCCAGCTGGTCCACGATCAGGACACTGGGCCGCTCCCCAGCAACCGCAGCGAGCGCGGTAACAGGCGAAACACCGAGGCCAATCCTTTCCCCGAGCTCGGTCGTAGAAGAGAAGGGTTCAAGGCGGTCAAGCCGGAAAGCTAGAAGCGGCACCGAATCCGCATCAAGAGATTCGTAGACCTGATGAAGCGTGGCACTCTTTCCGCCGCCGCCATGGCCCATCAGTAGGAGAAGCTTGTCCGACCCGTTGACCAGCTCTACTAGTCGGTCCGTCTCAGAGCGTTCAATAGTCGGCCGGAGGAGTTCCCGCTCAATACTCGAACCCCACCCCTTAGAAACCGAGCTAACCTGAGCGGCAACGCCACTCGTGTTAAGAAGATGGGCCCGACTCAACCCATAGGTTCCCAGGCGAGACTCAATTGCTGCGGCATCAAGTGTGACACCGAGGTTATTTTGAACCAAGTCACCCAAGCCAACTGCCGCTAGACTTCCGGCCGCACCCTCCAAGAGCAGCTCCCCCAGCGCTCCGTTCATATTTACGATGTCTTGCTCATCTGGCCAAGAGATCCAGAAGCCTTGCAAGATTTCCCAGGATTTCTCCGCCGACCCAAAGATGTCGGAAGAGGAAAGATCATCGAAAGGATCCCTGAGTCCCTGTGTTAGCCAATTGTTAATGAAATCCTCGTGGCTCCCTGAACGCCTTGCGCGATCAGCAAGCTCTTGGAGGGAGCTGGCGGGCAACATGGAAACAAAATAAAAATGACGTCCATCTTCTACGTGCGAGCGAACGTTCTCCCAAATCCCTTTGCTTTGAAGCGACTTGACCGTCCAGGTGTTTGCACTGCCGTTCTGTCGTTTTAGTTGGTGCACCTCTACGGTATTGCCGCAGAGATAAGTGAACTCGACTCCCTGGCTCAGATCACCAACGCCCTCAACCGTTAGCGAGTTGCCTGTACCAAGAAGCACGTAAAGAACGTGTCGAATCGTCCAGGCGCCTTCGTAGCGGTTACCGAATTTGTCGGCCTCGCCTCCTGGCCGAGGACTCATGAGACCGTCCCCCTTCACTGCATGACAGCATCACGATTGGCACCCTTTGAGCCAAGCGCCTCAACGATAGCGCCGGGCACAACCAGGGGATGCCGTTGGCGCGCATCCCTCAGAGCGCGTTTGAGATCTGGCGTGTCGGCTGTTCGGGGGCTCGTTGGGGTGGGCGTGAGTGGCGCGAGGCAAGGTTATCCGTCCGATCTGACCGATGAACGGTGGTTGCTCGTCGAGCCGTTGCTACGGGCGCCGAGGACGGGTGTCAGGGGTGGGCGGCGGGAGAAGCACCCGCGTCGGCAGATCGTGGACGCGATCTTGTACGTGGCCAGGACCGGCTGCCAGTAGCGCTACCTCCCCAATGACTTCCCGCCGTGGCCGACGGTCTACTGGTACTTCACCTGGTGGCACGACGAGGGCACAGTGAGCAGGGTCCGCGACGCGCTGCGCGTCAAGGTCCGCCGGGCCGAGGGCCGCAGCCCCGAGCCAACCGCGGCGCTGATCGACTCCCAGTCGGTGAGGGCCGCAGACAGCGTCCCCGCCTCAACCAGCGGGTTCGACGCGGGTAAGGAGACCAAGGGGCGCAAGCGGTTCATCGGCACCGACACCCTCGGCCTGCTCCTGGCCGTCCATGTTGTGGCGGCCAGTGTCCAGGAGCACGACGGCGCCAAGCGGCCACTGCTGTGGACTCGCCTGGACCATCCAACCGTGCTGAGGTTCTGGGCGGACCAGGGCTTCGCCGGCCGCCTCGTCCAGTGGGCCGCCGACACCCTGCGCCGCGAGGTGGACATCGTCCGTAAACAGCCCGGCCAGCGCGGCTTCCAGGTCCAGCCCAAACGCTGGGCGGTCGGATATTCGCCTGGAACACGATGCGCCGCCGCCTCGCCAGCGACTACGAACACAAGCCCGCCCACGCAGAAACCATGATCCGGTGGGCCATGACCGACGTAATACTCCGCCGACTCACCCGAGGCCGACCCGCCACCCGACCGGCCCCAAACCCCTACGACAAGCTCTCTGAGCCGATCTCAAACGCGCTCTCAGCGCGGGCGAGGGCACATAAGCCAGCTGCGTGGGCTTCGGCCAAGCTCACAATCTCGACGGTCACACGACAACTATGCAGCTGCTCCCGCCGTGGCAGAGCCCATAGCACCGTAGCCAACTACCGGCGTCAGGTCGAAGGCTGATCATCCACACATCCGGCGGAGGCTCGCGCCTAACCGAGTAGGCGCCCGCCCGCTCACGCATCGCTCACGCACGCCCCCCGGCACGGCTGTGCCCCGGCCGTCTCTCGACGACCGGGGCACCGTAACCGCAGGTCAGTGACCCCGGAGAGGGATCGACCCGGTAGGCCGTGTGGGACTCGAACCCACAACCAATGGATTAAAAGTCCACTGCTCTGCCAATTGAGCTAACGGCCCGCACACCGCAGCATAGCCGGGACCCGGGGGTGGGTCCGAGTCGAATCGGGGGTGGCGGGGTGTGCGGTAGAGGTCCGGGCGGAGCAGGGGGGTCGGGCGGGCGGAGGGGAGGTGGGTGGGGCGGTCGGGACGGCCCGCTGGGCAGCCCTCGATCCGCCCCTGATCCGCCCGCCCGGGGTCTGCTCGGGGCCTGCTCTGGCGGACCCCCGGGTGAAGTGGCGTCAGCCGCCAGCCCCCGGCCCTGGGCCACGCCCAAACCCCAGCCTCGCCGCCGGCCTCGGGCCACGCCCAGCCCCCCGCCTCCCCGCCGGCCTCGGGCCCCGCCCAGCCCCCAACCTCGGGCCACGCCCAGCCCCCCGCCTCCCCGCCGGCCTCGGGCCCCGCCCCCGCTCAGAGGAGAACGCGGTACTGCTGCCACCCCGCCCCCAGCTTCACCCGCGGTGCGAACGTGCCGTCGGGCTTCGGGGCGTAGCGCCACAGGGTGCCGGTGGAGTCGCGGGCGACCAGGTCGGGGCGGCCGTCCGTCGTGAGGTCGCCCGGGGAGACGACGGCGTTGTAGGTGGTCCAGCCGGTGCCGACGCGGACCCGGGGGGCGAAGGTGCCGTTGGCGCGGATGGTGAAGCGCCACAGGGTGCCGGTCGAGTCGCGGGCGTAGAGCTGGCCGGAGGAGCCGGTGAGGAGGTTGTAGGCGTTCCAGCCGGTGCCGATCTTCACCGGCGCGGTGAAGCCGCCCGCGTCGTTGTCGGCGTAGCGGAAGAGCGCGCCCGACGGGGTGCGGGCCAGCAGGTCGGGCCGGCCGTCGCCGGTCAGGTCGCCTGCGGAGAAGAGCGCGTCGTAGCCCGTGAAGCCGACGCCGACCTGGACATGCGGGTCGCCGGCGGCGAAGGACTTGCCGTGGCCGGGGTAGAGCCACAGGCGCCCGCTGAAGTCCCGGGTGAGCAGGTCGTCGGTGCGGTCGCCGTTGAGGTCGCCGTAGGGGACGAAGGTGGTGGCCGCCCCCCAGCCGGTCCCGGTCGCGCCGGTGGTGACACCGCCCGTCGAGGTGCCGGGGCGGACGTCGAACCGGCCCGCGCCGGTGACGCCGAGGACGTCGCCGCGCTTGTCCCCGGTGTAGTCGTGCGCCGCCGGACCGCCGCCCAGCAGCACGCTACCCGACGTGGTCAGCGCGGCGCCCTGGCCGTCGCGCGGGTGGGCGGTGAGGCTCCAGGTGTAGGTGCCGGCGGCGGCGTAGTGGCCCGCCGAGGTGGTCAGGTCCCAGGACGCGCTGACGCTGGTGCCGGTGTTGCCGGAGCTGGACGTGCCCGAACGGGTGGCCACGACCTGCCCGGCGGCATTCTTGACGGCCAGCGTCCACGCGCCGACGGGCCGGGAGTAGTCCCACTGCCCGGAGAACGGCAGGACGGCCGTGCCGTCGAGGTTCGCGCCGTCCGTGAAGGACCGGAGCAGGTTCAGCGGCTGCCGGCTGAGGTCGGCCAGCGGCAGCAGGTGGATCCGCTGCGCGGCGTCCGTGTACGCGACCCCGCCGCCGTATTTGTCCACCGACCAGGTGATACCGCGGTCATCACCGGTGAGGGTGCCCGCCGGGAGGTCGGCGAGGCTGCTGGTGACGGCGGTGCCGCTGCTGAAGACGGTGAGGACCAGTTTCCCCGCGGCCCGGTCGTGCCGGACGAGGTACCCGTCGCCGAGCAGGGTGTCGCTACCGGCGGGGACCGGGATGTTGCGCCCGGTCTTCCAGTCGAAGACGCCGGCCGTCGTGCCGCACGACCAGTAGAGCCAGCGGTCGTCGGCCTGCAGCTCGGTGAAGGCGGAACAGGTCGCGGCGGTCTGGAAGGTGGTGCCGAAGGTCCGGTCGAGGAGGTTGTACGGGCGGGCGCTGCCCTTGCCCGCCGTGCCGGGCACCCACAGGATGTGGCCCCAGAGCGCCGCCGCCGTGGTGGTCCGGGTGACCTCGGTGTGGGCGGTGTACCCGGAGCCGAGGTCGGCCACCCACTGCTTGTGCTGGCCGGGGCTGGTGATCAGGGTGTAGCCGTCGGAGGCGTCCGAGACCGCGTTGTCGTTCGCGCCGGTCTCGACGTCGTAGAAGGAATCGGCGGAGGTCGGTACCGGTGCGTTGACGAAGTCGGTGCCGGGGACCGGGTACGCGACCGTGCCGGTGCCGAGCCCCTGGAGGGGCGCGCAGGGGGTGCTGGTCGCGCAGGTCCGGACGGCGGGGGCGTCGTACCAGCGCCGCACCGGGCTGCCGACGGTGGGCGTCGCGCCCGGGCCTACGTCACGGCTGAGCAGCTGCGGGGTACTGGTGGTGTCGGTGCTGTAGACCAACTGCCCGGCGCTGTAGGCCAGTCCGTAGATCCGGGCCGGGACCGGCGTCAGCGGGCGGACGGTGCTGACGGCCGGGTCCGCCCCGGGGGCCGCGGTGATCCGCCGCACTGCCCAGTCGTCCGGGCCGGTGCCGCCGACCACCAGGACCGAACCGTCCGGGGTGACCGCGTAGGACGATCCGGAGCCGGCCAGCAGGGTCTGCGCGGCGCCGCCGCCGACCGGGACGCTGAGCAGCGTCGGGCCAACCACACCGCCGACACCGCCGAGTTCGGTGGTTGAGGCACGTATGAAGAGCACCCGGTCCCCGACGGGCACCGGGGTCGGCGCGCTGGTGTCGTGCAGCACCGCCGACGGGTACGGCGTCGCCTCGGCGGGGGCGGTCGGATCGTCGAGCGGTACGGAGTACGCGGTCGTGGCGCCCGGACCGTGGGTGAGTACCCGGGTGCCGCCGACAATCATCGTGCTCTGCGCACCGGTCGGCACGTCGGAGAAGATCTGCCGGACGGAGGCGTCGGCGTAGTTCAGCAGATAGGTGGACTGGGCGCCGCCGACGGAGAGGCGGATCACCGCGAAGTCGGCGCTCTGGGCGAGGAATCCGTGGAAGGCCGCCCCCGCCGGTACGCCGGACGCGGGCTGGTCGGTGACGCCGCCGTCGGGTGCGGGGCGGACGATGTGCAGTACGGGCGCGTCGGTGCCGTAGGTGACGACGGCGTCGGAGCGGAACGCGCCGGTGAAGTGCTGCCCGGCGGGCAGGGCGACCGTGGCCGCGGCGGTGCCGGTCGCACAGTCGCTGATCGTCACGACGGCCCCGCTCAGGACAGCCCTGAGTCCGGCGTTGACCGATCCGGGCACGGGTACGGAGGCCCCTTCGGTCCCGGTGGCCTCGTCGACCCAGCGCGTCGAGCCGTTGTCGCCGGTCGCGAGGTAGCCGGCCGGTCCGGCGGTGATGAGGCGCTCCTGCCGGGGCTCCCAGCGGCTGCCGGCCGGGACGACGGTCTCGGGTTCCGCGGCACTCGTGGCACTCGTGGCACTCGCAGCAAGGGTGGCACTCGCCGCCAACGCGGCACCGGGAAGACGGCCCGGCGCGTCACCCGGAGCGGCGGCACGAGAGCCGGCACGAGAGGCGATGGGAGAGGCGACCGCCGCCGGGGCCAGCCCGTTGGCCAGCCCGGTGGCGAGGAGGAGCGTGGTGGCTGCGGCGGTCAGGCCGCGGGGGAACGCGCGTCGAGGCACGTCGCCGCCCTTCTCGAGGAGGCAGCGGCCCGCAGGGGGCGGCGGCCGGGACCGTGTGTCAGCTGATGCGGGAGTAGGGCTTCCAGCCGGCCTGGGTGTAGTGCCTTGCCGGGAGCAGGCCCCCCTTGTTGTCGGCGTTGAGGAGGAAGACGCCGCCGCCAGGGGTACGGCCGAGGATGTCCTGGCGGCCGTCGTTGTCCATGTCGCCGCCGGTGACGAGGTCCTTGTAGGCGTTGAAGCCGGTGCCCATCTTGGTACGGGCCGAGTAACCGCCCTTGCCGTTGCCGCGGAAGAGCCACAAGGTGCCGCCGGAGTCGCGGGCGATGATGTCGGCGCGGCCGTCGCCGGAGAGGTCGCTGCGGCCGGTGACCAGGGTGTACGCCTTCCAGCCGGTGCCGATGGCGACCCGGGCCGCGAAGCCGCCCTTGCCGTTGCCCTTGTACAGCCACAACTTGCCGGCGGTGTCGCGGGCGAGCAGGTCGGGGAGGCCGTCGCCGGAGAAGTCGTCGGTGGCGAACAGCGAGGTGTAGCCCGCGAAACCGTTGGCGAGCCAGCTCTTGGGGGCGGTGTCGATGTCGTAGCCGCGCTGTCCCGGGTAGCGGTAGAGGGCGCCGCCGGGGGTGCGGGCGAGGACATCGGCGAGGCCGTCGCCGTCCAGGTCGCCGGCCTGGGTGATCCAGGTGTAGTTGATCTTGTAGTCGAGGGTGTCGGCGGACAGGCCGACCGGCTCCGGGAAGGGGCCGCCCGGGGGCATGAACTGCCAGCTGATCCAGTGCCCGCCGGCGGCGTCCTCCTGTTGGGTGGTCACCGAACCGGCGACCGAGAGGTACCGGGGCGCGAAGACATCCCGGCTCCAGGCGAGGATCTGGGCACGGTAGGCGGTGATGTTGGCGTAGACGCGTACCCCGTCGGCGGCCACGCAGCCGGTGGCGCTCGTCGCGGACAGGCCGATGAGCTTGCCGCCGGCCATCAGTGCGCCGCCCGCGTCGCCGGCGCACTGCTCAGCGTGGTCGGGCTTGGCGGTGCCGGGCTTGGGCAGGGTGCAGAACGTCCCCGGAGCCTGCGGGTGGCCGAGGTGGGCGGCGCAGGTGCCGGCCGACAGGATGGAGACCTGCTCGGTGTGTGCGGTACGGGTGTTGTCGCGCCCGTGGAGGCCGGCCCAGGAGTAGAACGTCGCGGTCGCGCCGGCCGCGTAGAGCTTGGCGTCGCCGGTCGTCGCCAAGGTGGGACGCCCGCTGCCCGTGGTGTAGCTCACCGGGGTGTTGCTCGCCTCGGTGATCCCGAAGGCGCTCTGCCGGGTGGCGGGGACGAAACCCGCCGGCACCCGGTAGGCCGGGTTCTGCGAGATGAAGTCGGGTCTTCCGCCGTGGTACCACTGCGAGCGGTCGTCCGAGGTATGGCCGGTGAAACAGTCCGCTCCCGTCAGCTCCCGCGTTTCGGACAGCTCGATGGCGCTGCACAAACGCGACGCGCCTTTGGTCAGGTTGTACGTGGTGTATCCCACCAGCCAGGACGGGAAGGCCGGCGCCGCGGCCTGCGCGGTCGGCGTACCGAGCGCCAGCATGCCCCCCGCCAGCAGCGCCCCGGCCAGCGCGGCCGTCACCGCCCGCCGCGCAGACCCAGCTCTTGTGTACCTGTGCATCGAAGCAACCCCCCACGGGTGACCGGCCGTCCGCCCTCACCGGGAGGGCACGCGCGCTGTTGAAACCGCCTGGTCAATCCCCTGGAGACCACGCGGACGAGGCACTGTAGCAGCCCGCACGGCAAAGGCCCCGGAGTCACGTCACGCGCGACTCCGAGGCCTTTGCCCTGCTCAACTCTTGTTCATCTCAACGGTGCCGGTTCGCCGCAGAGAGCTCACGGCGGTCAGCCGTTGCGCTTCCAGCGCGGCTTGCGGTCGGCGGCCGGCGCGGCCGTGTTGTCGCGGCTGTAGGAGGAGTTGGGGCGGTCGCGGTCGCCGAAGGACGGGCGACGGTCGCGGTCGCCGAACGCCGGGCGGCTGTCGCGGCGGTCGCGGTTGAAGGGGCGGTCCTCGGTGCGGTTGCCGAAGGCGGGGCGGCTGTCGCGGCGGTCGTCGCGGTTGTAGGCCGGACGGGCGTCACGACGGTCGCGGTCGCCGTACGACGAACTCGACGCGGGGCGGCGGTCGTCGCGGTTGTAGGACGAGGACGACGAGGCCGGCCGGCGGTCGTCACGGTTGTAGGAGGACGACGACGAAGGCGCGGAGGACGCGGGGCGACGGTCGTCACGGTTGTACGCCGGACGGCTGTCGCGGCGGTCGTCCCGGTTGTACGCCGGACGGGCGTCACGACGGTCGCGGTCACCGTAGGAGGAAGAGGACGAGGCCGAGGAGGACGCGGGCCGGCGGTCGTCCCGGTTGTACGCCGGGCGGCTGTCGCGGCTGTCCCGCCGGTCGTCGCGGTTGTACGAGGGGCGCCGGTCGAAGTTGCCCCGGTCGTCCCGCCGTTCACGGTCGCGATCGCGATCGCGGTCCCTGTCGCCGTACGCGGGCCGGTCGTCGCGACGCTGGTAGGCCGGCTGCTCCGAACGCGGCTCCGGTACGGAGGCCAACGCGGCAACCTCGGCGGCGAGTTCCGCCGCCTTGGCGGCCACCGCCTCATCCGGGTCCTCCCCGCGCTCCCGCGCGGAGCGGGCGGTCAACCGGTCCGCCTCTTCGCGCAGTTCGACGGCGCGGCGCTGCAGCCGCTCCAACTGGCGGGTGAGGTCGGCGACTTCACGCTCGGCCTGGACAGCGGCGTTCTGCAGCGCGTCGGCCTGGACGTCGGTCAGCGAGCGGGCACCGGTGATGCGGGAGACGTCCTCGTCGAAGACGCCGGCGCCGCCGATGATGTGGCGCGAGGCGTCGACGCCCGCGTCCTCCATCAGCCGGAAGATCTGCTTGCGCTGGTGCGGCAGGGCCAGCGAGACGACCGTGCCGGACTCGCCCGCGCGAGCGGTACGGCCGGAGCGGTGCAGGTAGTCCTTGTGGTCGGCGGCCGGGTCGACGTTCAGCACCAGGCCGATGTTGTCGACGTGGATGCCGCGGGCGGCGACATCGGTGGCGACCAGCACATTGACGCGGCCCGCCTTGAAGTCCTCAAGGGTGCGGGTGCGGGCGCCCTGGGTCATCCCGCCGTGCAGGGCGTCGGCCCGTACCCCGGACTCGATGAGCTGCTCGGCGACGCGGTCGGCGCCCATCTGGGTGCGGACGAAGATGATCGTCCGGCCCTTGCGGGCGGCGATGGCGGCGGTGACCGGGGCCTTGTCCTTGGGCTTCACGATCAGCACGTGGTGGCTCATGGTCGTCACCGCGCCCTGGGCGGCGTCCACCTCGTGGGTGACCGGCTTGACCAGGTAGCGCCGGACCAGCGAGTCGATCTCGTTCTCCAGCGTGGCGGAGAACAGCAGTCGCTGGCCGCCGGCCGGGATGAGGTCGAGGATCTCGGTGACCTCGGGCAGGAAGCCCATGTCGGCCATCTGGTCGGCCTCGTCCAGGACCGCGATCTGTACCTGGTCGAGCGAGGCGGCGCCCCGGTTGATCAGGTCGCGCAGTCGGCCGGGGGTGGCGACCAGCACGTCCACGCCGCGCTCGAGGGCGTAGATCTGGTTCTGCATGGAGGTGCCGCCGCAGACGACCTTCATCTTCAGGCCGAGCACGTCGCCGTACGGCTGGAGCGCGTCGGCCACCTGCATCGCCAACTCGCGGGTCGGGGTGAGGATCACGCCCCTGGGGTGCTTGCGCTCGGTGCGGCCGCCGGACAGCAGGGTCAGCAGCGGCAGGCCGAAGGCCAGGGTCTTGCCGGAGCCGGTACGGCCGCGGCCCAGGATGTCCCGGCCGCTGAGCGCGTCCGGGATGGTGGCGGCCTGGATCGGGAAGGGGGTGACCACGCCGTTCTGGGTGAGCTTGCGGACGATGCCGTCGGCCAGGCCGAGGTCGGCGAAGGTGATGCCCGGCTCCTCGAGGATCTCGGGCTCATCGGCGGGCGCGGCGGCTTCCGGCGCCTCGGAGTTCGCGGCACCGGCCGGCGCGGGGGCGGCGGCCTCGGCGGGCTCGGTGGCCTCGGGTGCGTCAGCGGTCACAACGGCTACAGGTGCTTCCGGGGCCACGACGGCCTCGGTGATGACGATGGCGTCGCCTGCGTTCTCGGGCATGGCGGAACGGTCGGCACTGTCAAGGGACATGCGAAAGCAAAACCTCTCGGAGACTTACGGCACGCGCCAGCTCCGCAGGTTGCTTACAACCGCCTCGATGCGGTCAGCCACAGGAGAAAAGGAACGCGCCACGGGGCGCGTATTGGTCAGGCGCCAGGACACATGGAAAGTGGGATCAAACGATCTACCAGCATACGCATCGGGTACCGCTTTTGCCAATCGCCTCCTGAGCCCGGCCTGACCTGCGGTTTCAGTCCTCTCCGCCGGGCGCGGGACTGCCGGGTGGCGAGCTGTCGCTCTGGCTCGGGGGGTCGGTGGGGGCCGCCGTCGTCGGGTCGGCGGCCGGGGTGGTGGGGGGCGGCGCCTGCTGGGTGGGGGACGCCTGGGCGGTGGGCTGCGGGACGGTGACCCCGCCGGCCGACGACGGCACGGCCCGGCCGCCGGCGGGCTTGCCCGAGGCCCGGTGGGTGACCGAGGCCGAGGCGGAGGCCCCCGCGGAGGGCAGGGTGCCGGACGCCGAGGGCGATGGCGACATCCCGTTCTTCCCGGCCGGCCGACCCGCGGCCGGCTCCATCCGGCCGCCGCCCGGCCCGTCCGCGACACTGCCCGCACTGGCCGGTACGTGGTTGGGCTTGGGGTCGGGCTCACTGCCGGCACTCACACAGGCGGCCACCCCGGCGGCCACCAGCGTGACAAGGACGGCGGACCGGATGCCGACGACACGGGCGCGGGCGCGGGGGCTGCGGATGCTGTCGCCGTTCTGCGGTGGGGGCATGTGCGGGACCTCGGGCTTCGGTGGGGGCCGCCTACGCGGGACGTACGCGGCCGGTCTCGCCCTGTCCAACGCCGCCGCATCCCACCAGGACACGCCCGTATCCGTACGGCCGTGCCGCCGGTCATCCGGGCGGCGGCCCGCCGGGGGCCCGCCGCGAGTCCCCTGCCGGGTGGCCGGGGGCCGGGCGGCTCAGCGAGGCGCCGCCCGCCCCTCACCCGTAGCCGCTCCTCACCCGTAGCCGAGCGCGTGCAGCCGGGCGTCGTCGATACCGAAGTGGTGGGCGATCTCGTGGACGACGGTGACCTCGGTCTCGGCGACCGCCTCCTCCCGGTCGGCGCACATGCGCAGCGTCGGCCCCCGGTAGATCGTGATCCGGTCCGGCAGCACCCCGGCGTACCACTCTCCGCGCTCGGTCAGCGGTGTCCCCTCGTACAGCCCGAGCAGCCCGGGCTCGCCGGAGGGCGGCTCGTCCTCCACGAACACGGCCACGTTGTCCATCAGGCGGGTCAGCTCCGCCGGGATCCGGTCGAGCGCCTCACCGACCAGTTCCTCGAACTCCTCGCGCGTCATTTCCAGCACCCCCCTATTGTCCCGGCCGGCACCCGCTTCGAGCCCCGCGCCGACCCCCGCGAAACGGTTTTGGCGATCCCCCGGCCCATCCCATATGCTGCTCGCGTCCCCGAAGTGCGCCGACGGCGCCCACGGACGGCCATCCGCCCTCATCGTCTAGTGGCCCAGGACGCCGCCCTTTCAAGGCGGTAGCACGGGTTCGAATCCCGTTGGGGGCACCTCCAGCCACAGCACCCATGGCTGCCTCGCTTCGAGGCAGCCGGTGTGTGGCCGGGCTGGCGGGTATCCGAAGAAGCGGTCATCCGGTCCCCGCTGCGGACCTCGAGAGTCCGAAATTTGCGGCTCCGGGACTTCGGGACTCCGGCTCCTTGAGACTCCAGGTCCTTGGGGCTCCGGCTCCTTGGGACTCCGGGACCTCGTGACCTCGACTCTTCGTCGGCAGCAGCCCCTTGGGTGCCTCGCCCCCTCGCCCGGAGGGTCGGGTCGCCCCCTCCGCATGGACTGCGGGACCCCGTTGGACCGAACCCGCTGCTGCCATCGACGCTTCCACCCGGCCGTCGGCGGCCGCGCGTCGCCCCGAGGTCACCCCACCACGAATCCGCCCGCAGGTCTTGCTCAGGCGAGCAAATTTCCGGTACCGTCTTGCTCATGCAAGCAAGGAACAGCTCGGGTAAGCAAAAGACGGGGCACGAGGCCGGTTCCTCCTTCACCGGGACGGGCCGCCGGGCCCAGATCGTCGCGGCGGCCATCGACGTCATCGCCGAAGTCGGCTACCACCAGGCGTCGTTCGCGAAGATCGCCGCGCACGCCGGACTGAGCAGTACGGGGATGATCTCCTACCACTTCAAGGGGCGGGACGATCTGATGCGCGGGGTCGTCATCGAGGTGATGCAGCTCGCGGGCGGGTACATGCGGCCCCGGATCGAGGCGCACGAGAGCCCGGCGGCCCGCCTGCGCGCGTCCATCGAGGGCAACCTCGACCTGCTCGCCGAGTACCCGAAGCACCTCGCGGCGATTGTGGAGATCCTCGGCAATCTCCGTGGCGGCGACCCCGGCATGGTCGCCTTCCTCGAAACGACGGAGGGCATCCTCGCCTTCCAGGTGGAACAGATCCGCACGGCGCAACGCGCGGGTGAGTTCTGCGACTTCGACCCATGGGTGATGGTGCGGGCGATCCGCGCCGCCATCGACGACGTGGTGCGGCGCGCCACCCACGATCCCGATCTTGATGTGCGGGCCGCCGGCCGGGAGTTGGCGGACCTGTTCGAGCGCGCCACCAAGAGGACGTCATGACCGCAGCGGACACGGGGGTATCCATCATGACAACGCGTCAGACACGTTCTACCGACCCGGACGGGACAGCCGCCGGCCGAAGTGAGAAGGCCGAGGTCGTCGCGGACGAGGCGGTGACAACCGAGAACGTCACGGGCGGGGGCAACGCAGAACGGAACGACGGGGTTGAGGGCAACGCGGCCGGGGGCAACATCGCTGAGGACAACACGGCCGGTGCCGCCACGGCGGAGGGCAACACAGCCGGTGCCGGCACGGCGGAGGCACGGCGCCGCACAAAGGCACTGCGCCAGCGGATGGCCGGACAGCTGCTCTTCGAGCTCGTCCTCCCGCTCGGCTCCTACTACGGGCTGCGCGCGGCCGGCGCCGGCCAGTGGCTCGCGTTGGTCGCCGGCGGTCTGCTGGTGCTGCCGTGGATCGCCTACGGGATCGTGCGGCAGCGGCGGGTGGAAACGATGGCGGTGTTCACGCTGAGCCTGGTGGTCGTCGGCGGCCTGCTGTCCATGATCACCGGCGACCCGAGGGTGCTGCTGCTCCGGGACAGCTGGCTGACCGGCGCGATCGGGCTCTGGGTGCTCGGCTCGCTGTTCACCCGGCGCCCGTTCATGATGACGGCCTCGCGCGGCATCGTCATCGCCAAGGTCGGCGAGGCCGGACTGGTCGCCTGGGAGGCGCGCTGGGACGCGGAGCCGACGTTCCGCCATCACCTGCGGCTGCTCACCGCGGTGTGGGGCGGGGGCATCCTGTTCGACGCCGTACTGCGGGTGGCACTGGTGTACAGCATCCCGGTGGACGCCTTCCCGCTCACCAGTACCGTGCTCTGGCTGGTGCTGCTCGGCGGGCTCTTCACGTTCCACTACACGTACATCACCCGGAACGGCCTGAAGCTGTAAACGGACAGCGCGGACCTGCCCGGCCCGGCCCGGCCTGCGCCGGGCCGGGCCGGGCGGCGCCCACGTGGAGCTGTCCGAGCTGTGGCCGGGGCCGATCCTGGACAGTTCCGCGCTGTCGCGGCCCACGGCCACGGTGAGCGGTCGTGTCCCGCCGCCTTCCGCGGCTGCCACGACGTGCTCGGGCAGCGGTCCGATCGGTCGGCGCAGCCGGGGCCGCCGACACGGGTTACGCTGGTCAGGTGAGTCAGGAAAACGAAGCGACCAATCTCGGTAGTCCTCGGGCCTGCTCCATCGCTGACGCGCTCGAGGTCGTCGGGGAGCGCTGGAGCCTGCTCGTGCTCCGCGAGCTGAGTTTCGGCGTCCACCGGTTCAAGGACATCCAGATCAACACCGGCGCCCCGCGGGAGACGCTCGCGCTGCGGCTGCGCAAGCTGGAGGAGGCCGGCGTGATCGAACGCCGGCGGTACTGCGAGCGTCCGCCGCGCGACGAGTACCTGCTCACCGACGTCGGCCAGGACCTCATCCCCGTCCTGAGCGCCCTGCGCAGATGGGGTGAGCGCCATGTCACCCCCGTCCTCGCCGCCCGTGGCGACGACGCCCCCCGCAGGGTGCCGCCGCGGGCCGGCGCGTAGCCGGAACGGTGCGGTGCCCGTTGTGGCGCCTCGCGGGTCATCCACCGGGATGATCTTGAAAAAGCCGCAGCCGGTAAACTCTTCCCCCGTGACTGACGCGACACCGATCACCCCGGCCCTCGTTTCCGCGTTCGCACCGGGCGGCACGCTGCGAGCGTCGATCAACCTGGGGAATCCCGTCCTCGCGCATCGCGACGCGGGTGGTGAGCCCGCGGGCGTATCGGTGGATCTGGCACGGGAGTTCGCGCGGCGACTCGGGGTGCCGGTCGAGTTGGTGGCGTTCGAGAGGGCTGCGGCGTCGGTCGACGCGGTGCGCGACGAGCGGGCCGACGTCGGCTTCTTCGCCGTCGATCCGGCACGCGGTGCGGGGCTGCTGTTCACCGCGCCCTACGTGCTCATCGAGGGCAGTTACCTGGTCCCGGAGTCCTCGGCGCTGACCGAGAACGCGCAGGTGGACGCGGAGGGCCAGCGCGTCTCGGTCGGTGCGGGGAGCGCCTACGACCTGTTCCTCAGCCGTGAGATCCGGCGGGCCGACATCGTCCGCTTCCCCGGCGCGGGGCCGGCGCTCGCGGCCGTACGGTCGGACGAGGTCGAAGTGGCCGCCGGTATCCGGCAGTTGCTGGAAAGCGAGGCGCAACGCGCCCCGGGTGTGCGGGTGCTGCCCGGGCGCTTCATGGTGATCCAGCAGGCGATGGCAACACCGGCCGGCCGAGGCAGCCGGGCGCAGGGGTTGCTGGCCTCTTTTGTCGAGGAGATGAAAGCAGGCGGTTTCGTCGCTGCCGCGCTGCGGCACCACGGCATCGAGGGCGCGATCGTGGCGCCCGCCGCCTGACTTCTGCCGCTTGACTGACGTGCCGTCAGATACTGGGCTGCCCCGCTGGCCGGGTGGGTGGCATACGCGTCGGCGTGGCCGAGGATCAGCGCCGGGCCGGGCCGATCGGGGGCGCGCCGTCGCCGCACGGGTCAGTCGGGACGGCGGTGACGGCGGTGGGGCCACGCGGGCCACCGCGAGCACGACGAGTACCGCTGCCGCCCGTCGTCTGCGGGGGCCTGCGTGGGATGCGGGGGCGGCAATCGGGCGGTTCCGCCCCGACGGCGCGGCGCGGAGCCGCCGACGTGGCCAGGGCGATCGGCGCGGCGCCGATGCCGCCCGCGGCCTTGCCCGAACGGATGCCGTGCGGGCATGGCCGCAATCAGTGCCGGCGGGGGCGCCGCTACCTCTTTCGGGGTTCCGACCAATCCGCACCGCCGACCGCGACGAAGGCCTTGACGTGAGCGCTTGTCGACCGATCGGGCGCGCGGAGAGATGGGGCGTGATGGGCGCAGAGCGCATCGACACCCGACTGCTGGAAGAACTGACCGAGCAGTCACAGGATTTGAACAGCGACGCGGTACGCATCACGGCGGAGGCACTGGAGGACTTCACCGAAGTCACCCGGGACGAGGCCGCGTCGGCGTCCCCGTCGGCGTCGGATGCGCGGTCCCGCCGCTGGTGGCGGCGCGGCAGCACGGTCGCCGGGGTCGCCGGGGCCGCCGCGCTGCTGACGCAGATGCGGGCGGTCGCCGCGACGACGAGCGACGACATCATGGCGCTGCAGACGGCCGCTTCGATCGAGAACCTGGCCATCAGCGTCTACCGGACGGCCGCGGGGCTGCCGTTCATCAAGGACGGCAACAAGACGGTCGCGGCGTTCATCGCCAAGACCACCACGCAGCACCAGGCGCACGCCCAGGCCTTCAACGCCGCAGCCACCCAGGCCGGCGGAAAGGCCCAGTCCGGGCCGGACCCGAAGTACGCGGCCGTGGTGAAGAAGGCGCTGCCCTCGATCAAGACCCCCGCCGACGTGGTGGCGCTGGCCATCACGCTGGAGGATGTCGCCGCGCAGACCTACGCCAAGAACGTCGGCCAGGTCAGCAGCAATGAACTGCGGAAGCTCTTCGCCTCCGTCGCCCCGGTGGAGGCGCAGCACCGGGCCACGCTGCTGGCCGTACAGGCGCTGCTGGCCGGGAACTTGGGCGATCTGATCGCCATCCCGACGAACGCCGCCAAGCTGCCGGCCGCCGCGGGCAGTGTCGGATTCCCCGACGCCTTCTACCCGACCAAGAGCGCTTCGCCGATCACTGAAGGGGCCGTGAAGTGACCGCGACACGCGACGACTGGGAACTGCCGATCAGCGAGGCCCAGTTGGCCCGCCTCACTCGGGACATGGAAAGCGCCCACCGCGAGACGCTGCCGGCGATGCGGGCCGGCGCGGTGGATCTGGCCGCGGAGATCCGCGGCGGTGCCGCTTCCGGCGCGCCTGTCGACGGGCCGCGGGACCCGGGCCGGCGCCGCTTCCTGCTCGGCGCGGGCGGTGTGGCCGCCGGCCTGGCGCTGGCGGCCTGCTCCGGCAACGACAAGAAGTCACCGGCCTCCTCCGGCAAGGCCGCTTCGACCTCGTCGTCGGCCGCGGCCTCCGGTGCCGGCAGCTACACCGGGGACCTGAAGGTCGTCGCCCTGGCGGTAGCCCTGGAGAACCAGGCGGTCGGCGCCTACCAGGCGGCCCTGGCCGCCGCCAAGGCCGGCAAGCTGGGTACGGTTCCGCCGGCCGTCGCCACCTTCGTGACCACCGCGATGGCCCAGCACACCGACCATGCCAAGGCCTGGAACGCGGTCCTGACCGGAGCCGGCAAGCCCGCGATCACCAACGTGCCGCTGTCCAACCAGCCCGCCACCCTGGCGGCGCTGGGCAAGGCCGCCAGCGTCGGCGACGTGGCCCAACTCGCCCTGCAACTGGAGGACCAGGCCGCGCAGACGTACCTGTTCGCCACCTACAACGTCACCAGCCCGGCCGGAATCGCCACCGCAGCCTCCATCGCCCCCGTGGAGGCCATGCACGCGGCGATCCTCAACTTCGTTCTGGGCCAATACCCCGTCCCGAGCGACTTCCTGCCCACCGACAAGGCCGCCAGCCCCACCCTGCTGACCGTCTGACCCGAACGCGTGCGGGGCGGTCCCACCCACGGCGGACCGCCCCGTACGCTCCCTCCTCCGGATCGGCCCCGCCGGGAATCGGATCCGCCGGCGGTCACGCCAGGATCAGCACCAGGCCCACCGCGAAGACGGCGTAGAAGGCGGCGGCCACCGTCAGCCGCCCCGGGGTGAGGCGGTGGGCCAGCATGGTCCCCAGCAGGTAGACGATCGCGGCGATCGTGACGATGCCGGACCACAGCAGGGCGGTGTCGAACCGCCACCTGGTGAAGAGCAGGCCCAGGCCGCTGGGCACGGTGGCCTGGATCATCATCGCGCCGGAGATGTTCGCCAGCGACAACTGGGTTTTGCCCTGGCGCACCCAGATGATCGCGTTCATCACCTCGGGCAGCTCGGTGGCGATCGGGGAGAGCAACAGCGCGGTGACCGCGCCCGACAGGCCCAGGATCGGGCCGATGGCGTCCAGCTGCTTCACGAACAGCTGGGAGGCCAGAAAGATCACCAGCAAGGTGGCCGTCGTCTGCACCACCACGGCCTTGGTGGTCGGCGAGGCCGCCTTGCGCTGCAGCTTGAGGGGTTCGAGTTCCTCGTGCGTGTCTCCGGCGGCCCGGCTGCTGCGGATCTCGCGCGAGAAGTAGACCGCGTAGGCGGCGAAGAACAGCAGCCCCAGGTAGTGCTTGAAGGCGAAGGAGACCAGCCCGAGGGCGACTTTCACGACGAAGATCGGCAGGAACCACTCCTGGTCCCTGGCCAGCCGCCGCATGTCCTTCTCGTCGCCCAGCGCCTGCCGCCCCGCGGGCTGCGGGGACTCACCGGTCTCCGCGCGGACCGCCTTGACGTACTGGTGGCGCTTGCGCAGCAGCATCGCCCCGGTGACGCCGTAGGCGATGGTGGACAGCGCGAGCGGTCCGCCCAGCGCCGCCCCGATGCCGACGTCCTTCGCCTTCTCGCTGCCGCCGGTGGTGACCGCCACCAGGGTCACCACTGACTCGGGCAGCGCGGTGCCGAACGCGGCCAGGATGGTGCCGACCGCCGTCTTGCCCACGTCGAGGCGCCGGCCCAGCCACTCCACCGCGTTGACGAACCACTCGCAGGAGAGATAGATCGCGACCGCGCACACGACAAGCAAGACGAAATGGATCACAGGGACCATCCAGCCCCCCGCGTCGCCGGAGACCGCGGACGACGCGCGGGGGAATCGCCCCGCGTGCCGCACCGGCCCCACCCGCCGAAGTGTGCTGCCGGTCCCGAAATCTCGAAGTTCGGCATACCGCTCCCGCGAAGCGGCGCGCCTCGAACGTATTCGAACTACGTTTGAAGAAGTGACGACGCGCTCGGGGCGCTCGAACCGCGCGTGTGCGTGCAGTGGCCGATCGTCGATGACGACGGACGACGGATGGCGGATGACACCGGTGGATGCCGGATGACGCCGAGCGGCACGACTGAGGCAGCGCGGCGCCGCCGCCCGCACCCACCGCCGTGTCCGCGGCGGACCCCCGTCGAACAGCCCGAACACCCCGATCACCTCGAACAACCGCAGGGCACCACCACACCACCGGACAGGAGCAGCATGCCCGCAGTATTCGTGCACGGCGTACCGACGACCTACCGCGTCTGGGACCGGGTGCGATCGCTGCTGCCCGCCGAATCGGTCGCGCTCGCGCTTCCCGGCATGGGCGCCCCCCGGCCGGACGGTTTCAGCGCCACCAAGGACGCCTACGTCCAGTGGCTGTCCGAGGCCCTGGACGCGATCGAGGGCCCGATCGATCTGGTCGGCCATGACTGGGGCTCGCTGCTGGCACTGCGGGTGGCCGGCACCACGGACCGGCTGCGGAGCTGGGTGGGCGACGTGGCCAATGGCTACGACCCCACGTACACGTGGCACTACGCCGCGCACATCTGGCAGACCCCGGGCGAGGGCGAGGCCTGGTGGGCGGCGTCCCGGGCGTCGGCCCCCGGCAGTCCGGGCAGCACGGCGGGCCGGTTGCAGCGGATGGGGATGCCGCGCGACCAGGCGCTGCTCGTCGGTGCGGCCGACGACGAGACCATGGTCGGCAGCGTGCTGGACCTGTACCGCTCCGCCGTTCCGAACCTCCACGCCTTCTGGGGCGCGGAGCTGCCGCGCGCGGCCCGGACCCCCGGGCTGGTCGTGGTCCCGCGCGCCGATCCCTTCGACGACGAGGCCGCTTCGCGGCGGACGGCCGAGCGGACCGGGGCACGGACGGTGACGCTGGACGGACTCGGCCATCTGTGGATGGCGCAGGACCCGCAGACCGCCGCCGACACCCTGACCGGCTTCTGGGACTCCCTCGACAGGGCGTGACGCAGGCGTGACGGCGCCGGCCAGAAGTGGCGGCCGACGATCAGGCCCGGCGGCGCCGGCTAGAGGCGCTGCCGGTCAGCGGTGCGTGCCGGCCTGGGCCGCGTGCCGGCCAGCGAGGCGTGCCGGCCAGGGGCCGCGCTCCCGCCA
>NZ_FMCH01000124.1 GCF_900091855.1 Streptomyces sp. DvalAA-14
TGCCGGCGGGAGCGATCCTGCCGGTTCGCCGGCATCTCCCAGGGCGGACTCGGCCGGCGGTGCCGCACGGCCGTCCGCTGCCGGGGGGAGTGATCCTGCCGGTTCGCCGGCACCTCCCAAGGCGGACTCGGCCGGCGGTTCTGACGGTGCCGTCAGGCAGTTCCCCGCCGGGGGGAGCGATCCTGCCGGTTCGCCTGCCGCGGGGCCGTCACTCGATCGCCGGGCCGACTCCGCCGGCCCGGTGGAGTCCGCTGAAGCGGACGAGCCGCCGGCTGACCCGGCGGGCCCGCCGGTGGATCCGCCGCCGGGCCCTGGCGGCAGCGGTGCCGAGCGGGGCGCCGAGCGCTCCGGAACGGAGAGCCCGTGAGGATCGGGATCGTCTGCCCGTATTCCTGGGACGTCCCCGGGGGCGTCCAGTTCCACATCCGGGATCTCGCCGAGCATCTGATCGCGCTCGGGCACGACGTGTCCGTGCTGGCGCCGGCCGACGACGAGACGCCGCTGCCGGCCTACGCCGTCTCGGCCGGGCGGGCCGTCCCCGTGCCCTACAACGGCTCGGTGGCCCGGCTGAACTTCGGGTTCCTGTCCGCCGCGCGGGTCCGCCGCTGGCTGCACGACGGGAATTTCGAGGTCGTCCACATCCACGAGCCGACCTCGCCGTCGCTCGGCCTGCTGGCCTGCTGGGCCGCCCGCGGCCCGATCGTTGCGACCTTCCACACCTCCAACCCGCGGTCGCGGGCGATGATCGCCGCGTATCCCATCCTGCAGGCCGCGCTGGAGAAGATCCGGGCCCGGATCGCGGTCAGCGAGTACGCCCGGCGCACCCTGGTGGAGCACCTCGGCGGCGACGCGGTGGTGATCCCGAACGGTGTCGACGTCGACTTCTTCGCCCGCGCCGAGCCCCGCAAGGAGTGGCAGGGCGACACGATCGGCTTCATAGGGCGGATCGACGAGCCGCGCAAGGGCCTGCCGGTCCTGATGAAGGCGCTGCCGAAGATCCTGGCCGAACGGCCCGGGGTCCGGCTGCTGGTCGCCGGCCGCGGTGACACCGAGGAGGCGGTGGCGTCGCTGCCCGCGCAGGCCCGCGACCGGGTCGAGTTCCTGGGCATGGTCAGCGACGAGGACAAGGCGCGGCTGCTGCGCAGCGTGGACCTGTACGTGGCGCCCAATCTCGGCGGCGAGAGCTTCGGGATCATCCTGGTCGAGGCGATGTCGGCGGGCGCGCCGGTCCTCGCCAGCGACCTGGACGCCTTCACCCAGGTCCTGGACCAGGGCGGGGCGGGTGAGCTGTTCGCCAACGAGGACGCCGACGCGCTCGCGGCGGCGGCGGTGCGGCTGCTGGGCGACCCGGCCCGCCGGGCCGAGCTGAGTGCCCGGGGCCGGGCGCATGTGCGGCGCTTCGACTGGTCCGTGGTCGGCGGCGACATCCTCGCGGTCTACGAGACGGTCACCGACGGGGTGGCCCGGGTGGTGACGGACG
>NZ_FMCH01000311.1 GCF_900091855.1 Streptomyces sp. DvalAA-14
GGCCGAGCCACCCGCATCACCTGAGCCACCCGCATCACCCGACCCGTCCGGACCGGCCGACCCGGCCGGACCGCCCGCCGAGGGAGGCGACACCGCGTGAACGACACTCTTGACGTCCTCCTGCGGCTGGTCGCCGTCCTCGCCGCGTTCCTGGTCCTGCCGCTGCTGGTCGGACAGGCCGAGCACAAGGTGATGGCACACATGCAGGGCCGGCTCGGCCCGATGTACGCCGGCGGCTTCCACGGCTGGGCCCAACTCGTCGCGGACGGGGTGAAGTTCGCCCAGAAGGAGGACATCGTCCCGGCCGACGCCGACCGCCGGATCTTCCAACTCGCGCCCGCGGTCGCGCTGCTGCCCTACCTGCTGGTGCTGATCGCGATCCCGGTCGGCCCGCACGGCTTCGTCGGCGAGGCGCTGGACGCCGGACTGATCTTCGTGCTGGCCGTGATGGGCGTCGGCGTCCTCGGCTCGCTGATGGCCGGCTGGGCGTCGGCCAACAAGTTCTCGCTGCTCGGCGGCCTGCGCACCGCCGCCCAACTGATGGCCTACGAGCTGCCGATGCTGCTCGCCGCCGCCTCGGTCGCGATGGCCGCCGGCACCCTGTCCCTGCCGGGCATCGTCGCCTCGTACCACTGGTGGTGGACGTTGTGGCAGCTGATGGGCGGCGTGGTCTTCTTCGTCGCCGGGCTCGCCGAACTGCAACGCCCGCCCTTCGACATGCCGGTGGCCGACTCCGAGATCATCTTCGGCGCGTACACCGAGTACACCGGCCTGCGCTTCGCGCTGTTCCTGCTGTCCGAGTACGCCGGGATCGTGGTGCTGTGCGGGCTGACCACGGTGCTGTTCCTCGGCGGCTGGCACGGCCCGTGGTCCGGCAGCGTCGGCTGGCTGTGGACCGTGCTGAAGGCCGCGGTGCTCGCCTTCGTGGTGATCTGGCTGCGGGTCAGCTACCCGCGGCTGCGCGAGGACCAGCTGATGAAACTCGCCTGGACGGTGCTCATCCCGATCTCCCTCGCCCAGATCGCCCTGACCGGCGTCGTCAAGGTGGTGATCTCCTAGCCATGGCCATCCCCGGATCCGGTCTCGCCAAGGGCCTGGCCGTCACGCTGCGGACGATGACGAAGCGAACCGTCACCGCCCAGTACCCCGAGGCCCAGCCGGACCTCGCCCCGCGCACCCGCGGTGTGATCGCGCTGTTCGAGGAGAACTGCACGGTCTGCATGCTGTGCGCCCGCGAGTGCCCCGACTGGTGCATCTACATCGACTCCCACAAGGAGACGGTGCCCGCCGCCGCCCCCGGCGGACGCGAGCGCAGCCGCAATGTGCTGGACCGCTTCGCGATCGACTTCTCGCTGTGCATGTACTGCGGTATCTGCATCGAGGTGTGCCCCTTCGACGCGCTGTTCTGGTCGCCGGAGTTCGAGTACGCGGAGACCGACATCCTGGACCTGACCCACGAACGCGACAAGCTGCGGGACTGGATGTGGACGGTGCCGGCGCCGCCCGCGCTGGATCCGGCCGCCGAGGAGCCCAAGGAGGTCGCGGCGGCCCGCAAGGCGGCCCAGAAGACGCTGGCGGCCAGCGAGCCGGGGGAGTCCGCCGGACCCGGGGAGGGCCAGGCGTGAACCTCAGTGCCGCCGCCCACCACCCCGGCTTCCTGTCCCCGACCGGCGTCGAGATCACCTTCGTCCTGATCGGCCTCGCCGTCCTCGGCGCCGCCGTGCTGACCGTCACCACCCGGCAACTCGTGCACGCCGCCCTGTGGCTGGTCGTCGCGCTCGGTGGCCTGGCCGTCGAGTACCTGCTGCTCACCGCCGAGTTCATCGCCTGGGTGCAGGTGCTGATCTACGTCGGCTCGATCGTCGTCCTCCTCCTGTTCGGCCTGATGCTCACCAAGGCGCCCATCGGCCGCTCCCCGGACGCCGATTCGGAGAACCGCCGGGTCGCCCTCGCGGTGGCCGTGGTCGCCGCGGCCACCTTGGTGTGGGTGGTGGTGGACGCCTTCCGCTCGACCTGGATCAATCTGCACGGGGTCGTGCAGGGCTCCTCCCGGATCACCGGCGAAAGCCTCTTCCGGCACTGGGTGCTGCCCTTCGAGGCCCTGTCGGTGCTGCTGCTGGCCGCCCTGGTCGGCGCGATCGTCCTGTCCCGCCGCGACGACGCCCCGACCGGGACCGGCAAGGAGGAGAACTGATGCACCTCGCCTATCCGGCCGTCCTCGCCGCCCTCCTGTTCTGCGTCGGCGTCTACGGCGTCCTCGCCCGCCGCAACGCGATCCTCGTCCTGATGTCCGTCGAGCTGATGCTCAACGCCGTCAACCTCAACCTGGTCGCCTTCGACATCTGGCTGCGCGACAGCCTGCACGCCGGCCAGGCGCTCACCCTGTTCACCATCACCATCGCCGCCGCCGAGATCGGGCTCGGCCTGGCGATCGTGCTGCTCGTCTACCGCAACCGCGGCAGCTCCGACATCGACCGCCTCACCGCCCTCGCCGACCCCGGGCACCCCGAAGCGCCCGGACCGGCGGGCGGAGCAACCCGCGTGCCCCGACCGGCGGCCGACGACGAGAAGACAGAGGCCACCGCGTGACCCTGACCGCCCTGGCCGCGCTCGTCCCCCTCCTCCCGTTCCTGGGCGCGGCAGCCGGCCTCCTGCTGGGCCGGCGCGCACCCGGCTTCGTACGGCCGCTGGCCGTCCTGCCCACCGCCACCGCCTTCGCGCTCGCCGCGATCGTCGCCGCCCGGCAGGGCACCGGACAGCCCACCGACGCCGCCCACCGCCTGACCCCCACCGGCTCGGTGCCCATCGACATCGCCCTGCACCTGGACGGCTTCTCGGTACTGATCGCCGTCCTTGTCGGCCTCGTCGCCACCTGCGTGCAGCTCTACTCGGTCTCCTATCTGCGCCACGACCCGCGCTATCCGTCGTATGCCGCCCTGGTCTCCCTGTTCACCGCCGCGATGCTGCTGGTGGTCTACTCCGGTGATCTGATGGTGCTGCTCGTGGGCTGGGAGATCATGGGCATCTGCTCCTACTTCCTGGTCGGGCACGAGTGGGAGAACGAGGTCGCCCGCGCGGCCTCCATCAAGGCGTTCCTGGTCACCAAGCTCGGCGACGTTCCCTTCCTGATCGGCGTGTTCGCCCTCGCCGCGGACGCCCACACCTTCCGGATCAGCGGCATCCTCACCGCCGCCGGCCACGGACAGCTCCACCGCCCCACCCTCGTCGCGCTGCTGCTGCTCGCCGGGGTGGCCGGAAGTCCGCGCAGTTCCCGCTGCACAGCTGGCTGCCCGACGCGATGGCCGGACCGACCCCGGTGTCCGCGCTGATCCACGCCGCCACCATGGTCGCCGCCGGCATCTACCTGGTGGCCCGGCTGCTCCCGGTGTTCACCGCGTCCGCCGCCGCCCTGACCGTGCTGTCCGCGATGGCCGCCGTCACCATGATCGGCTCGGCACTGGCCGCCCTCGCGCAGGACGACATCAAACGGGTACTGGCGTA
>NZ_FMCH01000090.1 GCF_900091855.1 Streptomyces sp. DvalAA-14
AGCAGCAGCGGGCCCGCCGGGCCGCCCGCCAGCAGCAGCCGCTGGTTGGGGCGCGGCTCGGGGCGCCAGTGGGACTTGTACGGCTCCGCGCCGCGCAGCAGGCTCAGCGCGCCGCGCCCGCCGCCGGCCGCGTGCCGTACGCCGTGCCGCATCAGCAGCGTGTTCAGATCCACTTTGGCCGCTCGCAGCGCGGGGTCGGCGCCGTACAGATAGCCGCCGGCCAGGCCCGGTGAGAGCACGGTGAGATTGGCGGCGACCACCTCGCCGCCCCGGCCGAACTCGGTGAGCACCGCGTCGCCGGAGGCCACCATCAGCCCCACGGCCCGGGTCAGGTGCTCGGCGAAGCGCAGCCGCTGGTGCTCCGGGTTCACCTCTCGGTCCCGCCATTGCAGCAGGTGCAGCCGCAGCAGACGCGCCACCGCGGCGGGTACCTCGCGCGCCGGCACGTCGCGCTCCACGATCCCGGCGGTGTCCAGCTTGCGCAGTGCGGAGCGGATGCGCTGGCCACGCGAGCTGCTCACCCGGGCGATCAGGTCGTCCATCGCCCATCCGGGCAGCTCCAGGCACATCGAGTCCGCCAGCCGCCGCTTCGGCCCGGGCCAGCACGCGTACACCCCTTCGGCGGCGGCGCCGGACCGTACTTCGCGGAACTCGACCACGGCCCCGCCCGCCGCCCGGCGGATCCCGCGCGCGAGGGCGGCGGTCACCCGGCCGTCGGCGTCGGCCTGCCGGTCGACGAGCACATCGGTGTAGTCGGTGATCGCCCCGCCAAGCGGTACGAGCACCGGATACGGGCGGTGGATCCGGGTCAGTGGCGCCGCGCCCACCAGTCCCTTCCCCGCCAGACCAGCACCAGCACCAGTCGGCCGGGGACGCCGTAGGACTGCCACCAGGAGTGCTGCCAGGCGTGGGTCTGGAAGGGGGTGGCGGCCGGGCAGGCGCGGTGCAGCCGGGTCCAGGCAGGCGCGAGCGCGGCGAAGGCGCGGGGGTCGCGGCAGACCGCGGTCCGCAGGCCGCCGGCCGGGTAGGGGGCGGTGGCGGGCGCTTCCGCCGTCCGGTCGAGGGCGGTCACACCGCCGCCCGGGCGGACTCATGGCGCTGGTCGTGCTGTTCGGGCTGCTCTTCGTGTTCGTGTTCGCGCTCGTGGTGTTGGTGGTGTTGGTGGAGTTCGGGACGGTCCTGCGGGTCGTACGCGCCGGGACCCGGGGTGGGGAGGACGGCGGTGGCCGGCCGGTCGCGGTCCTCGCGCGGCCGGACCAGCAGGACCAGTGCGCCGAGCAGGCCGCCCGCGCTGGCGCCGACCGCGCCGGCGAGTGCCGCGGAGGGGGAGGCCGGCGACGCGGGGGCGAGCGCGGGGGAGAAGAGCAGCAGGCGCACCCCGGTGGCGGCGGCGTTGCGGTCGGCGGTCGCGGTCAGCGAGGTGGCGACGGCGTTGGCGATGCTCGCGGCGGCCGGGCCGTGGGCGGCGGTCCCGGTGATGGAGATCATCGGGGCGTCGGGCGAGGTCGCGGCCTGGACGTCGTCGCGCAGGCCGGCGGCGCTGATGCCGGTGGCCTGCTGCGCCCCGGCCAGTACCGCGGCGCCGGTGACGATCCGCCCGTACGCCTGCGCGAAGCCGAGCGCGGTCGCGGAGTCGCCGGCGTGCTGCGGTACGACCATCACATAGCTGGTCGCGGCGAACTGCGGGGTGGCCGCCAGCCCGTAGCCGAGCCCGCCGAGCAGTCCGATCCCCACGCCCAGCGGCAGCGTCACCCAGCGGGGGAGCCCCCGCCCCCACCCCTGCCAACGGCCGCGGCGCCCCGGGCGGTACGGGTCGTGCTTCTCGTCCATGCGGTCCCTCATTTCTCGACGGTCCCGGCGCTCGCGGTAGTCGCGGCACTCGCTGCACTCGCGGCACTCGCGGCCTGGTCAACGGTCCCGGCGTGCTCGGCGTCGTCGGCCTGCCCGGCCTGCCCGGCCTGCCCGGCCTGCCCGGCCTGCCCGGTGTGCTCGGCGGGGCGGGGGGAGGCGGGGGCGGCGGCCGGGTGGGGCACGGCGTCCGCGGTCCGGGTGGGCCGGCCGGGCGTGGCAGCCTCGGCTCCCCGGGCCGGTCCGGTGGTGGCCTGGGCCGGCAGGGCGGTGCCGGCCCGGCCCAGCGCGGTGGCGTACAGGGCCATCACCTGCTCGGCGGTACGGGCGATGTGGTACCGCTCGACGGCCGCCGGCACCGGCAGCCGGTGCGGGCCGGACGCCTGCTCCGCGCGCAGGACCGCCGGGAGTTCGGACAGCTCCATCCGGCGGGCCCCGGGCGCCTCCTCCGGCGGCAGGTCCTCCACGGCCGGACAGGACACATACCGGGCGGGCAGTCCGGCGGCGAGCGCCTCGACCACCGCCAGGCCGAAGGTCTCCTCGGCGCTGAGCGAGACGAACAGGTCCATGGCGCCGAGCAGTTCGGCGAGATCCGCGGAGGAGTCCGCCCGGTCCGCCAGACGGATACGGCCGGCGACGCCGAGGTCCTGGATGAGCCGCAGCAACGGGATGCGTTCGGGACCGTCGCCGACCAGGAGGAGGTGGGCGCCGGGAAGGTCGGCGACCGCGCGGATGAGGACGTCGAACTTCTTGGCCGCGACCTGCCGGCCGACGCCACCGAAGACAAAGGCGTCGTCCGGGAGGGCCAGCCGGGCCCGGGTGGCGGCCCTGGCCTGCTCGCGGTGGCGGAAGACAGCCGGGTCGATGCCGTTGGGGGCCAGCCGCAGTCGCCGCGCGGGCACTCCCCAGGCTCCCAGGCGGCGTTCGACGGTCGCGGACACGGCCAGCGTGCCGGAGCCGAGGCGCTCGGTGGCCCGGTACAGGGCCCGGGTGCCGAACGTCAGGGGCCGCCCCTCGATCTGGGTGGCGCCCAGCGAGTGCTCGGTGGCGACCACGGCGCCGGCCCCGGCGAGACGGGCGGCGATCCGGCCGTAGACGCAGGCCCGGTACAAGTGGGTGTGCACCAGGTCGTAGCGGCCCTTGCGGATGAGGGAGGTCAGGCGCGGCAGCGCGGTCAGGTCGCGGTTGCCGGACATGCCGAGATGGGTGACGCGGACACCGTCCGCGCGCAGCCCCGCGGCGACCGGTCCGGGGTCGGTGAGGGTCACGACGTGGCATTCCAGCGGGAGTTCGCGCAGCAGCAGGCGCAACTGCTGCTCCGCGCCGCCGATGCCGAGCCCGGTGATGACGTGCAGAACTCTCATGGATGCCCTCCGGGGCGTTCGGTCAGTGGCTCGGGCCGGTCCCCCGGCGGCCGGTACGGGTGCGCGGCCGGGCCGCGCTCCGGGTGCAAGGGGTGCTGCTGGGGTGGGAGTTGCTGGCACTGCTGGCGCCCGGCGGCGGCCAGCGCGGCGGCCTCGGGCGCCCGCAGATCGGTCAGCCGCCGGCTGCGGACACCGTGCAGCAGGCGTTTGGCGTGCAGGCGCGGGGCCGTCTCCCGGTTGCCGACATGGGTGCGCGGCAGGGCGAGGACGGACGTGAGCGGTCCGGGGGTGATCGCGCAGCCGTAGGTGTAGCCGGCCCGGCGCACCGCACGCACCGCACGCGGGTCCACCACCCCGTACGGATAGCAGAAGCCGATCGGCGGGGCGCCGGTCACCTCGGCCAACAGGGTCCGGCTGTCGGCGACTTCGGCGGCGAGGGTGGCGTCGTCGACCGCGGTGAGATCGAGGTGGAGCAGGCCGTGCGAGCCGATCTCCATACCCGCGCCGGCCGCCTCGCGGATGCCGTCCGCGTCGAGCAGCGGTTTGCGGGGACCCTCCGGATCCCAGTCGTTGCCGCCGCCGAGCCGGCCCGGCAGGACGAACACCGTGGCCGTGTGGCCGTATTGGCGCAGGGCGGGCACGGCGAGCTGGAGGAAGTCGGCGTAGCCGTCGTCGAAGGTGAGCCCGACCAGACCGTGATCCTTGCCGGCCGCGCGGGCGGCGAGCAGTTCCCGCATGGTCACCCCGGTCAGGCCGTGCCGGTTGAGCCAGCGCAGCTGCGCCGCGAGCCGGTCCGGGCCGACGGTGATCAGGTAGGGATCGTCCCGGGTGTCCCCGACGGAGTGGTACATCAGCGCCCAGGGTGCGCGCCGCACGGTCCGGCGGCTGCGGGGAGCGAGCGGGTCAGCGGTCATCGGCGGGCCTTCCGTCTCACGGTGGCGAGCAGATACGGCAGTTCCGGTACGCGCACGGCGACGGCCGCGGCGGCGAAGGCGGCCGGGACGACCAGGCCGCAGACGACGGCCGCGGACAGCGCGCCCGGCAGCCGGGCGGCCGTCAGCCAGCCCGACAGGGCCGCGACGGCCGCGCAGAGGACCGTGCGCGTCAGGCCGGGCGCGATCGCCCGGGCCCGGATCGCCACGCTGTGCGCGCCCAGGCCGCGCAGCAGCAGCCCGGCCGTGACGGTGATCCCGGCCGCGTTGCCCGCCGCGATCCCGTACGCGCCCCAGGGGCCGACGGTGAGGCCGTCCGCCAGCGCGGTGACGAGCAGGCCGACCGCCATCGATCCGGCGGGATACCAGGTGGGCCGGGCCGCAGAGAAGTACGGCCTGACCAGTGCGCCGACCAGGCTCTGCCCCAGCAGTCCGAGGGCGTAGACCCGCATCACGGCGGCCGTCGCGGCGGTGTCGGCGGCGGTGAACTCGCCCCGCTGGAAGAGCACGTGGATGATCTGCGGCGCGCAGGCGATGACATAGGCGGTGCCGATCAGCACCACCACGCAGGCGAGGGTCAGATCGCGCTCGACGCGTGCGCGGGCTCTTTCCCGGTCGCCCTCGGCCAGCGCGCGGGACACCGCCGGGAAGGTGACCGTACAGATGACGACGGACAGGGCCATCGGCAACTGGGCAACCTTTTGAGCGTAGTTGAGATGGGAGATGGCTCCCGGCGGAAGCGGGGCGGCGAAGTACCGCTCGACGAGGACCTGCGCCTGGCGGCCGAGAGTGAACAGGACGACCGGGGCGAGCAGGGCCAGACCGAGGGCCCGGTGCGGGTTGGGCGGGGTCACGGGCAGCGGCCTGCTGCCGCGCATCTCCCGCAGCGCCGCCGGGAGTTGGATCGCGACCATCAAGGCGCCGCCGACCGCGACCCCGGCCGCCGCCGACTCGATGCCGAAGCGGCCGTGCAGGGCGTAGAGGGTGGCGACGATGCCGAGGTTGTAGGCGACGTAGATCGCCGCGGGCGGTACGAAGCGGCGGTGCGCCCGCAGGGCGGCGGACAGGTAGCCGGCCAGGCCGAAGGTGAGGACGCTCACCGAGGTCAGCCGCGTACAGGCCACCGCGGCGGACGGGTCCGCGAGCCCCGGCGCCAGCGCGCCAACCACCCAGGGCGCGCCGGCCGCCAGCGCGGCCGTCAGCACCGCCAGCAGCGCCAGCAGCCGCGGCAGCGTCCTGCTGACCAGCCCGGTCACCGCGCCGCCGCGGGCCAGCGCCCCGCTGAACGCGGGCACCATCAGCAGCGCCATCGCGTCCTCGATCAGCACGGTGGCCGCCACCTCGGGCACCGTCCACGCCACCAGGAACGCGTCCGACTCCGCCCCGGCGCCGAACAGATGGGCGATGCCCTGATCCCTGACCAGACCGAACACCGAGCCGGCCATGCTCAGCGCGACGGTGACCCCGGCGGCCCGGGCCAGCCCGTCGGAGGCGCGACCGGCCGTACGCGCCGGGTCCGCGCCCTGGTCGGGGACGGCCGAGGGGACCGCGGCGGGGGCTACCGAGGGGATCGCGGCAGGGGTCGGGGAGCCGGCCGGGGCGGAGCCGTGCGAAAGAACCCGCGCGGGGCCCGGCGAGCGGACCGGTGGGCCGGGCGGCCGCACCGGGCCGTCGGCCGGGGCCGCGGGCCGCCACATCGGGTCGGTCATCGCGCCGCGCCGTTCGCGGGGTCGAGGGCCCACCAGGCGGTCAGGCCCAGCACGGTCGCGGTCAACACGGTGCAGGGGCCGCCGATGTCGGCGTAGAGGAAGTCGACGCAGCTCCACAGCAGCAGGCCGATCGAGGCCAGGCCGGTGGCGGACGGGGCGCCGCGCCACAGGCGGGCGGTGCCGGTGGCGAGCAGCGCGGCCCAGGAGCCGGTGAGCAGCGCGCAGCCCAGCAGGCCCTGTTCGCTGAGAGCCAGCAGATACATGTTGTGCGGGGACAGCAGCGGCTCGCGCCGGAACGCCTGGCCCGCGCCCGCCGTATCGCTGCCGGAGGACAGCGCGAGGGAGGCGTGGCTGTCACGTTCGTCGGGGAAGCGCTTCAGGCCGACGCCGGTGACGGGGTGCTCGCGCCACATCGACACGGCCGCGGCCCAGAGGGTGTAGCGGTCGGTGACGGACGGGTCGGGCGCGTCGGTGACCTGGGTGATGCTGGCCAGCCGCTGGCCGATCAGCTGCGAGCCCGTTCCGACCCCGCCGACCAGCAGCACGGCGCACGCGGCCAGCACCGCGAAGATCCGCACCGCCTGCCGCCGCCCGGCGAGCACCGTCATCGCCGCGCAGGCCACCGCGGTCGCGATCCACGTCCCCCGGCTGAAGGACACCGTCAGCGGTACGGCCAGCGCGGCCGCGCAGGCCAGCGCGCCCAGCCGCAACCGGGTCGGGCCGGGCGCCAGCGCGCAGCCGACCGCGATCACCAGCCCGTACGCGACCACCGTCGCCATACCCATGATGTCGGAGGGGCCGAAGGTGCCGACCGCCCGGATGTCCTCGCCCATGTACGAGGCGCCGGTGGCGGTCGAGTACTGCCACACGCCGACCGCCCCCTGCACCAGCGCGAGCGCGACGACGCTGCCGGCCACCACCGCGAAGTCCCGCCGGTCGCGGAGCAGGAGCACGACGGAGGCGGGGACCAGCACGAACACCTGGGCGTAGCGCAGGAATCCGGCCAGCCCGGCACCCGGATCGAGCGAAGTCGCCGCGGACAGCGCGCAACCGACCAGGGGCGCCCCGAGCACGATCGCCGCGGCCGGACGGAGGACTCGCCGCCGGGCGCGCACCAGCCGCACCGCGCAGGTCAGGACGAGCACGGCGGACGCCGCGTCGGCCGGGGTGATCTTGCCGGACCTGCTGACGTCACCGGTAGTGACGGGCACGGCCAGCAGCAGCACGGTGGCCAGCGCGGGCAGCAGCGGCGCCAGATCTGCGAGCTGACGTGCCGTCAGGTAGCTGCGGATCGCGCCCGGACCGGGGACGGAGAGCGTCAGGGTCATCAGCTGCCGCCGAACCGGAACACCGAGAAGGCGGTGCGCAGCAGGAGTTCGATGTCCTGCCACAGCGACCAGCTGTCGATGTAGTGGTTGTCGAAGCGGGCCCGGTCGGCGATCGAGGTGTCGCCGCGCAGCCCGTGCACCTGGGCCAGCCCGGTGATGCCGGCCGGCATCCGGTGCCGGTCCCGGTAGCCGGGGTGGGTGGCGCCGAACTGCTCGACGAAGTGCGGCCGTTCGGGCCGGGGACCGACCAGGCTCATGTCGCCGCGCAGCACGTTCCACAGCTGCGGCAGCTCGTCGAGCGAGGTACGGCGCAGCAGCCGCCCGACCCGGGTCATCCGTCCGTCGTGGGCGATGCTCCAGCGGGTCGCGGACTCCCACTCGCCGCCGCTGGGCCGCAGGGTGCGGAACTTCAGGATGGTGAACGGCCGTCCGCCCAGCCCGATCCGCTCCTGCCGGAAGATCACATCGGGCCCGTCGGCCAGCCGTACCGCCAGGGCGCAGGCGGCCAGCACGGGCGACAGGCACAGCAGCGCGGTGCCGGACACCACCGCGTCCAGCGCGCGCTTGGCCGACCGGCCCACCGGGCCCGGCGCCGGGCACAGGTCCAACTCCAGCGGCCGGGCGGTGAATCCCCACAGGTGGCCGGACGGCGCGCGGCCGGGTCCGGCGCCCAACTGCCAGACCCGGCAGCCGTGCCCGGCCAGCAGCCGTACGGTGGCGGCGGTGCGCGCGTCCGGCACGGGCGGGCCGGCCACGACCGCGTAGCGCACCGCGTTCTGGATCACCGCCCGGGTGATCTCGCCGGAGCCGGCGAGCACCGGCAGGGCGCCCGGCGGGCGGACTGCGGGCCCGTCGTCGGCGGCGTCCGGGATGACGAGGCCCACCGGGCGCATCCCGTACTCCGGGTGGTTCAGCAGGGTCGCGGCGACCTGCCCGGCCGCCGGACCGGCACCGACGACCAGGGTGGATCCGGGACGGCGGCGGACGCCGGCCCGGCGCAGCCGGTACGTCAGGGCCCGCAGCCCGCAGGCGGTCGCCACCGTCGCCGCGACCGCGCCCAGGAGCACGCCCCGGCCGATCCCGGCGCCCAGCACCGCGGCGGCGAAGCCCCAGGCGAGCGTGGCCCGCGCCCCGATCGCGGGCACGTCCAGCAG
>NZ_FMCH01000352.1 GCF_900091855.1 Streptomyces sp. DvalAA-14
GGCCGGCCGCCCCGACGGCGTCGACCGTGCGAACGGAGCCGGGCCGGCGCCCGCCCAGCTCCGCTACGTCCTGACGCACGGCGAGCTGGAGGCCGGCGCGAGCGGCGCGGCGGCCCCGCTGCTGGGCGTACCGGGCATCGAGGGCAGCGTCGGCGTGGTGATGCTCGCCGACGCCGTACCGGAGCGGGTGGGCGTGCGGGTGATGGAGGCGGCGACCGAGGTCGCGGACGCCCTGCGCTGAGCCGGCGGGCGCGGCACGGTCCGGGCGCCGCCCGAGTCGTCCCGGCGCCGACCGTGAGCCGACCGTGACGCGGGCGGGGCCGAGCCCGGCCGCCCGGTGAATTAGGGTCGGGCGCATGCCTACGCTTTCCCGCCGGCCCCTGATCCTCGCCGCGTGCGCGGCGGTCGTGGCCGTCCTGCTGGCGGTGGCCGCCTTCGCGCCCCTGCCGGTGTCGATCGTCGTGCCCGGTCCGACCACGGACGTCCTCGGCACCGACCGGGGCGCCCCGGTGATCAGCGTCACCGGCGCGCCGCTGCGCAGGACCAGCGGGCAGCTGCGGCTGGTGACCATCTCGGCCACCGAGCCCAACGCCTCGGTGCACTTCACCGACGTGGCCAAGGCGTGGTTCGACACCGACCAGGCGGCGATGCCGCGCGACGCGGTCTACCCCAGCGGCGGTTCGGTCAAGGAGATCACGAAGGTCAACCAGCGGGAGATGACCGACTCGCAGAACGCCGCCACCTCGGCGGCGCTGCGACAGCTCGGCCTGTCCCCGGCCAAGGTCAAGGTCGACCTGCGACTCGCCGACGTCGGCGGTCCCAGCGCCGGGCTGCTCTTCACCCTCGGCATCATCGACAAGGTGGCGGGCGACGGCCACGGCGGCGATCTCACCGGCGGCCGGGTCATCGCCGGCACCGGCACGATCGACGCCTCGGGCTCCGTGGGCGCGGTCGGCGGGGTGCCGCTGAAGGAACAGGCCGCCCGCCGCGACGGCGCCACCGTCTTCCTGGTGCCCCGCGACGAGTGCGGTGACGCCAAGGCCCAACTCCCGCACGGCCTGCGGCTGATCGCGGTGACCACCTTGAAGGGCACCCTGTCCGCCCTGTCCGCGCTGCGCGCGGGCCAGCAGACCCCGTCCTGCTGACGGCCGCCCGTCGCGCGTCGGCCGTTTCCGCCGGCCCTACGGCTCCGCGTCGCCCGTGACGGGCCGGACGGCGCCGACGGTCCCGGTGTCCTCGCCGGCCGTCGCCGCGTCCCACTGCCGGAAGGCCGGCAGCACCAGCGGGCTGAGCGTCGTCAGCAGGTAGATCGCGCTGACCGTCAGGTTCGCCGCGGTGAGGCCGGTGTACTGCACGAGGCAGCCGCCGAGCAGGCCGCCCAGCGGTACCGCCACCAGCACCCCGGAGTTGGCCGCGCCGAACACCCGGCTGCGCAGCCGTTCCGGAACCAGGCGCACCATCTCGGTACCGATGATCGGATTGAGTACGCCCGCGCCGAGGCCGCAGACCGCGCAGGTGACGATCAGCGGGGTGAGGCCCGGGACCAGGGCGGCCACGGCGGTCCGGGGGAAGCCGGCCAGCAGGAACCCGCCGATGAACAGCCCGCGCCGCGGCAGCCGGTGCCCGAACGTTCCGTACAGCAGCGAGCCCACCAGGGCCGCCGCGCCCACCGTCCCGGACACCGCGCCGACGGCGACCGAACCGCCCAAGTGCTCGCGCGCGTTCACCGGCAGCAGCACCGACGACCAGGCCTGGTCCAGCGCGTTGGTCACCATGACCATCCCCACCACGGCGAGCAGCAGCCGGGCCGCGAACAAGTAGGCGAACCCCTCGCGCAGTTCGGCCCGGTAGCCGGCGAGCGTCGTCCCGCCGGGACGCGCCGGCGGCCGGGCGCCGTCCCGTACGCCGAAGCCGATGAGTACCGCCGAGACCGCGAAGGTGCCCGCGTCCAGCAGCAGGACGTTCGCCGCTCCGATCGCCGCGATCAGCACGCCGGCCACCGGCGCGCCCAGCATCCGGGCCCCGCGCGAGGCGCTCTCGTAGGCGCTCGACCCCCGGGCGATCGTCGTCCCGGCCCGCTCGGCCAGCCGCGGCATGAGTACCTCACGGGCGGTCTCGCCGGGAGCGTGGAACAACCCGCTGACACCGACCAGGACGAGCAGCGCACCGTAGGACAGGTCGCCGGCCAGGTGCAGTACGGGTACGGCCGCGACGGCCAGCGCGCACACCGCGTCCGAGAGCACGCTGCTGACGGCGAGGCCCAGCCGGTCGATCAGCGGGCCGCCGAGCACCGCGGCGGCCACCACCGGCAGCGTCGCCGCGAAGGCGACCAGCCCGGCGCGGGCCGCACTGCCCGTGCTCTCCAGGGCGAACCACGGCACGGCGACCAGGGTGAGCATGTTGCCCGCGATGGAAATGACGTTGGCGGTCAGCAGGAAGGAAAGCGGCCGCCGGTCGCGGACCGGTCGCTCCGGGCCGGTCGCGGGTATGCCTGACGAGCTCATGCGAGGTCTCCCGAGGGGGCGGGGCCGCGGTGGCGGCAGGGGACCGGAGGGCGCCCGGGACGGTCAGTCGATCCGGCGCGGGAAGGCGTGGAAGTGGACGCGGACGGCGGCGGAGCCGTCCGGCGCGGGGCTGCGCGGGTGCTCGCCGGCCGGCGGCTCGGGCACCCGGTCGCGGTAGGCCTCGATCAACTCGTGCACACGGGTCGCGAGTTCGAGCGCCAGCTCGGGGGTGAGCCGCAGGCTGAAGCCGCTCAGCTCCCCGACGCTCCGCCAGGGCTCCCGCCACTCGTGCGCGGTGCCCAGCCAGGTGTCCAACTGCTCGGCGTGCTCGGCGGCCAGTTCATGCATGTAGGTGGTCAACGCGCCGCGCACCGCCGGGTTCGGGTGCGCCATGAACGCGTCGGTGTCGTCGAATCCGGTGCCGCGGTGGACCGCTTTCCACCACCGCTCCCGGCCGGTGCCGCGGTCCGGGTCGTCCTCGACGAAGCCGTACGAGGCGAGCTGGCGCAGGTGATAACTGGTGGCGCCGCTCGACTCGCCGAGCCGGTCGGCGAGCCCTGAGGCGGTCGCCGGGCCGGACTCCTGCAGGGCGGACAGCAGCCGCATGCGCAGCGGGTGGGCGAGGCCGCGCAGTGAACGCGGGTCGAGGCGGCGGACGGTGCGGCGGTCCGGCTCGGGGCGGCGGACGTCGTCCGCGGGAGTGTCGGGCACGAGGGCAGCCTATGAATGCAAAGATTCCTTTGCAAGGGTCCGTGCAAAAGAATCTTTGCGTATCGCGACCTGATCCCTGGCCTGGCGCTCGCCGGCTGTCCCGGCACGCGCCGCTACTCGTCCCGCGCGGCCTGCCCCACCAGCGGGATGATCCGCAGCGGGACCGGATTCTCCATCACGATCGCGGTCGACGCCCGGACGATGCCCTCGAAGCCGACCACCAGGTCGATCACCCGCTGGAGGTCGGCGTTGGAGCGGGCCACCAGCCGGCAGAGCATGTCGCCCCGGCCGGTGGTGGTGTGCAGTTCGAGCACCTCCGGCACGCCGGTCAGGTGGGCGCGCACCTCGGCGCCCTGGCCCTGTTTGATCTCCAAGGTGGCGAAGGCGGTGACCGGGTAGCCGAGCGCCGCCGGGTCGACCTGCGGGCCGAAGCCGCGGATGACGCCGCTGCCCATCAGCCGGTCGAGCCGCGCCTGCACGGTGCCGCGCGCCACGCCGAGCCGGCGGGACGCCTCCAGCACCCCGATCCGCGGCTCCTGGTCCAGCAGGGTGATCAGCCGCCCGTCCAGCGCGTCGATGCCCATCCGGGGCCCCTTCCCTCGTCGTCCCTCGTCGCCATGGTCATCCTGTACGGATTGACCCATCGATCCAGGTCCCAGCTGTACAGCATGTCCAGCAGAATCCGGAACTATTGCGCACCTTGAGAGGCGGCGAGACGCTTCTGACATGACTGAGACCCGGGATGCTTTCCCCGTAAAGGGCATGGACGCCGTCGTCTTCGCCGTGGGCAACGCGAAGCAGGCCGCGCACTACTACTCGAGCGCGTTCGGCATGCGCCGCGTCGCGTACCGCGGCCCGGAGAACGGCAGCCGGGAGACCGCCTCCTACGTCCTGGAGTCCGGCGGCGCCCGCTTCGTCTTCACCTCCGTCATCAAGGCCGACAGCCCCTACGGCCATTTCCTCGACGCGCATGTGGCCGCGCACGGCGACGGCGTGTTCGACCTCGCCATCGAGGTCCCCGACGCCCGCGCCGCCTACGCCTACGCGATCGAGCACGGCGCCACCGGGGTCGAGGAGCCGTACGAACTCAAGGACGAGCACGGCACGGTGGTGCTGGCCGCCATCGCCACCTACGGCGAGACCCGCCACACCCTGGTCGACCGCACCGGCTACGACGGCCCCTACCTGCCCGGCTACGACGCCGCGGCGCCGGTCGTCGAGCCGCCCGCCAAGCGCTGGTTCCAGGCGGTGGACCACTGCGTCGGCAATGTCGAACTCGGCCGGATGAACGAGTGGGTGACCTTCTACAACCAGGTCATGGGCTTCACCAACATGAAGGAGTTCGTGGGCGACGACATCGCCACCGAGTACTCCGCGCTGATGTCCAAGGTCGTCGCCGACGGCTCGCGCAAGGTGAAGTTCCCGCTCAACGAGCCGGCCGCCGGCAAGCGCAAGTCCCAGATCGACGAGTACCTGGAGTTCTACGGCGGCCCCGGCGTGCAGCACATCGCGCTGGCCACCAACGACATCGTGGCGAGCGTACGGGCCATGCGGGCGGCCGGCGTCGAGTTCCTGGACACCCCCGACTCGTACTACGACACCCTCGGCGAGTGGGTCGGCGACACCCGGGTGCCCATCGACACCCTGCGTGAGCTGAAGATCCTCGCCGACCGCGACGAGGACGGCTACCTGCTCCAGATCTTCACCAAGCCGGTGCAGGACAAGCCGACCGTCTTCTTCGAGATGATCGAACGGCACGGCTCCATGGGCTTCGGCAAGGGCAACTTCAAGGCGCTGTTCGAAGCGATCGAGCGCGAGCAGGAGCGCCGGGGCAATCTCTAGCCGCCCCTGCCGGGCCGCCCCGGACCGGTCGCCGCCCCCGCCGCCGGCGGCCGGCGGCGACCGGTCGAAGTGGAGGCAAAGGCCCCGCATCTGGCGCGGATCTGCCCCTTGCGACCAGCCGATTCGGGGTGCGGAATCGTTACGCTCCCTGGGTGAAACGGATCACGGGAAACTCACAGGAACCATCGGTCCCGCCGGCTCCCGGCCCCTTCATCCGGACCCGGCGACGACGAAAATCCGTCGCCGGGCTCGCCCTCGGCGTCGCCCTGGGCATCGCGGGCGCGCTCGGCGCCGCCCCCCAGGCCGTGGCGGCAGGCGTCGCGAACTCCACGCCCGACTCGGCGCTCGCCTCCGTACCGCAGCAGGTCCTCTTCGCGGCCGGCACCGCCGGTTACGGCTGCTTCCGGATACCCGCGCTGGTCCGGACGAAGAACGGTTCGCTGCTGGCCTTCGCGGAGGGCCGCGCCGACCCGGCCTGCGGCGACCGCGGCGACAACGACCTCGTGGAGCGCCGCTCCACCGACGACGGCCGTACCTGGGGGCCCATCAGGGTCGTCGCCAGTGGTGACACCGCCCCCGACGCCTACGGAACCGGCCCGGTGCCGCCCGGGATCCAGGCCGGGTCGCCCGTCACCCGCAGCAATCCCGCGCCGGTGGTCGACCTGCTCAACGGCCGGGTCTATCTGCTGTCCACCTCGAACCCGGTCAACAACAGCTACCCCAGGCTGCCGTGGGTGCAGGAGAGCACCGACGACGGAGTCAGCTGGAGCCCGCCCACCCTGCTGAACGTCCACCTCGACCCGAACCCGCCCGCTGGCGGCTCGAACTGGTTCGCGACCGGGCCCGGCCACGGCGTGCAGTTGACCGGGGGATCGCATCCCGGCCGCCTTGTCGTCGGCGCGCATGAGAAGGACGGCGGCGAGGCCTTCGCCGGCTACCTCTACCTGGACCCGAACGCCGACGACACCGCGACCTGGAGCGCCGCGCACGCGGTGGACTCGCACACCTCCACGAGCGGCTACTACCCCTCCGAGGTCAGCGTGACCGAGGTCGGGAACGGTCAGGTCTACGCGGCGGCCCGCGACGAGGACGGCGGCGCCACCGGCGCCCACCGGGTCGCGGCGACCGTCCCCGATCCCGTGGGTACAGCGGTGCCGTCCGTGCCCGCCTTCGTCCCCGACGCGCTGCCGTCCCCCGGCAACATCCAGGGCTCCGTGCTCACCGTGCAGAAGACGGACGCCACCCACCAGCAGGAACTCCTGCTGTCCGCGCCGAAAGAGGTCGTCACCTCGCCGCCCGACAAGGCCGGGCAGCCCAAGAAGACCAATATGACCATCTGGGCCAAGTGCGGCACCGGCGCCTGGAACGCGGGCACGCCGATCAGCGGCACCGTCGCCGACCGGGCGGGCTACTCCGACCTGGCGCTGCTGGCCGACAGCGAGATCGGCCTGCTCTACGAGGGCGGCGCCAATTTCTCCGCCGCCGAGATCCGCTTCACCCGCTTCTCCCAGGCACAGCTCAACACCGGCTGCAACACCCCGCCTCCGGGCACCTCGCCCCAGGCGGTCCCGGACCTGGCCGGCTCCACCCCGGACGCCTCGCCGCAGGCGAACGACGCCTACCTCGACGGCACCGCGTCGCTGAGCGGCACCGATCCGCTGTCCACGCCGGCGACGCCCGACCCGACCTCCCAGACCTTCGACAAGAACCTCGCCCTCAGCGGCGGCGGCTTCGCCGACGTCCCCTACTCGCGGTCGCTGCGGACCGGAACGGGCGACTTCACCTACTCGCTGTGGTTCAAGTACCAGCAGCAGGCCGCCGACGAGCCGGACCGGATCCTGTTCTGGTCCTACGGCACCGGCAGCACCAAGCCGCAGGTCTGGCTCAGAACACAGAGCGGCACCAACAACGCCACCGGCAACCGGCTGTACGCGTGGGCGCAGGGCGGCGCCGCCGACACCGCGTCGGTGACCTCGAACGACACCGTCTGCGGCTGCGCCTTCGGCGACAACAAGTGGCACTTCGTCACCTTGACCCGGACCGGAACCCAGCTCAGCCTCCAGGTCGACCAGCGGGCCGCCGCGCCCGGCACCGGCGCGGTCACCGGCGACGTCACCGACGATCCCGCGAGCGGCGTGCTCGGTGTCCGGATCGGCGCCAAGCCCGACGCCGCGGCGAGCAACCCCTTCGTCGGCACGATCGACGAGTTCCGGCTCTACCACAGCGCGCTGACCGCCGCTCAGCGCGGCGTGCTGGCCGCCCCCGCCACCAGCGCCGCCCCGGTGGCCTCCACCGACCCGCAGCAGGACGCCGCGGCCAACAACAGCCTGCTCCTGCGGCTGCCGTTCCAGACCGTCGACCAGACCTCCGCGCCGAATCTGAGCACCACCGTCAACGGCCTCGACGACGAGTCCGAGCACTGCACCGACGGCACCCTCCTCGGGGGTTCGCATGTCGCCTCCGCGTCGCCCGAATTCGGCGACGCGCTGACGATCAGTGCGGCCGATCCAGGCGTCACCTCGGAGCTCACCCCGGCGCTGGACGTCGCCGACCACGACTTCACGTACTCCATGTGGTTCCGATTCTCCGCCGCCACCAACAACACCGCCCGCGCCCTGCTCTGGGCCTACGGACCCAAGGGCACGACGACACCGGCCTAGGTGTGGGTGCAGGCCCTGCCGACGGCCGCGGGCTCGGCGCTGCGAGCGCTGATCGAGACGGACACGGGCTCGACGGTGCAGATGGACACCGCCGCCACGGTGAACCTCGGTGACAACGCCTGGCACCAGTTCACCCTGGAGCGCCAGGGCAGTACCGCCCAGCTCAGCATCGTGGACGACGTGAACCACGTTCGCCACGTCTCGCAGACCGTGCCGGCCACCGCGCCGCTGAGCGGCTCACTCACCGGCACCAAGGCGACCGGTGTCGACGGGGTGCGGCTCGGATCCAAGCCGGACGGCACCAAGGTCCTCAGCGGTGACATCGACGAATTCCGCCTCTACGACCACGCCCTGGGCGCCGCCGAGATCGCCTCGGTCGCCGACGGCGGAGACCTGGCGCCGACCTCCGGCCTGTCGGTCCGCTGGAGCTTCGACGGCAAGTACATCTACTCCCTCCCGACCGACCGGGCCGCCGCCAGCACGCCCGCGACCCCCGACCACTCCGGCTGGTGCAACAGCGCCCAGATACTGAACGGAGGAAGCCTCGACCCGCAGGGCGAGTCGGGCACCGGCCTGCGGCTGGCCGGGACGACCGGGAACGCGGCCCTGGTGCCGTACAGCCCCAGCCTCGCGCTGGCACCGGAGGCCGTCGCCCCGTCCGCCGTCCCCCGCCGACCGGGCGAGACCTCCGACTTCACCGTCTCCCTGTGGTTCAAGTACGCGGCGACAGCCGCCTCGCCGGACCAGGTGCTCCTGTGGGCCTACGGGGCCGGCAGCGCCGAACGGCAGCTGTGGCTCCGGGCCAGCCCGGGCAACGACGGCATCTACGCCGATGTCGCGACCGGCACCTCCGAGGCCCGCCTGCTGGTCAAGGACAGCGGCTCCCGGGTCGCGTTCGGGGACAACAGCTGGCACCAGTTGACGCTGCTCCGCTCGGGCGGTTCCCTGACCCTGTCGGTGACCACCGCCGCCGGCACCGTCACGTCCCCGCCGGCCGCCCTCGGCGACGGGGCCCTGACCGCCCCGGACACCTTCGCCGTCAACGGGATCCGGCTGGGCAGCAAGGTCGACGGCACCCAGCCGCTGACCGGCTCCCTCGACGAGGTCCGCGTCTACCGGCAGGCCCTCAGCGCCCAGGACCGGGCACTGCTGGCCACCACCACCCCGCCGACGGACGCGAGCCCGGTGCTCTGGCTGCCCTTCGACCTGATCAGCGCTTCGAGCTACGCCCGGATGTGATCCGCGGGTGCGCAAAGGGTGCCCGGCCGGACGTCTCCCGGCCGGGCACCCCGTTCTCCTTCGGTCCGCCGGACGATTGAGGCGGCGCGATCCAGGTGACAGGCTGGTTGTATGCCTGACCTGATCGAGCTGCTCCGCTCCGGCCTGCCCGAGGGGTCGGTCATCACCGACCCCGACATCACCGTGTCCTACGCGCACGACATGGCGAGCTTCTCCGCGGCGGGGACACCCGCGGTCGTCGTGCTGCCGCGCAGCACCGAAGAGGTGCAGCACGTGCTGCGGACCGCGACCGCGCTGCGGGTGCCGGTGGTGCCGCAGGGGGCGCGCACCGGGCTGTCCGGCGCGGCCAACGCCAGCGAGGGCTGCGTGGTGCTCTCGCTGACGAAGATGGACCGCATCCTGGAGATCGACCCGGTCGACCGGATCGCGGTGGTCGAACCCGGCGTGGTGAACGCGGTGTTGTCGCGGGCGGTGGCCGAGCAGGGCCTGTACTACCCGCCGGATCCGTCGAGTTGGGAGATGTGCACCATCGGCGGCAACATCGGCACCGGCGCCGGCGGCCTGTGCTGCGTGAAGTACGGCGTCACCGCGGAGTATGTGCTCGGCCTGGAGGTGGTGCTCGCCGACGGCCGGCTGCTGACCACCGGCCGGCGCACCGCCAAGGGGGTCGCGGGCTACGACCTCACCCGGCTGTTCGTCGGCTCGGAGGGCACCCTCGGGGTGGTGGTCAAGGCGGTGGTGGCACTGCGGCCGGCGCCGCCGCAACAGCTCGCGCTGGTGGCGGAGTTCCCGTCGGCCGCCGCGGCCGGCGCCGCGGTCTGCTCGATCATGGCCGGCGGCCACGCACCGTCGCTGCTGGAGCTGATGGACGGCACCACCGTCCGCGCGGTCAACGCGATGGCCCGGATGGGGCTGCCGGAGAGCACCGAGGCCCTGCTGCTGGCCGCCTTCGACACCCCCGACCCGACCGCCGAACTGGCCGCGGTCGGCGAGCTGTGCCGGGCGGCCGGCGCCACCGATGTCGTACCGGCGCAGGACGCGGCCGAGTCCGAATTGCTGCTCCAGGCACGGCGGTTGTCGCTGACCGCGCTGGAGAAGGTGTCCACCGCCACCATGATCGACGACGTGTGCGTACCGCGGTCCCGGCTCGGGGACATGCTCGACGGGGTGGCCGCGGTCGCGGCGAAGTACGACCTGACGATCGGGGTGTGCGCGCACGCCGGGGACGGCAACACCCACCCCGTGGTCTGCTTCGACGCCGGTGATCCCGACGAGTCCGGGCGGGCCCGGGAGTCGTTCGACGAGATCATGGCGCTCGGTCTGGCGCTGGGCGGCACCATCACCGGTGAACACGGGGTGGGGCTGCTGAAGAAGGACTGGCTGGCACGGGAGTTGGGGCCGACCGGTGTCGAGCTGCAACGGCAGGTGAAGGCGGTCTTCGACCCGCTGGGGCTGCTCAATCCGGGCAAGCTGTTCTGACCGGCGGCCTCGGGCCGGGCCGAGGTCCGGCCCGGGGCGCCGCGGTGGACCGGGGTGCCGGGCTCAGGCACTCGCGTCCGGGGTGTCGTCCTGGCCGGCGCACGGGTCCCGCAGCCACGCCTCGTCGCCGGCCGCCGGGGCGAGCAGCCGGCTCAGCCCGTCGTCCATGCTGAGCTGCTCGTGCTCGGTGCCCGGCGGCACCACCCGCAGGGCGCGTTCCAGCCAGGCGGACACCGGCGAGGACGGCGCCTCCAGCAGCGCGTCGCCGTCGGGGGAGCTGAGCGCGATACAGATGACGCTGCGGCCGTTGACCTTCGTCGGCCAGATCCGCACGTCGCCGTTGCCGCACGGCCGGAACACCCCCTCCACGAGCAGCTCCCGGGCGAACGTCCAGTTCACCGGGGTGTCCGAGCCCACATGGAAGACGATGTGGACCGCATAGGGATCCACGGTGCGGTAGGCCAGCCGCACCGGCACCGGAATGCTTCGTTCCGGTGACAGGACCAGCTGCATTTCGAGTTCGCGTTCCACCACGGTCTGCATGAGTCGACGTCCTTTCCTCGGCGCGGTGGCCCCTGCCGGGAGGTTGCGCTTCGGGGCCTGCACCTGGAGAGAGCGCGTGCCTCTCCAACCATTACGCGGGTTGCCGGGATTTGGTTCAGATTTGCAGAAGCGCGCGCGCCCGGTGGCACGTAGGGGTAAGGAGGCGCGCGACGGGACCCGACGGGCCCACCGGTCTGGTAGATGTGGACGCACAACCCGGTGGACGCACAACCCGGCCGAGCAGATACGGAATCCGTGAACCATGAGCGCACCCACGTCTGGCTCGTCCGGTTCCTCGCCCGCCGCCTCGCCTGCCCCGGGCTACTACCCCGACCCCTCGATTCCGGACTACATCCGCTACTGGAACGGCGCGGCCTGGGTGCCGGGGACGAGCCGGCCGGCGCCGGCGCCCGGCGCCGCGGTGCCGGATCCGCCCTCCTTCCCGGCGGCGAAGCACGTCCCGGCGCAGAGTTCCGGCCCGGCGGTGGACGAGTCGGGGCCGATGTTCCTGGACGAGGACCCCGGGGCGCCCCGGGCCGAAGTCCCCGGGCCCGCCTGGCCGGCGGCGCCGCAGGGCGAGCTGCCCAGGATCTCCTGGGGCGCCGACGCACCACC
>NZ_FMCH01000085.1 GCF_900091855.1 Streptomyces sp. DvalAA-14
GCGGCCGCGCCGATGACCGCGGCGCGATGGCTCGTGGGCATGCGGAAGCTGGGAGTGCGGTACACGGGAGATTCCCTACGGATGGCGTGGCATCCCCGGCGCGCGCCGACGCGGACAGCCGCCGGGGATCTGGATCCGGTCATGCTGGCGCACCGAGGGTGAACGCACCGACACTCGGCGCTACTTCATCCCAAAGGGTGGTTTCCGAATCCGTCTTCGATTCCCGCCAACACTGCTAGGAACAGGCGTTCCCGGCCATCACTCCGCTGCGGGGTGACGGCCTTCGCCTCCGTTGACCCCAGCCCTTCCGTGGAGATGCACAACCGTCCGGACCCGCAGCACGTCACGGCCCGTCAACCGGCAGCGCGGCACCTACCCGAGCACCGCTCCCCGCAGCACGATCCGCCGCGGCGCGCCCAGTATCGCCACGTCGGTGCGCGGGTCCTCGTCGTAGACCACGAAGTCGGCGGGGGCGCCCTCCTCCAGGCCCGGTCGGCCGAGCCAGTCGCGCGCGCCCCAGGTCGCGGCGGACAGCGCGGCCGCCACCGGCAGCCCGGCCGTGACGAGTTCGGCCACCTCGGCCGCGATCAGGCCGTGCGGGAGGCCGCCGCCGGCGTCCGTGCCGGCGTAGACGGCGATCCCGGCGTCGTGGGCGTCCCGTACCGTGTCGTAGCGGCGCCGATGGAGCCGGAGCATGTGGTCCGTCCAGCGCGGGTACCGGGTCCGGCCGCCCTCGGCGAGCTGCGGGAAGGTCGCGATGTTGACCAAGGTCGGCACGATGGCCACGCCGTGCGCCGCGAAGAGCGGGATGGTGTCGTCGGTCAGCCCGGTCGCGTGCTCGACGCAGTCGATGCCGGCCTCGACGAGGTCGGCCAGCGACTCCTCGGCGAAGCAGTGCGCGGTGACCCGGGCGCCTTCCTGGTGGGCGGCGTCCATCGCCTCGGCGAGCGCGTCCTTCGGCCAGCAGGGGGCGAGGTCACCGGTCTCCCGGTCGATCCAGTCGCCGACCAGCTTGACCCAGCCGTCGCCGCGGCGGGCCTCGCGGCGGACATAGGCGGCCAGGTCGCCCGGCTCGATCTCGTGGGCGTAGTTGCGGATGTAGCGGCGGGTACGGGCGATGTGGCGGCCGGCCCTGATGATCTTCGGCAGGTCCGCGCGCTCGTCGGTCCACCGGGTGTCACTGGGCGATCCGGCGTCGCGCAGCAGCAGCGCGCCCGCCGCGCGGTCGGTGAGCGCCTGCCGCTCGGCGACGTCGGGCTCCACCGCGCCGTGCGCTTCGAGGCCGACATGGCAGTGCGCGTCGACCAGCCCGGGAAGGACCCATCCGGTGACGGTCCCGGCCGGCTCGGCCGCGGGGCGCCGGTAGGTGATCCGGCCGCCGACGACCCACAGTTGGTCGCGTACGTCCTGCGGTCCGACCAGGATTCCGCCTTTGATGTGCAACGCCTCGTGATCCGCCATGCACGGCACTGTACGAGGCGCTGGGTAACCTCGGCCGTACGGCCCCCGACCCGCCGTCCGGCCCCCGACCTGCCGAGGAGCGCCCGACCGTGTCCCACCACCCCCTGCTGGACCTGCCGCCGCTGACCGCGGGCGCCTTCGCGGCGACCGAGCGGCGGATGGCCGAGCTGCTGGGCACCGCCAACGACGTGGTGATCACCCAGGGTGAGGCGCTGCTGCCGCTGGAAGGCGCGATCCGGGGCGCGGCCCGGCCGGGGTCGACCGCGCTCAATGTCGTCACCGGGCCCTACGGGCGGACCTTCGGCGACTGGCTGCGGGACGCGGGCGCGCAGGTGGTGGAGCTGTCGGTGCCCTTCGACCGGGCGGTGACCGCGGATCAGGTGGCGCGGGCGCTGGAGCGGCACCGGGGGATCGACCTGGTGTCCCTGGTGCACGCCGAGGCGGCGACCGGGACGAGCAACCCCGTGGCCGGCATCGGCCCGGTGGTCCGCGCGCACGGCGCGCTGCTGATGCTCGACGCGGTGGCGTCGGTGGCCGCCGAGCCGCTGCGGACCGACGCGTGGGGCGTGGACCTGTGCGTGGTCGGCGCGCAGAAGGCGATGGGCGGCCCCGCCGGGGTGTCGGCCGTCGCGGTGAGCGAGCGGGCCTGGCGGCGGCTGGCGGACAATCCCGCCGCGCCGCGCCGCTCGTATCTCTCGCTGCTGGACTGGAAGGAGCGCTGGATCGACAGCGGTCGCCGGGCCTTGCCGCACGCGCCGGCGCAGCTGGAGATGCTGGCGCTGGCGGCCTGCCTGGACCGGATCGAGGCGGACGGCCTCGACGCGGTGATCGCCCGGCACCGCGGCGCGGCGGACCGTGCCCGCGAGGGGGCCTTCGACCTGGGCCTGTCGCCGTATGTCACCGATGCCCGGGACGCGGCGCCGGTCGCCACCACGGTACGCACCCCGCAGGGCATCCACGCGGGTGCGTTGGCAGCCGCGGCCCTGACCGCCGACCCGGAGGTCCCGATCGCCGCGGGCGCCGGCCCGCTGGCCGCGGACCTGCTGCGGGTCGACCACTACGGCCGGTGGGCGGACCCGGCGGTGGTGGACCGCGCCCTGGCGGCTCTCGGCGCGGCCCTGAAGCGCTGATCCGGGCCGTCGCCTGCCCGCCGCCGCGGTCCGGCTACGGCGCCGAGTCCTTGACGTTCCCGCTGATCGCGTACGCCTTGATCGGTGTCATCCCGTAGCGGCTCGGCTTGGTGGTCACCCTGCCGTCGGCGGTCTCTCCGATCGTGCTGAAGGTGCTGACCGGGGCGCACTTGCCGTTCTCGTTGCCCTTCTGCTGGTTGGCCCCGCTGAGGGCCGCCGCGGTGTCGGCCGGTGCGGCCTTGACCTTGCCGCCGGGGAAGGCGTCGCCGGTGGTCCAGTCGGCGCCGATGAGCAGGACGAGCTGGGTGCCGGTGCCCTGCACCAGGGCGGCGGCGGGCAGTCCGAGCGCCGAGGCGACGGACTTGGCCTGGGCCTGCTCGCCGGCCGGGTAGGTCAGCGTGCTGGTGGGGGTCGCGTCGCCGTTGCCGGAGGTGGTGTCCTTGCTGAAGCCGTCCCCGATCAGCGCCTTGGCGATCTCGCCGGCCCGGCCGCCGATACCGGTGCCGTTCCGCACCACCACGGCGATCTGGGCGGGCGGTACGGGGGGCGGCCCGGACGGCTTCGGCTTGGCGCCGGGGGCGCCCTTGGCGGGCTTGGCCGTGCTCAGGGACTGGTCGTTGGCGATCGTCTTGAACAGCGACGCCGCCTGCGGGGCCATCACCGTCTTGGTCCCGGTGCCGTCGCTGAGGGGCTCGTCCTGGGTCTGCATCGTGGTGAAGGTCATCCGGTCGGTGGGGACCTTGTTCACGTCGTTGGCCAGACCGATGAGTTTCTGGACGGGCTTGATCGACTTGTCGACGGTCAGCGACTTGGTGGCCGCGTTCGCCAGGCTCCACAGCTTGGTGGGACTGCTGAGGGTGTTCTGGCTCTTGAACTTGTTGACCATGGAGGTGAGGAACATGTGCTGGGAGACGGTACGGCCGGTGTCGCTGCCGGTGCCGAAGCCGTGCCGGGTGCGCAGGAACTCCAGGGCGGCCACCCCCTGGAGGACGTGTGTGCCCTTCTTCAGCTTCAGGTGCGAGTACGGGTCGTAGACGTTGTTGTCGACGCAGACGCTGACACCGCCGACCGCGTCGGACATGTTCACCACGCCGGAGAAGTCGACCATCATGAAGTGGTCGATGGGAATGCCGGTCAGCTGGTGCACCGCCGCGACACTGCAGCCCGGGCCCCAGTTGAGCGCCGAGTTGATCATCGTGTCGGGCTGCTCGCCGACACTGGTGTGGTTGTCGTTGTCGACGCAGGCCGGCAAATCGGCCCGCAGGTCGCGCGGGATGCTCATCACGGTCGCGTTGGAGCGGTCGGCGGATATGTGCACGACCATCTCCACGTCGGCCCGGGCCCCGGAGGCGGTGGCGCAGGCGCCGCCGAGCTTGCAGTCGGCCGCGCTGGTCCGGCCGTCCGAGCCGATCATCAGGATGTTGATGGGTGTGCGGCCGAAGGCGTCGGCCTTCTCGTGCCCCGCGTCGCCGGACTTGCCCGCGTACAGGTCGGCGGACTTGATGTTGCCGCTGAGCTTGCTGTACGCGTAGGTCGCGGTGCCGACGCCGAGCAGCACCACGATGCCGGTCGTCCAGGCGGTGATCTTCAAGGCGCGCTTCCCGCCGCGCTTCTGCTGCTTGCGGGCCGCCGCCCGGCCGCCGACCACCGGCCCCTGCGGTTCGGTGGACGAGGCGCGGTGGCGCGACGAACCGCGGTTTTGCTGGTTGCTGCGGGACCGCGACATCGAACCTCTTCCTTCGGAGCGTTTGGCCGTGCGACTGCCTGAACACCGCAGGCTTTATGACTCCGCCCTGGGGTGAACCGTTGCAGATGAGGCAGCACGACAGGCATATCTGCACAAGATCTTCACTTCATGAACGGAGCAAGCGGCGCGTCTGTGGGTACGGAGGGACGACGGCGTCCCGGTCCGCGCCCACGACCGGAGGCATCACCGGCCGCGACCCTACCCGCGCCACCTGCGCGCCGCGCCGAGGGGGCCAGTCCCCGGGGGCGCGGGACGCGGCCGGCGGGAAGACTGGGGACACAGCACGCCCCTTATAGCCCGCCATGAGCAGGAGGTCCGCCATGTCCCCGTCCGCGACCGGCTTCCGGGTCCGCCGCGTCTACGATCCGCCGGAGCCCGACGACGGGGTCCGCGTCCTGGTGGACCGCCTGTGGCCCCGCGGTCTGGCCAAGGCCCGGGCTCAGGTCGACGAGTGGCCCAAGGAGCTCACGCCGTCCGGTGAGCTGCGGGCCTGGCTGCACGCCGACCCCGAACGCTACGACGAGTTCGAGCAGCGCTACCGGGCGGAGCTGGCGGCGGCCGGCCCGGACGCGGACGCGACGCTGCGGCGGCTGCGGGAGCGGGCCCGCCAGGGCCGGGTCACGCTGCTGACCGCGGTGAAGGAGCCGGAGCACAGCCACGTACCGGTGCTGCTGGACCGCCTGCGGCGGTGAGGCGGGCGGTCCGGCGGGGGCTCCGGCGGGGGCGGCCCGGCCCGGACCGCCCGAGGTGGTGGGCGGACTACTCCCGTACGCCGTCCACCCGGCGCGGGATACCCAGCGGATTGCCGTCGCGCAGCTCGGCGGGCAGCAGCGCGGGCGGGGTGTCCTGGTAGGCGACCGGCCGCAGCCACCGCTCGATGGCGGTGCCGCCGACCGAGGTGGAGGTGGAGGTGCTGGCCGGGTAGGGGCCGCCGTGGTGCTGGGCGGCGGCCACCGCGACGCCGGTGGGCCAGCCGTTGACCAGCACCCGCCCGGCCAGCGCGGTGAGCCGGGCCAGCAGCGCCGCCGCCGGGCCGCCGGGCCGCTCGGCCTCCTGGGCGCCGAGGTGCGCGGTCGCGGTGAGATTGCCGGGCAACCGGTCCAGCACGGCCGCCAGTTCGGCGTCGTCCCGGTAGCGCACGACCACGGTCAGCGGCCCGAAGCACTCCTCCAGCAGCAGGTCGTAGGCCGCGCCGCCGGCGGCGTCGGCGAGTTCGGCCGCCTGGACGGTGACGTAGCCGGGGCGCACCCCCAGGCCGTCCCCGTCGCCCGGGCCGACCGGGGCGGTGACGCCGGGCAGGGCGGCGCGGGCGGCGGCGCCCTGGAGGAAGCGGTCGCGCATCCTGGCGTCGAGCAGCACCCCGGGCAGCACGCTCGCGGTATCGGCGGTCAGGGCGTCGACCAGCCGGTCGCCGTCGGGGCCCGCGGGAGTCAGCACCAGGCCCGGCTTGGTGCAGAACTGGCCGTTGCCGAGGGTGAAGGAGCCGGCCAGGCCGGCGCCGATCTGCTCGGCGCGTTCGGCGGCGGCGGCCTCGGTGACCACCACCGGGTTGAGGCTGCCCAGCTCGCCGTAGAACGGGATCGGGCGCGGCCGGGCGGCGGCGGCGTCGAACAGCGCCCGGCCGCCGGGGATGGAGCCGGTGAAGCCGGCCGCGGCGACCAGCGGGTGCGTGACCAGTTCGACGCCGGCCTGGAAACCGTGCAGCAGGACGACCGTGTCGGCGGGCAGTCCCGCCTCGACGGCCGCCCGGCGCAGCAGGTCCGCGCACCGGGCCGAGGTGGCCGGGTGGTCCGGGTGCGCCTTGACCACTACCGGGCAGCCGGCCGCGAGCGCGCTGGCGGTGTCGCCGCCGGGCACCGAGAAGGCCAGCGGGAAGTTGCTGGCCGCGTAGACCGCGACCACGCCGAGCGGGATCTTGTAGCGGCGCAGGTCGGGGCGCGCGATGGGCCGGGCGGCCGGGTCGGGGTGGTCGATGATGACGTCGAGGAAGGCGCCCTCGTCCACGATGTCGGCGAAGGCGCGCAGCTGGAAGGCGGTCCGGGCCAGTTCACCGGTGAGCCGCGGCACCCCGAGGGCGGTCTCCGCGTCGGCGGTGGCGATCACCTCGGCCGCCGACCGCTCCAGCAGCCCGGCGGCGCCGCGCAGCAGCCGCGCGCGTACGCTGCGGTCGGCGAGGGCGGGCAGGGCGGCGGCGGCCGCGCGTACAGCGGTGTCGACTTCTCCGGCCTCGGCCTCGACGCCGACCTCCTCCCGCCGCTTCCCGGTTCGGGGGTCGACACTCCAGACTGGTACTCCCACCGGAAGAACCTCCACATTCTCCGTACTGCACACCGTCGACGTTCTATATACTGAACGACGTCTTCACATGTGAATCTATGTCGGCGAGCCTACGTCCGCTCCGCCCGGCCGAACAAGAGGGGTCGCACGCGATGGCTGCTGGCGAGGGAGCCGGTTCCCAGGTCAAGTCCGCGGTTCGCACGGTGGAACTGCTCGAGTTCTTCGCCGGCAGCCCCGGGATGCACAGCCTGGCCGCGGTCCAGGAATCGGTCGGCTACCCCAAGTCCAGCCTCTACATGCTGCTGCGCACCCTGGTGGAACTGGGCTGGATCGAGACCGACGCGACCGGCACCCGGTACGGCATCGGGGTGCGGGCGCTGCTGGTCGGCACGTCGTACATCGACGGCGACGAGGTGGTGGCCGCCGCCCGGCCCACCTTGGACCGGCTGTCCGACGACACCAGCGAGACCATCCACCTGGCCCGGCTCGACGGCACCAGCGTGGTCTACCTGGCCACCCGGCAGTCGCAGCACTACCTGCGGCCCTTCACCCGGGTCGGCCGCCGGCTGCCCGCGCACTCCACCTCGCTGGGCAAGGCGCTGCTGGCCACGTACACCGACGAGCAGGTGCGCAAACTGCTGCCGGAGACGCTGGAACCGCTCACCGAGCACACCCACACCGACCGCGAGAAGCTCATCGGGGAACTGGCCCAGATCCGCGAGCAGGGCTACGCGGTGGACCGCGAGGAGAACACCCTCGGGCTGCGGTGCTTCGGCATCGCCATCCCCTACCGCACGCCCGCGCGGGACGCGGTGAGCTGCTCGGTGCCGGTGGCGCGGCTGACCTCCGGCCACGAACAGATGATCAAGGACACGCTGTTCGACGCGCGGGACCGGCTGCTGCTGGCCACCCGGCGGCTGTAGCGCGCCGGGGCGGATTAGGGTCGGTGGCATGGCCACCCATGACGATCCCGCTGGCGATTCCGCAGCCGATTCCGCAGCCGACCAGCCGTACGATCCCGTCCTCTTCGCCCGCCGCGCCTCCTCCTTCGGGGCCGTGGCCGCCGCCTACGCCGAGCACCGCCCCGACTACCCGGAGGCGGCGGTGCGCTGGGCCCTGGAGCCGGCCTTCGAGAGCACCGACGCGGTGCTCGACGTGCTCGACCTCGGCGCGGGCACCGGCAAGCTCACCGCCACCCTGGTGGCGCTCGGGCACGAGGTGACGGCGGTCGAGCCCGACGACGACATGCGCGCCGCGCTGCGGACCCACCTGCCGGAGGTGACCGCGCTGGCCGGCGGCGCGGAGAACATCCCGCTGCCCGACGCCTCGGTGGACGCGGTGGTCGTCGGGCAGGCCTTCCACTGGTTCGACCAGGACCGGGCGCTGCCGGAGATCGCCCGGGTGCTGCGGCCCGGCGGTTCGCTGGCCGCGCTGTGGAACACCGACGACGACCGGGTCGACTGGATCGCCGAACTCGGCCGGATCGCCGGCAGCCGCGTGTCGTTCATCGACTGGAACCCCGCCCGCCGGATCGACGCCCACCCGGCCTACTCGCCGGTGGAACGGGCCGACTTCCCGCACCGCCAGCGGCGGACCGTCGACTCGCTGATCGCGACCGTGGCGACCCACTCGCACATCCTGGTGCTGGAGCCGGCCCAGCAGGCCGAGGTGCTGGGCCGGGTGCGGGAGTTGCTCGAGTCCCGGCCGGAAACCGCGGACGGCGGCTTCGATCTGAAGCTCATCACGCGCGCGCAGCGCTGCGTGCGCACCGGCTGACGCGGCCGGCCGGGCGCCGACACGCCCGTTCGGCCAGCGGCCGTTGCCGCTGGCAACAGCCTTGCCGAGGTCCTCTCGGCGGCGGTGAATCCGCTGGTCCCGACCTCTGCCCAGGGCCTTGCCCCGCTGCTACGCTCTCGCCGCGCCGTGGCGGGGACGTCCGGGCAGGAAGAGGTGACCGTGGGCACAGCCATCGGCGACGATGCCGCCGCGTTCCACGCGTTCTTCGAACGGCACTACGCCGAACTCGCCCGCCTCGCCGCGTTGCTGACCGGCGAGGCGGACGCGGCTGACGACCTCGCCGCGGACGCGCTGGTGGTGCTCTGGCGGCACTGGGACCGGGTGCGCGCCGCCCGCCACCCGGCCGCCTACGCCCGCGGCGTGGTGACGAATCTGGCCCGGTCCAGGATCCGCAGCGCGGTACGGGAACGGCGGCGGGTGGCACTGTTCTGGTCCCAGCGCGGCGAGCGGGTCGAGGAGCCGGACGTGCCGGCCGTCCTCGATCTGCGGGACGCCCTGCAGCGGCTGCCGTTCCGCAAGCGGGCCTGCGTGGTGCTGCGGCACGCCTTCGACCTGTCGGAGAAGGACACCGCCGAGGCGCTGGGCGTCTCGGTCGGTACCGTGAAGAGCCAGACGTCACGCGGGGTCGCCGAGTTGGAACGACTGCTGGCACCGCTGCCGGCCGGGCCCGATACGGTTCCGGCGGTGGGGCGGGCCGCGGCGGCGGGCCCGGACGCGGCACGGATCCTGGGCGCGCCCGCTCCCCCGCGACGTGCTCGGACACGTACCGGACGGGGAGTGTGATGGCCGAACTGCCGGAGCGGCTGCGGGCGGCGGCCGAGGCGCACCGGCCGGACCGGGGCCGGATGCTGGCCCGGGTGGAGCGCGCGATGGTGCCGCCCGGGCAGCGGTCCGGCGGCCCCCACGCCGACCGGCCGCCCGCGCCCT
>NZ_FMCH01000242.1 GCF_900091855.1 Streptomyces sp. DvalAA-14
GCCTTCCTGCTCGGCGCGCCCCTGCTCGCCCTGCTCGTCCGGCGCTTCGCCCGCGCCTCCTCCGACTCCATCGCCCGCTACCAGGACGCGCAGGGCCGGATCGCCGCCCGCCTGATGGAAGCGCTCGGCGGCGCCCGTACGATCGCCGCGGCCGGCACCGAGGAACACGAAAACGCCCGTGTGCTGCGGCCGTTGGCCGAACTCAGCGCCCAGGGGCACCGCATGTGGCGCGTCCAGGGCCGGGCCACCGCGCAGGCCGCCGTGCTGGTCCCGCTGCTCCAGATCATCGTGCTCGCCGTCGGCGGCGTCCGCCTCGCCCAGGGCGCCCTGTCCGTCGGCGACCTGCTCGCCGCCTCCCGCTACGCCACCTTGGCGACCGGTATCGGCGTGGTCGTCGGCCAGCTCGGCGGCCTGGTCAGGGGCCGGACCGCGGCCGCCCGGCTGGCCGCGGTGCTGGCGCTGCCGGTACGGGCCTACGGGGACGGGCGGTTGCCGCTTCAGGTCCCCGCGCCCGGGACGCGGAAGGACGGCGGCGAACCCGCCGCCACGGAACGCGGCTCGACCGGCCGCGACCACAAGGCCGCTGCGGGCGGCGGGCGTTCGCGCGGCCCGGCTCCCGGCACGCTCGAACTGCGCGGTGTCACCGCCGTGCGGGGCGGTCGGGTGGTACTCGACCGGCTCGATCTGATCGTGCCGGGCGGCGCGTGCGTGGCGGTGGTCGGCCGGTCCGGGGCGGGCAAGTCGGTGCTGGCCGCGCTGGCCGGCCGGCTGCTCGACCCGCAGCGCGGCAGTGTGCTGCTCGACGGGCGGGAGCTGCCCGAGCTGAGCCGGGCGGAGCTGCGGGCCGCGGTCGCCTACGCGTTCGAGCGGCCGGTCCTGCTCGGCGACACGATCGGCGATGCCATCGGCTTCGGCCCGCGCCCGGTGCCGCTGTGGGCGACCGTGCGGGCCGCGCGGGCGGCCGGGGCCGACACGTTCGTACGGCGGCTGCCGGGCGGCTACGACACCCCGCGCGCCGAGGCGCCGCTGTCCGGTGGGGAAGTGCAACGTCTCGGGCTGGCACGGGCGTTCGCGCACGCCGGACGGCTGCTGGTCCTGGACGACGCCACCTCCAGCCTGGACACGGTGACCGAACTCCACGTGGCCCGGGCCCTGTCCCGGGGCCACCGGGACCGCACCCGGCTCCTGATCACCCACCGCGCCGCCACCGCCGCCCGCGCCGATCTGGTCGCCTGGCTGGAAGGCGGCACGGTCCGCGCCCTCGCGCCGCACGGCCGGCTGTGGCCCGAACCGGACTACCGCGCGCTGTTCGCGGCGGGTGCGGCGGGCCCACCAGGTGCGGCCGACTCACCCGGCCTCCCGGGCCTTCCCGACCTCTCGGGCTCGCCGGCGGCGGAAGCGGAAGCGGAAGCAGAAGCGGGCCGGCATGGCTGACACGCGGCTGCCGGGATATCTGCGCGGCCGGGCCGGCGCCCTCGCCGTCCTCGCCGCCTGGTCGGTGCTGGAGGCCGGGCAGACCTTCCTGATGGGCTACGCGCTCGCCAAGGCGCTGGACGACGGATTCCTGCCGGGCCGCCCCTGGACCGGGCTGGCCTGGCTGGCCCTGACGGCCGCCTCGGTGCCGGTGGGGGCGTACGGCACCGCCCGGGTGTTCCGGGCGCTGGCCGGTCTGGTGGAGCCGCTGCGCGACCTGCTGGTACGGCGGGTGGTGCGCGGCGGTCTGCGGGCCGCGGTGGCCCGGGGGCGGGCCGGGGACTCGTCGGTGGTGTCGCGGCTGACGCACCAGGTGGAAATCGCCCGGGACGCCTTCGGCGGGCTCGTCCTGGTACTGCGCTCCTTCGTCTTCACCGCGGCCGGCGCGCTGGCCGGCCTGTGCGCGCTCGCCCCCGTGCTGCTGCTGATCGTGGTCCCGCCGCTGGCCGCCGGAATCGGCCTGTTCGCTGCCGCGCTGCGCCCGCTGGCCCGTCGCCAGCACCGCTGTCTGGCCACCGACGAGGCGCTGGCCGAGGAACTCGGCGCTCTCACCGGCGGGTTGCGCGACATCACCGCCTGCGGGGCCGAGGATCCGACGGCCGATCGCGCGGACCGGCGGATCGACGCCGAGCTGCGGGCCAGCCGGTCCCTGGCCCGATGGAGTGCGGTCCGCGCGGGCGCGCTCGCCGTCGGCGGCCAAGTCCCGGTCGTCCTGCTGCTGGTGGGCGGTCCCTGGCTGCTCCGTACGCATCGCGTCACGCCGGGGGCCCTGCTCGGCGCGCTCGCCTATCTCACCCAGTCCCTCCAACCGGCCCTGCAGAACCTCGTGCACACCCTCAGCGCGGCCGGTACCCGGCTGGGCGTCGTGCTGGCCCGCATCACCGCGGCCGACGGCGACGCCCCCGCGGCCGTCGCCGCGCCGGATCCGCCGCCCGCCACCGGACCGTACGAGGGCCCCGTCCTCCGCCTGCGCGGCGTCACCTTCGCCTACGGCCCCGCCGCCGAACCCGTGCTGCACGACCTGGACTTGACGGTCGGGGCCGGCGAACACCTGGCGGTGGTCGGCCCGAGCGGCATCGGGAAGTCCACCCTGGCGGCCCTCGCCGCCGGGCTGCTGCGCCCGGACCGGGGAACGGTGCGGACCGCCGGCCGGCCGGCGCTCGTCCCGCAGGAGGCGTATGTCTTCGCCGCCACCGTCGCCGAGAACCTGCGCTACCTGTGCGGGAGCGGGCCGTCCGACGCGACCGTGCTCGCCGCGGTACGGGCGGTGGGTGCGGCGCAACTCGTCTCGCGCCTGGGCGGGTTGGCGGCCGAGGTGGATCCGGGGGCGCTGTCGGCGGGGGAGCGCCAGCTGATCGCGCTGGCCCGTACGTATCTGGCCCCGGCCCGGCTGGTGGTGCTGGACGAGGCGACCTGCCACCTCGACCCGGCCGCCGAGGCCGTCGCGGAGGAGGCCTTCGCCCGGCGGCCCGGCGGGACCCTGGTGGTGGTCGCCCACCGCATCAGCTCGGCCCGCCGGGCCGACCGGGTGCTGGTGCTGGACGGCACCCGGGCGGTCTGCGGCACCCACCACGACCTGCCGGCGCGCTCCCCGCTCTACCGCGACCTGGTGGGGGGCTGGTCGGCCCCCGCCCCGGCGCCACCCCCCCACGGTCGCGTCGTCAGCGCCCCCCCGGATCCGCGGCCGGCTACACCCAGCCGGCCACCCGGGAGATCCTGA
>NZ_FMCH01000122.1 GCF_900091855.1 Streptomyces sp. DvalAA-14
GTCGTCCTGGACTACCGCGACCCGTACTTCATCGGCCTGCGGACCGACCACGCGATGTACCGCTTCTTCGGCCGCAACCACTTCGGCGCCAGGGTCGGCCTCGTCGTCCACGACTTCGATCCGACCGCGGACGGCACCGGCCTGGAGGCCGACCTCAAGCACTGGCTGGACGGCGTCTACGGGGTCTCGGCCGCCCCCACCGCGTAACTCCCGCCGCTCCCGGCCGCTCCGTGAGGACGACGCCGGGAGAGCGGCACCCGGCTTCCGCCCGAACCGCCGTACGAAGGTGATCTCCTGGACGAAACGGGCGGATCCGGGGGTGGGTAGTGGCAGTAAGGGGAAGGTTTGCGACGATTGGCGCGATGACCCCTGACACTGCTGACACGTTCGACGGGCGCCATGACGACGACCGAGGCCGGAACCGACACCGGCGGCCTCGTCGTTCCCGCAAGCGCCCGATGGTGATGGCGACGACCGCGGGGGCGGTCGGCCTGGTGGTGCTCGGCGCCGGCTATCTGGTGCTCGGCAGACACAACGGGACGGCGGTGGCCGACGACGGGCGGCATCAGGGCGCCGCCTCGGCGCCGGCCGCGACGGCCGCCGTCGTGGCGAAGGCGGCCGCGGGGGCTCCACCGGCCGCCGCCGAGCAGTTGCCCGCCGCGATTCCGGGGCTCGGCCCGAAGACGCGGGCCGAGATCCCCGCCGTCAGCCGACAGGTGCTGGTGGCTTCGGGGAAGGCGAAGAACTCCTCCGACACCCAGGTGACGCTGTGGTCCCGTACCGCTGACGGCCACTGGCGGCCGGGCGCCACCTGGCCGGCGCACAACGCGCTGCGCGGCTGGACCCGTTCGCACCACGCGGGCGATCTGCACAGCCCCATCGGGGTGTTCACCCTGCACGACGCGGGCGGCTTCGACGCCAACCCGGGCTCCAAGCTGCCCTACCACCACTCGTCCGCCTTCCAGGCGGGCGGGGTCGGTTTCGACGGCGAGACGCTGGACGACGCCTTCGACTACGTGATCGCCATCGACTACAACCGCGTCCCGGGCCGATCCCCGCTGGACGGCGCGCAACCGCTCGGCGCGAGCCGCGGTGGCGGCATCTGGGTGCACGTGGACCACGGCGGCCCCACCCACGGCTGCGTCAGCATCCCCGCAAGCCACATGGTCCAGCTGCTGCGCACCCTGCTGCCGGCCGACCATCCGGTGATCGTGATGGGCGACCGCGGGTCGCTGGCCGGCTGACCGGCGAACGAACGCCGGGGGCCCGCAGTCGTCGTCCCCCCACGACGGCCGCGAACCCCCGGCGTTCGGCTGCCCGTTCCGCTCAGCCGCGCGGGTCGACCAGGGACTGCACGCTCGGCAGGCCCTTCCAGTCGTTCGAGGCGACCGTGGCGTGCGCCTTGGCCAGCAGGGCGACCCGGGCGGCCGCGTCGGCCGGGGACGGGTTGACATCGTCCAGGGCCGGTGCCACGTTCTGCGAGTCGGTCATGAACAGCAGGTAGTGGTTGGTGTCGTACCAGCTGGTGTCGATCGAGCCGTTGAGGTAGGTCGACGCGTCACCGTCGAAGGCGACGAACCAGGGCCGCAGCGAGGTGTCCGAGTAGCGCGTGCGCGGGTCGCCGGCCTGGGCGTTGTGCACCGACGGGAAGATGTTGGCCTGCGCCGTCTTGCCTTGCGTGTGCAGGTCGCGCAGGTAGGTCGCGTACTCGGTGTCCGTCCACAGGGTGTCGGTCGGGTTGCTCTCCTCGACCGTGCCCGGGATGACCTCGAGCAGCACCTTGCCGGCGAGTTGCTGCCGGGTCGGCCAGTTGCCGGCCTTGGCCGCGTCGTCCAAGGTGGCGTACTGGCCGCCGCCCGGCTTGTTCAGCAGGTCGTTCGGCTTGAACACCAGGTTGCCCAGGTGCGCGCTGATCGAGCTGTCGAGCTTGGCGGGGCTCATCCCGAAGCTGGACTGGAAGCCCGCCTTCAGCTCCAGCTTGATGATCAGCGGCCCGTGACCCGGGTGTGCGCCGAGCCAGACCCGTACGTCGTCCAGGCACGACTCCAGGTCCTTGTTCGCGCCGCCGGAGTAGAGCTGCGCGGCCGAGGACGCGTTGACGCAGTTGTTGCTGTTGCCCAACGGGTTGGAGTGGCTGACCTTCCACTCCGAGGTGATGAAGTCGTCCCAGACGTCCAGTTCGATCATCGAGGTGCCCGTGTCGAGCGCCTGCGCCAGGTACGGGAAGGTGGCGGGGTCATAGGTGTTGTGCAGGCCGGACACCGTGGCGCCGGACAGCGGCAGGGAACCGGGGTCGGCGGCGGAAGCGGCGCCGCCGGGGCCGGCGACGGTGAACGCCAGGCAGGCGGTGAGGGTGCCGAGCAGCGCGGTACGCAGGGCCGCGCGCGGCCGAAGGGTAACTCGACGACGGGTCATAGGACCGGTCACGTCTCCTCCATTGGGGGGTGGCTCTCCGTCCAGGACGGTGACGGTCGCGCGTGAATCGACGGAGACATGACACGTAACACGAACTGGAATCCTCCTGTCAGCTCCGATTCACGCCGAACTTCCGCGGCCCGCACCGGGCTGAACTCGCCTTTCCCGACAAAAACTGACGACACGTCAGTTCGCCCGAAGGGGACGTGACGTCGCTCCGACGCCGGTTGTTCGTGCCCGGTGTCAGTTCACGCCGAGCAGGCGCAGCGCCGCCGCGGTGACGGCAGCGGCGATCACCACCACCACAAAGGGGGCCCGGCGCCAGGCGCACACCCCGCCGACCACCACACCGGCCGCCCGGGCGACACCGGCGAAGCCGTGCGCCTCGGTGAGCGCCGAGGTCGCGACCAGGGCCGCGAGCAGGACCACCACCGCGACGTTCGTCAGGCGTTCCACCCGGGGCGACAGGGCCACGCGGGCCCGCAGCACCGGGCCGGCCAGGCGGAAGGCAAAGGTGCCGGCGCCGAGCAGCACGGTCGCCGCCACCAGGCCGGAAGCCGAGGTCATGGCGTGGTCCGATCGGTCGGGAGGCGTTCGGGCGCCTCGGGGGAGGGCGGGCTGCCGGGATCGGTCGCCGCCGCGGGCGAGCGGCGGGGCAGGCTCGCGGCGACTCCGGCCAGCGCGAGCAGAACCGGCAGCCCGGCGGGGAGGAAGGGCGTCGCCGCCAGCGCGACGACGACGCCGACCGCGGCCGCCCGGCGGATGGCCGCGTCGGTGAGGGAGGGCAGCAGGAGGGCGAGCAGCACCGCGGGGAAGGCCGCGTCCAGTCCGAACGCGTCGGTGTCGCCTATCGCCCGGCCGCCGAAGGCACCGGCCAGCACACCGAGATTCCAGGCGGCGAACAGGCCGAGCCCGCAGGTCCAGTACGCGATCCGGCGCCGCCGTGGCTCGTCCTGCGCCAGCGTGAAGGCCACCGTCTCGTCCACCATCAGATGGCTGCCGACGAGCCGTCGCAGCCAGCCGCGGCCGAACACATCGCCGACCGTGAAACCGAACGGCACATGCCGCGCGTTGACCAGCAGCCCCGCCACGACCGCCGCCACCGGATTGCCGCCCGCACCCACGATGCCGATGAAGATGAACTGCGAGGCGCCGGCGAACACCACCACCGACAGCAGCACCGGCAGCCACAGCGGCAGCCCGAGGCCCACCGCGATCGCGCCGAACGACACACCGACGAGCGCGTCGGCCAAGCAGACCAGGGCGATGTCCCGCGCCAGGTCTCGGTCCAGGGTTCGTCCTGTCGAACGCATCACCTTCTATACTGAACGCTGCGGCCCTGCCGTTCGTCAAGGCGAACGGTAGGACTTCTTCAGCGAACACTGGCGGCGCGGGGGCGAGCGCGCGCCGGCAGGCATCGGCGTCGGCGTCCCGTCGGCGTCCGGTCGGCGTTCAACGGGCGGTGAACGGGATCCCGGCGGCGAAAGGACGGCCATGACGGACAGCGGGAGACCACCCGCCGCGGGCGGCGCGGGCGCCCCCGCGGCCGGTACGGGCAAGGCCCGGGCGGGAGTCGGGGCGACCGCTGGCGGTGGGACGGTGGGCGGGGCCGCGGCCGGCCGGGCG
>NZ_FMCH01000193.1 GCF_900091855.1 Streptomyces sp. DvalAA-14
CGGCCCGGTCGACGGTGTGTGCTCGCCGGGCTGCGCCGGAGTGGGCTGGGCGGCGGGGCCGGTCGGCGCCGGGGTCTGGAGCAGGCCCGTGCCCTCCTCGCAGCCGGGCCAGGCGCCCGGGCCGAGTTCGGTCAGCATCGTCTCGGCCACGGCTATCTGGTCCGCCTCGGAGGCGAGGTCGGGCCGCTGGGCGTACGCGTCGCCGCCGTACTGGTCCCAGGTGTCCTGGGTGATGGCGAGGCCGCCGTAGAAGCCGTTGCCGGTGTCGGAGTGCCAGCTGCCGCCGGTCTCACAGAACGCCACCCGGTCCCAGGTGGTCTGGTCGGCGGCGTGGGCGGTCGCCGCGCCGAAGAGCGGCAGCGCGATGCCGGCGCCTGTCGCGGCGGCGGTCGCCATGGTCACCTTCGCCGCGGAGGGCGGGCGCGGGCGTCGATGCCGGCCGTTGCCTGACGAGAGCATTGCGGTCGCCTTTCTTTCTGGCCTTACGCGTCCTCGCGCGCCGCTTCGGTCCTGTTGACCTGCGGACTCGGCCGATTCGGCCGGGCTGCTGTCCGCGACGGTGCGCGACGGTGGGGATGGACGCGTCCCGCGAGCCGTGCGTGCCTCGCGTTGACCGCAGAACGTAGCGGGGTTGACCGCCGGATCACAAGCCGATGTAGCGATCATCACGTCCGGGTCACGGTGATGACGGACCGTCACCTGACCGGTGGTTACCGGCCGGTGTCTTTGTGCTGAACCCCGGCGGGGGTCTCGGCGCCGAACTCCACCGGCAGCGTGCGCAGTCCCCGCATGATCAGACCGCCGCGCCAGCGCAGTTCCCCCGGATCGACGGCCAGCCGCAGATCGGGCAGCCGGGTGAGCAGGGCCGCCAGCGCCGTCCTGGCCTCCAACCGGGCCAGCGGGGCGCCGAGGCAGTAGTGGATGCCGTGCCCGTACCCGAGGTGCGGATTGTCCCGGCGGGCCAGATCCAGCGTGTCGGGTCCCTCAAAACGCGCCGGGTCGCGATCGGCGGCGGCCAGTACCACCAGCACCGGGTCGCCGGCCGCGATCGCCCGGCCGCCGATGGTCAGCGGCGCGGTGGCGTAACGCCAGGTGGCCAGCTCCACCGGGCCGTCGTGGCGCAGCAGTTCCTCGACGGCGGTCTCCAGCAGGGCGCTCTCGCCGCGGGCCAGCGACTCCTGGAGCCGGCGCCGCTCGGCGGGGTGCCCGAGCAGGGTGTGCACGCCGTTGCCGATGAGGTTCACCGTCGTCTCGAAGCCGGCGAAAAGCAGGATGAAGGCCATCGCGGCGGCCTCGTTGCCGGTCAGCTGCTCGCCGTGGTCGCTGGCCCGGATCAGACCGGAGATCAGGTCGTCGCCGGGGTCGTCGCGCTTGCGCTCGATCAACTCGACCAGATACGCCCGCATCCGCTTGACCGACCGCGCCACACCGCCGCGCGGGCCGCCCCCGTGCCGGATCATCATCCCGGCCCAGGCGCGGAAGTCGTCCTGGTCCTCGGCGGGCACGCCCAGCAGGTCGCAGATGGCGTGGATCGGCAGCGGGAAGGCGAACTCATGGATCAGGTCCGCCTGCCCGCGCCCCGCGAAGCCGTCGATGAAGCGGTCCGTCAGCTCCGCCACCCGGGGCGCGAACTGCGCGACCCGGCGCGGCGTGAACGCCTTCGACACCAGCCGCCGCAGCCTGGTGTGGTCCGGCGGATCGATATTGAGCAGATGCGTCATCAGATCGGCGCCGCGCTCCCCGGGGATCCCCGTCTTCCCGCGCGCCCGCGGATCCTCGGCGTGGTGCACCGGATTCTTGCTCAGCCGCCCGTCCGCCAGCGCCTCGCGCGCCTCGGCGTACCGCGTCACCAGCCACGCCTCGACCCCGCTGGGCAACCGCGTCCAGCGCACCGGCGCGTGCTCCCGCAGCCAGGCGTAGGCCGGATACGGGTCGGTGGCGAACTCCCAGGTGAAGAGCTCGGGCATCGGGGCATCGCGGTCCAGGGGCTGTGTCACGCTGCGACGCTAACCGGTGCTCCGCGGCGGCCGAGTCGCGGGTGCGCTCGCCGCCGCCAGGGCCGTGCGGGAGAGGTGGTCGGCCTGGCGGGTGGTCTCCGGAAGGCGGTAGGCGGGGGCCAGGGCCAGCACGAGATCGGTGAGGGTGGGCAGGTCGATCAGGTGTCCGGTGGAGATGAACACCGGCTTGACGTCGGTCCGGGTGCGCAGGGCGCGGCCGACGGTCTCGCCGCCGTCGGTGAGTTCGGCCCAGGAGCCGCGCGGCAGGTGGAGCGCGGCCGGGTCGTAGCTCCCGGTGAAGAGGGTCTTGGCGACTCCGGCGCTCGGCAGGCCGGTCAGCACGCCCAGATGGCTGGCGAGGCCGAAACGGCGGGGGTGCGCCAAGCCGTAGCCGTCGCAGAGCAGCAGGTCGGGCGTGGTGGTCAGGGTGCGCAGCGCGTCGATGAGCACCGGCAGCTCGCGGAAGGCGAACAGGCCGGGGACATAGGGGAAGCTCGTCGTGGTGACGGCGGTGGTCTGCTCGACCACGGTGAGGGTGGCCGTGTCGATGACGACGACTCCGGCGGCCACCAGGTCGCCGGTGCCGCGGCCGTCCCCCGCGTAGGCGACATCGAGGCCCGCGACGGTGCGGGGCGCGGCGGACCCCGGCCCCCGCTCGTCGACCAGGGGCCGCAGCCGGTCCTGGATCGCGAGCGCCTCGCCCTCGTCGGCCGGCCAGGCGTGCGGCACCTCCACCCGCATGCGGCTACACGTCCCCGGCCTCGGGGTCGGCGCCGGGGCCGACCGGGTCCCCGGGGTCCTCGCCGCGGCGCCGGGCCTCCGCCGCGCGGACAGCGGTGCGGTAATGCCGGGCGGCGTGGCGCAGGGCGGCTTCCGGGTCGAGGCCTCCCGCCTGCGCGGCGGCGGCCTGGGCCAGCAGCTGCCGGCCGAGCCGGACCTCGTCCGTGGGCGCCGGATCGTACGGCTCCGGTGCGGCGGCCGGCAGCGGCAGACCGGCCGCCCGCGCGCGGCCGGCCAGTTTGGCGGCCAGCGCCAGCGCCGGGGAGGCGAGCGGGACGCCGTCGGTGACCGATTCCCGCCGCTTCTCGACGCCTTTGAGCCGTATCCAGTTCGCCTGCACCTGCTCCGGGGTCTCGGCCACCTCGTCACCATAGATGTGCGGATGCCGGTGCACGAGCTTGGCGACCAGACCCGCGGCCACATCGTCGATCCCGAACGGCTCGTCCGGATGGCCGCCGGCGATCGCCGCGTGGAAGACCACCTGGAGCAGCACGTCCCCGAGCTCCTCGCGGATCGCCTCCCGGTCCCCCTCCTCGATCGCCTCGACCAGCTCGTACATCTCCTCGATGCCGTACGCGGCGAGCTCTTCGTGGGTGCGCAGACTGCTCCACGGGCACTCGGCCCTGATCCGGTCCATCACCTGGACGAGGTCCAGCAGGCGCGCGCCCGGCAGGTCCCAGGAGCCGGGCAGCAGCTCCAGATCGGGCATCTGGACCCGTCCGGAGCCGCCGAGCCGTGCCAGCTCGTCGGTGACGGCAGGCGCCGCGCCGCCCGACGGCGGCAGGTAGACCACGGTACGGCCGCCGGACGTCGCGTCCACCAGCTCCTGCCCGCGGGGGTCGGCGATCTCCACCGCCACCCCGGCCTCCCGCAGGTACGGCAGCTGCGGATGCCCGGGGTCCGGGCACACCACCCGGGCGGCCTCCTGCAGTGTCCGCCAGGCCGGCCAGGACAGCTGGCCGGGGGCCACCCGGTGGCTGCTGGTGAGCAGCACCAGCCGGCCCGGCGCGGCTGCCCCGCCGGCCGCGTCGTGCGCTTGTGCCTCGTCTACGTCCTTCACCACTCGAACGTACCTCGGGCCACTGACAGCGCGATCACGTGGCCCCGCGCGGGGCCGCGGCGGGCGACGGGGATCAGGCGCCGCCGCTGCCGGCGGTGAGGGAGGTGGCGACCTGCGTCTTGTCGACGACCCACGGGTCGCTCTGCGCGCCGATCGTGCCCTTCTTCGCGTCCCAGGTGCCGTAGCGCGGATTGACGCGCACACCGACCGACGTGGCGGTCTTGGCCAGCGCCTGCGACAGCGCGGTGTTGCCGCCGTCGCTGCCCGGCTGGAGGCCGAGGCTCTGGATGAGCTTGCCGGAGGCCACGTCCCGGTAGAAGAAATGGGTGACGTCGGACTTCGCCACGCCGTAGTTGACCAGCAGGGTGCTGTCGAGCTGGGACTCGCTCCCGCCGAACTGGGCGAGCGCTGCCTGGTGGTCCTTTTCCACCTCGCTGTCGCTGACGCTGACCTTGGCGTCGGCCAGCGCCTGGTCGAGCACCTCGTCCTCCACCAGCCGGCCCAGCATCTGCGTCGACAAGTCGCCGGCCGAGTCGAGCAGTTGCGCGCCCTGCGGGGTCGCCCCGGCGGCGGTGCGCAGCTCGTTGACCTCCGACTGGAGGGTGGAGACCTTGATCCGGTGCTGGCCGACCACCGCCGCGGAGCCCGCGTCGGAAGCTCCCGAGTCGCACGCGGTGAGGGCGGGTGCGGCGAGCAGCAGCCCGGCGGCGGCGATCGAAAGGGCGGTGCGGCGGCGGACCATGGTGCCTCCCGGCGGGGCGTGAGCCTCGCGAAGCTGACGTGATGGCGATGATCGATCGAACACGAGGATATTGAGCCGGGGCCGCCGATATCCAGCACTCTGCCGAACGTGATCCTCGCCGGGGGCGGTCTGTGCGTGCGCTGTGGACGCTATCAGCCGGGCGGAGCGGCGCTTTCCTGCCGCCCCGGCAGGGGTTGCGGCCCCGGCGCCGTCCGGCTCGTCCCGGTTCGGGTCCTCAGCCGACGTTGGCGACCGGCGCGTCCCAGGCGTCGCGGTCCACGGTGAGCTTCACCCCGCCGTAGGTCTCCGTCGAGTTCACCTGGTACTGGTGGCCCCGCCGGTGCCCGGTCCACAGGTCGGACGCGAACGGGAAGCCGGTGGTGGTGGTGTTGCCGCCGTCGTAGCGCGCATACCACAGGGCGTCCGGCATGTCCTTGACGGTGGGCTCGGCCTGGGCGACGGCGGCGGCGCTGGAGGAGGTGAAGCCGTAGAAGCCCGCCCAGTAGCTGTGCAGGTGCAGCGCCTTGTCCCAGGCCTGGATGTACGTCAGCACGGAATTGACGCAGGAGGTGTCGCTGGTGTCGTACGCCTCCATGTCGAGGTAGATCGCGCCGGAGGAGCGCATGCCGAGCGCCTTGGCCTCGCTGACCGCGTCCGCGCCGTCGGCGGCGCCCAGCGAGGCGGCGTTGGCCGCGGTGATCCGCTCGGGGTTGCCGCTGGTCTGGCAGGGCGGCTGGGCTCCCACGTACAGCGGGATGAGCTTCCAGCCCGCCGAACTCACCGTGTCCACCCAGGAGGCGGTGAGCTGCGGCTGGGCGCAGCCGCGGTTCTGGCCGCCGATGTAGACGGCGGCGGCGCGGTAGGGGCTGCTCGCCTTCCACGCGCTCATCTTGCTCGCGCTGGGCGCGGTGCAGGTGTCGAAGGCCAGACCGGTGAAGACGACCGCGGTGGACGGGGGCGGCGGGCTCGGCAAGCGGTCGCCGCCGATCGTGATCGGTCCGCCGTGCTTGCTGCCGCCGGCCGTGGCGGTGGCGTTCGGGGCGGCGGTAGTCGGGGTCGCGGTCACACCCGCGCTCTTCGTCTTCGCCGCCGCGCCGCCGGACGGGGTCGCCGGGGAACTCGCCTTCGCGGTGGCGGACTTCGCGGCGC
>NZ_FMCH01000347.1 GCF_900091855.1 Streptomyces sp. DvalAA-14
GCGGAGTGCCGGCTAGCGGGTCGGGTCCGCCGGGCCCGCCAGATCCCGGACCGCCGCCGCGAAAAGGTCCCCGCGCTGGTTGTAGTTGGCGAACATGTCCATCGAGGCGCAGGCCGGGGCCAGCAGCACCGTGTCACCGGCCTCGGCCAGTTCCCGGGCCGCGTCGACGGCCTCGGACATCGCCCCAGTGTCGGTCCGTTCCAGCTCGACCACCGGGACCTGCGGGGCGTGTCGCGCCAGGGCTTCGCGGATCAGCGCCCGGTCGGCGCCGAACAGCACGACGCCGCGCAGCCGGTCGGCGGCGCCGGCGGCCAGCTCGTCGAACGCGGCGCCCTTGGCCAGGCCGCCGGCCAGCCAGACGATGGACGGGTAGGCGGCCAGCGATGCCTGGGCGGCGTGGGTGTTGGTGGCCTTGGAGTCGTCCACCCAGGTGACGCCGTCCACCACCGCCACCTCGGCGATCCGGTGGGCGTCGGGACGGAAGGCGCGCAGGCCGTCGCGGACCGCGGCCGGCTCCACCCCGTAGGCGCGGGCGAGCGCCGCCGCGGCCAGCGCGTTGGCGATGTTGTGCGGGGCGGGCGGCCGCACGTCGGCGATCGCGGCCAGTTCCTGGGCGCTGCCCTGCCGGTCCGGGACGAAGGCCCGGTCCACCAGCAGCCCGTCCACCAGGCCGACTTCGGACACGCGCGGGGCGTCCAGCGTGAAGCCGATCGCCCGGCAGCCCTCCGCCACATCGGCCTCGCGCACCAGCCGCTCGGTCTGCGGGTCGGCGCTGTTGTAGACGCAGGCCACCTGGTTGCCCTGGTAGATCCGGCCCTTGTCGGCCGCGTAGGCGGCCATCGAGCCGTGCCAGTCGAGGTGGTCGGGCGCGAGGTTGAGCACCGCGGCGGAGTGCGGGCGGATGCTGGGCGCCCAGTGCAGCTGGTAGCTGGACAGTTCCACGGCGAGCACGTCGTAGTCCTGTTCGCCGAGGACCGCGTCCAGCAGGGAGACGCCGATGTTGCCGACGGCCGCGGTCCGCAGGCCGGCCGCGGTGAGGATGGCGGCGAGCATCCGGGTGGTGCTGGTCTTGCCGTTGGTGCCGGTGACCGCGAGCCAGGGCGCGGCGCCCGGGCCGCGCAGCCGCCAGGCGAGTTCCACGTCGCCCCAGACCTCGATGCCCCGCTCGGCGGCGGTGGTGAACAGCGGGGTGTCCGGCCGCCAGCCGGGGCTGGTGACGACCAGCTCGGTGGCGTCCGGCAGCCGCACCGCGGAGCCCGCGCCGGACCCCGCGGCGTCCCCGAGGCGGACGGCGATGCCGAGTGCCTCCAGTTCGGCCGCCTGGGTCCGCTCCTTGTCGCCCGCGGCGCCGTTGACCACGGTGACCTGGGCGCCGAGCGTGTGCAGTGCCTTCGCGGCGGGCACCCCGGAGACGCCCAGCCCCGCGACGGTGACCGCGACGCCCTTGAGCTGCACGCCGCCGGCCGGCTGCCCCGCGGCCGTCATGAGGCGGCCACCCACGCGGCGTAGAAGATGCCGAGGCCGACCGCCAGGCACATGCCCTGGATGATCCAGAACCGGACCACGACCAGGACTTCGCTCCAGCCTCTGAGTTCGAAGTGGTGCTGCAGTGGTGCCATCCGGAAGACCCGCTTGCCGGTGAGCCGGAAGGAGCCGACCTGGATGATCACGGACATGGTGATGAGGACGAACAGGCCGCCGATGACGGCGAGCAGCAGCTCGGTGCGGGAGCAGATGGCCAGTCCGGCCAGCGCGCCGCCCAGCGCCAGCGAACCGGTGTCGCCCATGAAGATCTTGGCCGGCGAGGTGTTCCACCACAGGAAGCCGAAGCAGGCGCCCATCAGCGCGGCGGCCACCACCGCGAGGTCGAGGGGATCGCGCACCTCGTAACACGCGCCGTTGGCGCTGACCGGGGCGCCGCACCACTGGCCGTACTGCCAGACGCCGATGACCGTGTAGGCGGCGAAGGCCATCACACAGGCGCCGGTGGCCAGGCCGTCCAGGCCGTCGGTGAGGTTCACGCCGTTGGACATGGCCAGGATCATGAACAGCGCCCAGATCACGAAGATCACCGGGCCGATGGACCAGCCGAAGTCATAGGTGAAGGAGAGCTTGGTGGAGGCCGGGCTCTGACCGCGCGAGTCGTGGAAGTTCAGCGCCAGCACCGCGAAGGCGATGCCGACGGTGAGCTGCCCGGCCATCTTGGCCTTGGCCCGCAGGCCGAGGCTGCGCTGCTTGACGATCTTGATGTAGTCGTCCAGGAAGCCCACCAGACCGAGCCCGGCGGTCAGGAACAGCACCAGCACACCGGAGACGGTGGGCTTGTTGCCGGTGATGATCTTGGTGGCGCCGTACGCGATCAAGGTGGCCAGGATGAAGGCGATGCCACCCATGGTGGGCGTACCGCGCTTGCTGTGGTGAGCCTTCGGGCCGTCGTCCCGGATCATCTGGCCGTAGCCCTTGCGGGCCAGCAGCCGGATCAGCAGCGGAGTGCCGATCAGCGACAGGAAGAGTCCGAGGACGCCGGAGACGAGGATCTGCTTCATCGGGCGGCACCCTCGTGGGCCGTACCGCCGGCGCCGTCCCCGTCACCGGGGACCGCCTCGGTCAGCGCCATGGCGACGGATTCGAGGCCGACCGACCTCGATGCCTTCACCAGCACGACATCGCCCGGGCGCACCTCGCTGCGCAACAGGTCGATCGCCGCCTCCGCGTCGGACACGTGCACCGACTCCTCACCCCACGAACCCTCGTTATAGGCGCCCATTTGCAGCCAGGCGGCTTCGGTACCGCCCACGGCCACGAGCTTGCTGACGTTGAGCCGGACGGCCAGCCGCCCCACGGCGTCGTGCTCGGTGAGCGACTGCTCGCCGAGTTCGGCCATCATCCCCAGCACCGCCCACGTTCGGCCCCCCCGGGCCTGAGCGGGTCTGCCCATCGCGGCCAGTGCGCGCAGGGCTGCCCTCATGGATTCCGGGTTCGCGTTGTAGGCGTCGTTGATGACCGTCACGCCGTCGGGCCGCTCGGTGACCTCCATCCGCCACTGCGAGAGCGAGCCGGCCACGGAGAGCGCGGAGGCGATCTCCCCGACAGGCATGCCGAGTTCACAGGCGACGGCGGCCGCGGCGAGCGCGTTCGACACGTGGTGCTCACCGTACAGGCGCAAGGTCACGTCGGCGCACCCGGTGGGTGTTCGCAGGCTGAAGCTCGCCTGTCCGCGATCGTTCAGCCGGACATTCTCGGCACGGACGTCGGCTTCCTCGCTTTCCCCGAAGAACACCACTCGTGCCTTCGTCCGGGTCCGCATCGCGCTGACCAGCGGATCGTCGGCGTTGAGCACCGCGATGCCGCCGTCGGCCGCGGCCGGCAGCGCTTCGACGAGCTCGCCCTTGGCCTGCGCGATCTGCTCCCGGCCGCCGAATTCGCCGATGTGCGCGGAGCCCACATTGAGCACCAGGCCGATCCGCGGCGGGGTGAGGCCGGTGAGGTAGCGGATGTGGCCGATGCCGCGGGCGCCCATTTCCAGCACCAGGTGCCGGGTGCCGGCGTCGGCCCGCAGCGCGGTCAGCGGCAGCCCGATCTCGTTGTTCAGCGAGCCGGGCGTCCACACGGTGGGCGCGAGCTCCTGCAGCAGCTGGGCGATGAGGTCCTTGGTGCTGGTCTTGCCAGCGGAGCCGGTGAGCGCCACCACGGTCGTGCCCAGCCGTTCCAGGACGTGCTGGGCGAGCGCGCCGAGGGCGGTCTGGACGTCGTCGACCACGATCGCGGGCACACCGACGGGGCGGGCGGCCAGCACCGCGACCGCGCCGTCCGCGACGGCGCCGGCGGCGTACTCGTGGCCGTCCACCCGCTCGCCGGCGAAGGCCACGAACAGGGCGCCGGGCACCACCTCGCGCGAATCCTTCACCACCGGTCCGGTGATCTCGGTCCGCAGGTCGCTGTCCGGTATGTCGTGCGTGCTCCCGCCGACCGCACGTGCGACCTCGGCGAGGGTGAGGGGGATCACAGTTCTTGTCGGTCCTTCTCGATCGCGGCGCGCAGCACCTCTCGGTCGTCGAAGGGGCGCACCTCTCCGGCGATGTCCTGGCCCTGCTCATGGCCCTTGCCCGCGACCAGCACGATGTCGCCGGGCCGCGCCCGGGCGACGGCGGCGGCGACGGCGGCGGCCCGGTCGGGCTCGACGATGACATGTCCGCGCTGCTCGGCGGGGACTTCGGCGGCTCCGTTCAGCATCGCGGCGAGGATCGTCAGCGGATCCTCGGAACGCGGGTTGTCAGAGGTCAGCACGGCGGTGTCGGCGAGCCGGGCGACGGCCGCGCCCATCGGGCCGCGCTTGGTGCGGTCCCGGTCGCCGCCGCAGCCCAGCACCGCGTGGATCCGGCCCTGGGTGGTGGTGCGCAGCGCGCGCAGCACCGACTCCACGGCGTCGGTCTTGTGGGCGTAGTCCACCACCGCCAGATACGGCTGGCCGGCGTCCACCCGCTCCAGCCGGCCCGGGACGCCGGGCACGGTGGCGATGCCGTCGGCGGCGGCCTGCGGGTCGAGGCCCGCGGCGGCCAGCGCGGTGATCGCCGCCAGGGTGTTGGCGATGTTGAACGGGCCGGCCAGCGGCGCGACCGCCCGCACCCGCTCGCCCTTGGGGCCGAGCACGGTGAAGTGGCTGTCCAGCAGCCCGGCGGTGATGTCCTCGGCCCGCCAGTCCGCGTCCAGCCGTCCTTCGGCGGAGAAGGTCACCAGCGGGACGGTGGCCTCGGCGACCAGCCGGCGGCCGTACTCGTCGTCGAGGTTGACCACGCCGAGCCGGCTGCGGCGCGGGGTGAACAGCTGGGCCTTGGCCTGGAAGTAGTCCTCCATCCCGGAGTGGAACTCCATGTGCTCCGGGCTGAGGTTGTTGAAGACCGCCACGTCGAAGACCGCGCCGTCCACCCGGCCCAGCACCAGGGCGTGGCTGGAGACCTCCATGACCACCGACTCGACACCGCGTTCGCGCATCACCGCGAACAGCGCCTGCAGGTCGGTGGCCTCGGGGGTGGTGCGCTCGCTCTTGACGCGCTGGTCGCCGATCCGGGTCTCCACCGTGCCGATCAGGCCGGTGGCGCCGTGCCGGGTGGCCCGCAGTCCGCCGTCCACCAGGTAGGAGGTGGTGGTCTTGCCGGAGGTGCCGGTGATGCCGATCCGCAGCATCCCCGCACCGGGCTCGTCGTAGACGGCGGCGGCCAGCTCGCCCATCACGGCGCGCGGGTCGGGGACGGACAGCACCGGCAGTCCGGTGGCGGCGGCGCGTTCGCTGCCGGCCGGGTCGGTCAGTACGGCGGTGGCGCCGGCCTCGGCGGCCTGGGCGGCGAAGTCCGCGCCGTGGAAGCGGGCCCCGGGCAAGGCGGCGTACAGGTCGCCGGGGCGCACCGCGCGCGAGTCGTGGGTGATGCCGGTGACAAGGGCGGTGACCAGGGCGGGGTTGCCGGGCACACGCGTCCCGAGCCGGGCGGCGAGATCCGCTAGCGGTTGGGGTCGGACGCGCGTCGGGCGCGGCGCGCCCGACGGCTGGGTGAGGGTTGGCTGATCAGCTTTGGGCACGGCGGTGAGATTACCGGGCTGGCCGGGGTCCGGGCCAAAAGGCCCCGGGGGGCGGTCGCGCGGGTCGCCGCCGCGGGCCGCCGCCGCTCCGGGCCGGCCGGGGTGCCGGCCGCGCATGATCACCGTCCCTCGGGGCTGATGGCGGGCGGTGGCTGCGAGGGGTTGAAGTCGATCGGCAGCTTCGGCGCGGGCGCCCCGGAAGGGGGCACCCCCAGGCTCTTCAGGGCGAAGGTCATGACCTGCTGGAAGACCGGGCCGCAGATCGAGCCGCCGAAGTAGCTGCCCCTGGTCGGGTTCTGGATGACGCAGGAGACGGTGATCCGGGGCTTGTCGGCGGGCGCGAAGCCGAGGAAGGACGAGGTGTAGCCCTTGTAGCGGCCGGTCACCGGGTCCACCCGGTTGGCCGTACCGGTCTTGCCGGCCACCCGGTAGCCGTCGATGCGGGCGTTGATACCGGTGCCCTCCTCGCTGCCGACCACCGATTCGAGCATCTCGGAGAGGGTTTTCGCGGTCCGGGCGCTGACCACCCTGGTCTTCTTCGGCGGCGGCGCGGGCACGAACCGGCCGTCGGGCCCGGTGGTGCCGCGGATCAGCGACGGCTCGACCCGCACCCCGCCGTTGGCGATGGTCGAGTAGACCGAGGTCGCCTGCAGCGCGTTGAGGGACAGGCCCTGGCCGAACGGGATGGTGTACTGCTGGGAGGCGTTCCAGTCCTGCGGCTTGGCGAGGATGCCGGGGGTCTCGCCGGGGAAGCCGACGCCGGTCGGCTCACCGATGCCGAACTTCTTGAGATACGAGTACAGCACCTGGTTGGCCTGCGGCTGCGTCCGGCCGAGCTGCTGGCTGGCCAGGATGGTGCCGATGTTGCTGGATTTGGCGAGCACCCCGTTGAGGGTCAGGTACCAGGTGCCGTGGTCGACGTCGTCGTGGAAGACCCGGTCGGCGCGCGGCAGGGTGCCCGGCACGGTGACGCGGGTGGTGGGGGTGGCGGTGCCGGTGTCCAGGATCGCGGCCATCGACATCAGCTTGCTGACGCTGCCGGGCTCGTAGGCGTCCTGCACCGCGGCGTTCCCGAGGGCGGCGGCGTCGGCGTGGGCGAGGTCGCCGGGATCGAAGCCGGGGGCGTCGGCCATGGCGAGCACCTGGCCGGTGCGGGAGTCCTGCACGATGACGTAGCCGCGGTCGGCCGCGGATTTGCGCACCTGGCTGGTGATGGCGTTCTGCGCGGCCCACTGGATGTCCCGGTCCAAGGTCAGTTCCAGGTCGGAGCCGGGCACGGCGGCTTCCTGCTGGCCGCCGGCGGTGGGGACCTGGCGGCCGTTGGACTGGGCGTAGCGGACCTTGCCGTTGGTGCCGGACAGCTGCTTGTCGAACATCGACTCCAGGCCGCCGGCGCCCTGCCCTTCGGCGTTCACGAAGCCGATCACGCCGGCCGCCAGGTCGCCGTCCGGGTAGACCCGCTTGGTGTGCGGCTGGCTGAAGACGCCGGCCAGCACGTCGGCGCCGGTGTGGTCCAGGGCCTTGTCGGCGAAGGCGGCCTTGAGGTCCTTGATCTGGTTCCAGACCTGCGGGGACTGCAGATGGGCGATCAGCTGGTAGCGGGAGTTCGGGGTGGCGAGCTGCCGGGCGATGGTGGTGGCGTCGCCGCCCACGATGGGCGCGAGCAGCTGGGCGGCCTGCTGCGGGGCGTCCTTGACCTTGGTCTGGTCGTAGGTGAAGAGGTAGGGGTCGGCGGTGATGTCGTAGGCGTCCACGGTGGCCGCCAGGTCGACGCCGGACCGGTCGGTGATCGTGCCCCGGTCGGCGACCACCTCCTGCGTCACCCAGCGGTTGACCGCCGCCTTGGCCGAGTACGCGGACGCGTCCACCGCCTGCACCTGCAGCAG
>NZ_FMCH01000465.1 GCF_900091855.1 Streptomyces sp. DvalAA-14
GAGGACTAGACCCGGCCGGGCCCGGCCGGCGCGGCCCGGAAACCCGGCGGCGCGCCCCCGGCCCGCCCGGCCGTTCGGCTCAGAACAGCGGCGCGGGCAGCACGCCCTCCAGGGCCAGCAGCGAACGCTTGATCTCCAGGCCGCCGCCGAAGCCGCCTATGCCGCCGTCGCTCTCGATCACCCGGTGGCACGGCACGACCACCGGTAGTGGATTGGAGCCCATCGCGACCCCCACCGCCCGGGCCGCGCCGGGCTCGCGCACCCGGTCGGCCAGGTCCTGGTAGGCGACCACGGAGCCGTAGGGGACCCCGGTGGCCAGCTCGCGCAGCACCCGCCGGGCGAAGCCGGTGATCAGCGACCAGTCCAGCGCCAGCGAGAATTCCCGCAGGGTGCCGTCGAAGTACGCGTCGAGCTGCTCGGTGACCGGCGCGAGGCGGTCCGCGTCCGCCACCGGGGCACGGCCCAGCCGCCGTGCGGCCGACTCCAGGGCGCGCTCCACCGTCCCCCGATCGGCCCGGAAGCACACCAGGGCCAGCCCCTGCTCCGTGCCGGCCACCAGCAGCGGCCCGATCGGCGCGTCCAGCACCGTCCACGCGAAATCCGTCACACCCGCAAGGCTAGGCGGCGGGTCCGACAGCGGGTCCGGCAGCGGGCCCCGCCGCCCGGGCGGCGGCGGTCCCGGCGGCGGTCCCGGCCGTTTGTCAGTGGCTCGTCGTACCTTTGAAGCATGCGGCCCGTATCAGACATCGAACGCAGTGTGGCGCCCTTTGAGGTCGTCAGCCCCTACCAGCCCAGCGGTGACCAGCCCACCGCCATCAACGACCTCGAAAGGCGCATCCTCGCAGGTGAGCAGAATGTGGTGCTGCTCGGTGCGACCGGTACGGGCAAGTCCGCCACCACCGCCTGGATGATCGAACGGCTGCAGCGGCCCACCTTGGTGATGGCCCCGAACAAGACGCTGGCCGCGCAGCTCGCCAACGAGTTCCGGGAGCTGCTGCCGAACAACGCGGTCGAGTACTTCGTGTCGTACTACGACTACTACCAGCCCGAGGCCTACGTCCCGCAGACGGACACCTTCATCGAGAAGGACTCCTCCATCAACGAGGAGGTCGAGCGGCTGCGCCACTCCGCGACCAACTCGCTGCTCACCCGGCGGGACACCGTCGTGGTCGCCTCCGTCTCCTGCATCTACGGCCTGGGCACCCCGCAGGAGTACATCGACCGCATGGTCCGGCTCAATGTCGGCGACGTCATCGACCGGGACCAGCTGCTGCGCAAGTTCGTCGAGATCCAGTACACCCGCAACGACCTGGCCTTCACCCGCGGCACCTTCCGGGTCCGCGGCGACACCATCGAGATCTTCCCGGTCTACGAGGAGCTGGCGGTCCGCATCGAGATGTTCGGTGACGAGATCGAGGCCCTCTACACCCTGCACCCGCTGACCGGCGAGGTGATCACCGAGGACCGCCAGATCTACGTCTTCCCCGCCACCCACTACGTCGCCGGCCCCGAGCGGATGGAGCGGGCCATCGCCGGCATCGAGCAGGAGCTGGAGACCCAGCTGGCGCTGCTGGAGAAGCAGGGCAAACTGCTGGAGGCCCAGCGGCTGCGGATGCGCACCACCTACGACGTCGAGATGATGCGGCAGATCGGCAGCTGCGCCGGCATCGAGAACTACTCCCGGCACATCGACGGCCGCGGTCCCGGCAGCGCCCCCGACACCCTCATCGACTACTTCCCCGAGGACTTCCTGCTGGTCATCGACGAGTCGCACGTCACCGTGCCGCAGATCGGCGCCATGTACGAGGGGGACGCGTCCCGCAAGCGGACCCTGGTCGACCACGGGTTCCGGCTGCCGTCCGCGCTGGACAACCGCCCGCTGAAGTGGGAGGAGTTCCAAAAGCGCGTCGGGCAGACGGTCTACCTGTCCGCGACCCCCGGCCCGTACGAGCTGTCGCGCGGCGAGGGCGTGGTGGAGCAGATCATCCGGCCGACCGGCCTGGTGGACCCGGAGGTGATCGTCAAGCCCACCGAGGGCCAGATCGACGACCTGGTGCACGAGATCCGGCTGCGCACCGAGAAGGACGAGCGGGTCCTGGTCACCACGCTGACCAAGAAGATGTCCGAGGACCTCACCGACTACCTGCTGGAACTCGGCATCCAGGTCCGCTACCTGCACAGCGACATCGACACGCTGCGCCGGGTGGAGCTGCTGCACGAGCTGCGGGCCGGCGAGTACGACGTGCTGGTCGGCATCAACCTGCTGCGGGAGGGCCTGGACCTGCCCGAGGTGTCGCTGGTCGCGATCCTGGACGCCGACAAGGAGGGCTTCCTGCGCTCCGGTACCTCGCTGATCCAGACCATCGGCCGCGCCGCCCGTAACGTCTCCGGCCAGGTGCACATGTACGCCGACCGCATCACCCCGGCGATGGAGAAGGCCATCGACGAGACCAACCGCCGCCGGGAGAAGCAGGTCGCCTACAACACCGAGCGGGGCCTGGACCCGCAGCCGCTGCGCAAGAAGATCGCCGGCATCCTGGACTCCTTCGCCCGGGAGGACGCCGACACCGAGGAGCTGCTGGGCTCCGGGCGGCAGCGCTCGCGCGGGAAGGCACCGGTGCCGGGACTGTCGGCGAAGGCGGCCGGCAAGCGGTCGAGCGCCCCGCTGCCCGCCGAGGAGCTCGCCGACCTCATCGCCCAGCTCACCGATCAGATGCACACCGCCGCCGCGGAGCTGAAGTTCGAGGTGGCGGCCCGCATCCGGGACGAGCTGGGGGACCTGAAGAAGGAACTGCGTCAGATGCGCGAAGTCGGCATGGCGTAGCGGAGCGGCGGGGAGCCCGCCGGCGGCATCGGTCCACTGCCCGGGAATCAGCCATGAATCGGCGGAAATCTCCTGGCGACGAACCGGGATACCGCCGGGCGGCGTCTTGTTAGGGTCGGGACACGAACCGAACAGGGCGTGACGGGTGAGAGGGGACAGCGCGTGACGGTCAATATGACCAAGGGTCAGAAGATCAGCCTGAGCAAGGCTGACGGGGGATCGTTGACCGCGGTCAGGATGGGGCTCGGCTGGCAGGCCGCCCCGCGCCGCGGGCTGTTCGGCAGCCGCACCCGGGAGATCGACCTGGATGCCTCCGCGGTGCTCTTCGCCGACAAGCAGCCGGTCGACGTGGTCTTCTTCCGCCACCTCACCAGCGACGACGGCTCGGTCCGCCACACCGGGGACAACGTGGTCGGCGGCGCCGGACAGGGCGGCGACGACGAGTCGATCCTGGTGGACCTCCAGCGGGTGCCGGTGCACGTCGACCAGATCGTCTTCACGGTGAACTCCTTCACCGGCCAGACCTTCGCCGAGGTGCAGAACGCGTTCTGCCGCCTGGTGGACGAGACCAACGGGCAGGAACTCGCCCGCTACACGCTCACCGGCGGCGGCCAGTACACCGCGCAGATCATGGCCAAGGTGCAGCGCGGCCAAGGCGGTTGGTCGATGACCGCGATCGGCACGCCCGCCAACGGCCGTACCTTCCAGGACCTGATCCCGGCGATACTGCCCGCGCTGTAGCGCGGGCCGGGACCGGCGTCACGGACACGACGACCGACCAGGACAAGAGAAGACAAAAACGGGAACGGGGGCGGCGGAATGACTGCCGAACTGGTCCGCGGGCAGAACCATCCGCTGCCCGGCAACCGGCTGCGGATCCGGGTGTCGGCGGGCACCCCGGTGGTGGCCGCGGTCACCCTCGGGGACGCACAGGGCCGGGTCGTCGGCGATCCGGCCCCGCCGCCGGGGGGCGCCGCCTCCCCACCGGGGCCGGAGCCGCTCCCGCCGTCCGGATTACGGCACGGATGGCTCGCCCATCCCGGCCGTCCGCAGCTCCCCGGGGTCGACGTGTCCCGGCAGGCCGCCGCCGAGCACCTGCTCGCACTGGACCTGGACGCGCTGCCGCGGGGCGTGCACCGGGTGCATGTGCTGCTGGCGCTGCCCGCCGCCCGGCCCGGCTCCCCGGCGGACTTCGGCGCCGCCCCCGCCCCGCACCTCGCCGTCAGCACCGCGGATGGCACCCCGGTGGCCGACTTCACCATCACCGGCCTGGGCGCCGAGACCGCCCTGCTC
>NZ_FMCH01000121.1 GCF_900091855.1 Streptomyces sp. DvalAA-14
GCGCGTTTCCCGGCGGGCGCGGTCTCGTTGACCCGGTGTGAGCACAGGTGTGGGACATGGGACGGCAGGTGCGCGGCGACGGACGCGGCGGGGCGCGGCGCGGCGGGCCCTGCCGGCGCTGGCCGCGGTAGCACTGCTGGCCGGCTGCGGGCTGGGCCTGGGCGGACACCACACGAAGGACCCCACCCCGAAACCGCGGATCACCCCGCGCCGGGACGCCTTCGTCGGCTTCTACTCCCCGGAGGCCGGCTCGCTGGTCGGCACCGGGACGATCCTGTCGGTGCGCTTCAACCGGACCATCACCGACCGGGCCGCCGTAGAGCGGCACATCACCGTCACCGCGCGGCCGGCCGCGGCCGTGACCGGGCACTGGTTCGGCGCCCGGCGGCTCGACCTGCGCCCGGCCCGCTACTGGCGGCCCGGCAGCCGGGTCACCCTCCACCTGCGGCTGCGCGGCGTCCGCGGCGCGCCGAACACCTACGGCAGCCAGGCGAAGGACGTCACCTTCACCATCGGCCGCGACCAGCGCAGCACCGCCGACGCGGCCACCCACACCCTGACCGTGCTGCGCGACGGCCGGCTGCTGCGCACCTTGCCGATGACCGCGGGCAGCCCGCAGCACACCACGTACAACGGCATCATGGTGATCGCGGAGAAGTACCTCAGGACCCGGATGAACAGCCGCACGGTCGGCTTCGGCGGCGAGTACGACATCCCGGACGTACCGCACGCGATGCGGCTGACCGATTCCGGCACCTTCGTGCACGGCAACTACTGGTCGCCCGCCGACGTCTTCGGCGCCGAGAATGTCAGCCACGGCTGCATCGGGCTGCTCGACACCCGCGGCCCCGCGCGGACCCCGGCCGGGGACGACGGCCGGGACGGGTCGGACGGCGGGGGGACGCCGGCCGGCTGGTTCTTCGCCCGGTCCCTGATCGGTGACGTGATCACCGTGGTCCACTCCGACGACCGCACGGTCTCGCCCGACAACGGCATGAGCGGCTGGAATCTCGACTGGACCGCCTGGCGTTCGGGCTCGGCGTTGCGGTGAACAGGGCCCGGCCGGGGCGGCTGACCTGCGGATGACGTGCGGGCAACTGGGACGGAACAGTGACATTTTCCGGGCCCGGACCGCGGGCCGGTGTGGTTTTCTTTCGCTCATGGGGGCGGTCCGGTTTCCCGGGCGCAGATGGACCAGCCGAGTCACCAGGAGAGTCGAGAAGTGAAGGCGATAGGTGTGGCGCCCGGTACCAGGACGAGCCTGGCGGCACTGGCGCTCGGTGCCGTGCTGCTGCTGGCCACCGCGTGCGGCCCCGAGGACGGCGACCAGGCCGGATCGGGCAGCGACGACGGCAAGGCGGGCGGGACGACGACGAGCGCCGCGGACACCAAGGTGTCCAGCGCGGTCGTATCGATCTCCCCGAAGGACGGCGCCAGCAACGTGGCCACCACCGGGACGCTCAAGGTCGCCGCGTCGGGCGGCAAGCTGTCGTCGGTCGTCGTCAAGAACGACAAGGGCGCGCCGGTGGCGGGCACCATATCCGCCGACGGCCTGGGCTGGACCCCGAGCGACCACCTGGACACCTCGACCCAGTACACGGTGGACGCCGTCGCCGAGGACGCGGCCGGCCGCGAGTCCGACAAGCACGCGACCTTCTCCACGATCGTCCCGAAGGACACCTTCGTCGGGTTCTTCACCCCGGAGGACGGCTCCACGGTGGGCGTCGGCATGGAGGTCTACCTCCACTTCAACCGGCCGATCACCAACAAGAAGGCGGTCGAGCACGGCCTGACCGTCACCGCCTCGCCGGCCGTCCCGGTCGCCGCGAAGTGGAACGGCAGCCAGGACATCTACATCCGCCCCCAGGACTACTGGGCGGCCGGCACCAAGGTGACCCTCGCCCTGAATCTGAACGGCGTCGAGGGCGCCCCGGGCGTCTACGGCAAGCAGCACAAGTCGGTGCACTTCACCGTCGGCCGCCGCCAGGTCAGCATCGTGGACGCGGCCAAGCACACCATGACCGTCTACCAGGACAACAAGGCGATCAGGACCATCCCGATCTCCTCGGGCGCGCCGGACCACACCACGTACAACGGCAAGATGGTGATCTCCGAGAAGTACATCAAGACCCGGATGAACGGCGACACCGTCGGCTTCGGCGGCGAGTACGACATCGCGGACGTGCCGCACGCGATGCGGCTCACCAACTCCGGCACCTTCATCCACGGCAACTACTGGGCCGCGCCCTCGGTGTTCGGCAACAGCAACACCAGCCACGGCTGCGTCGGGCTGCACGACGTGCGCGGCGCGGGCGACGCGAGCACACCGGCCGCCTGGTTCTACGACCACTCGCTGCTGGGCGACGTGGTCCAGGTGGAGAACTCCAAGGACCGGACGGTCCAGTGGTACAACGGCCTCAACGGCTGGAACCTCAGCTGGAGCGAGTGGACCGCCTGACGGAGCCCGGGCGGCCCGCTGCTCGCAGGAGGCGGCCCGTCCGTCGTACGCTCCGGTCCATGACTGTGACCCTCGACATCGACAACGCGGTCGGCACCATCCGGCTGGACCGGCCCCCGATGAACGCCCTGGACACCGCGACCCAGGACCGGCTCGCCGAACTGGCCGAGGAGGCGGGCCGGCGATCCGACGTACGGGCGGTGGTGGTGTGGGGCGGCGACAAGGTGTTCGCGGCCGGCGCGGACATCAAGGAGATGCAGACCATGTCCTACGAGGGCATGGTGGACCGCTCGCGCGGGCTGCAGGACGCGTTCACCGCGGTGGCCCGGATCCCCAAGCCGGTGGTGGCGGCCGTCAACGGGTACGCGCTGGGCGGCGGGTGCGAGCTGGCGCTGTGCGCGGACTTCAGGATCGCGGCCGAGGACGCCAAGCTGGGCCAGCCGGAGATCCTGCTCGGGCTGATCCCCGGTGCGGGCGGCACCCAGCGGCTGGCCCGGCTGGTCGGCCCGTCCCGGGCCAAGGACCTGATCTTCACCGGGCGGATGGTGACCGCCGCCGAGGCGCTGGCCATCGGGCTGGTGGACCGGGTCGTGCCGGCCGAGGAGGTCTACGGGCAGGCGCGCGCCTGGGCCGAGCGGCTGGCCCGCGGCCCGGCCTACGCGCTGCGCGCCGCCAAGGAAGCGGTCGACACCGGCGTGGAGACGGATCTGGACACTGGTCTCGCCATCGAACGGAGCCTGTTCGCGGGGCTGTTCGCGACGTCGGACCGGGAGACCGGAATGCGCAGCTTTGTGGAGGACGGGCCGGGCAAGGCCGAATTCCGCTGAGCCGGGGCGGTGCGCCGCCGCCAAGGGGACGGCAGCGGACGGAACGGATGATTCCGTGCGGTGAATTCCGTGGGTTGCCCTCCGGCGGCGGCCGGTTGCGGCCATCATGAGGGCATGCCGGGACGGGGTGGAGCTGAACAGCCGCAGCGGGCGGATGACGCGGCGGGCGCATTACCGATCCTTACCGATGACGCCGCCGTCGCCCTCCTCGACCGGTTCGGCGACCCGTCGGTCGGCGAGGTCCGCCTGACCTCGCGCCCCGAAACCGCCGCCACCGCCCGCCGGTTGTCGCTGGCGGTGGTCCGGCTGTGGGGCCTTTCCCACCTCGCCGACACGGTGGAACTCCTGGTGTCGGAACTGGTGGGCAACGCCGTACGGCACACCGGGGCCCAGAGCTTCGGCCTGCGCATGCAGCGCCGGCGCGGCTGGGTCCGGGTCGAAGTCCGGGACCCCTCACGCTCGTTACCGTGCCTGCTGCCGGTGCGCCCGATGGACACCAGCGGCCGCGGCCTCTTCCTGGTGGACAAGCTCGCCGACCGCTGGGGTGTCGATCTCCAGGCCCGCGGCAAGACCACCTGGTTCGAGCTGCGGGTCATCGACCGCTAGGAGAACACAGAAGAGGCCCTTCGCGTCCGGGGGGTGACAGCGGAAGGGCCTCTTCGGAACCGCCGCGAAGCAGGGGGTGTGCCGCGGCGTCTGTGGAACGGCCGAGCCCGGGTCGTGGCGGCCGTTGACACCGACTGTCGCACGTCGGACGGGGCGGGTGCAAATCCGCTTAGCGGGAACATAGGTACGAAACGGACAAAAACTCGCGCAAAACAAGGGTGATCTGCGCCACCGCCTTGTAAACAATGGCTAAGGGCCCGCATAGCCTTCTCATAGATCGGATGGTCATGCGGTCGGCTCATCGAAAGAGTGCCCTTCGGGGTCGATCACCTAGGGAGCGGCCGGGGGATACCCCCACGCGCAATGGGGGAGCCCCCGGATGGGACGGCGTCGCCGGGTACGGAAGAGTCGGTCACGCAACCGGACGGCCGCCCGACGACCGCCCCCGACAAAGGAGTCGACGATGGCCGTCACCACCGCAGGCATCGGATCGCCTGCCGGATCGCCAGCCGGATCACCTCCCGGCTCCACGGCCGCGGTCTCGGCGTTCGTCCGCTTCGTGCTCTTCGGCGGCGGAGTGACGCTGCTCGGCAGCGGCGCACTGCTGCTGATCGGCGACCGGATACCGCTGGCGGTCGCCAACGCCGGCATCGCGGTGGGGACCACGGTGCTCGCCACCGAACTGCACTGCCGGTTCACCTTCCGCCGGGGCGGGGCCGGTTGGAGCGACCACGGCGCCAGCGGGCTGACCGTGCTGATGTCGTACCTGTTCACCACCGGCGCGCTGCTCGCCTTCGACACGCTGCAGCCGCATTCCGGGGCGCTGCTGCGACAGGGCGTCTACCTCGCCGCCTCCGGCCTGGCCGGCGTCGGCCGCTTTCTGCTGCTGCGGCTGGTGGTCTTCGCCGGCGCCCGCGCCGAAGCCGGCAGCGGCCGCCGCGTAGCGCTCCCCGGGCGGCCGGTGACCGGGCTTGTCCCGGTCAGCCGGTGACGGCCCGGATCGGCCGGGCCGGGGCGGGCCGCGCCCGATGCGCCAGGGCCACCGCCTCACCGCGCGAGCCGGCCCCCAACTTCCCCCAGGATGTTGGCCACATGGAACTTCACGGTGGACTCGCTGATGTGCAGGACCTGCCCGATCTCCCGGTTGCGGCGGCCCAGGGCGAGCTGCTCCAGCACCTCGCGTTCCCGGGGATGCAGGGCGTCCAGCGGGTCGTCGGCCGCGGGCCGGCCGATCTCGCGGGCCTCCAGCGGCAAGGTGACGGTGACCGTGGTGCCCCAGCCGGGCAGCGCGTCCAGCACGAGGCGGCCGTCCAGGGCGGCCAGCCGGTCGGTGATCCGGTGCTCGGACAGGTCCTCCTGCGCCAGCCGGCCCGGTCCGTCGTCGCGCACCACCACCCGTAGCGCGTCGGCGTCGCCGGCCTCCTCGGCGATCTGCCAGTCGATGTGCAACCGCCGCAGCGCCTGGCCCTGTTCGAGCATGGCCAGCACCGCGCCGCGGACCGCGGCCCGGGCGGCGTGCGCCACGTCGGCGGGCAGCGTGCGCCGCGAATCCGGCGCCCGCAGGTCGAGCGCGACCGGGCTGTAGCGCAGCAGCGGGCGCAGCTCGTCGGTCAGCCGCGCGAACGCGGCGTCGGCGGGCTCCTCGCTCAGCTCGCGGTCCAGGTTCGCGTTGGCGCGCAACTGCACCAGGGCGGCGACCGCGAGGTCGACCGCGCCGCGCCGTGCGGTGGCGTCGTCCAGCGAGGCCGCCCGCAGTGTGCCCAGGATCGAGGACAGCGCGGTGGAGTGCGCGTCGGTCAGCTCGGCGATGGCCCGCGCCCTGGCGCCGGCCGCGGCCCGGGAGACGGCGGCCTGCGCGGGTTCCGCGTCGGAGGTACGCCGTGCGGTGTGCACGGTCACCAGATCCCACAGCCCCTGGACCAGCTCCGTCACCGGCGCCGGCAGCGGCTGGTCCGAGGTGCGGACCACCACCAGCAGTGCGCCGGCCGCGGGCAGCCCGTCCGGCGCCGAGGCCACCGCCAGCACCGGATGCGGCACCCCGCCCAGCAGGCCCTCGCCCTGCCAGGGGCGGCCCGCCGTCACCCGCTCGGCCAGCCGGCCCAGATCCGTACCGGCGATCCGGGCGGTGACGGACCCGTCCCCGGCGAACTGCGTCGGGGTGAAGGTGCACACACTGCTCATCCGGGCCAGCGCCACATGCGGCACCAGCTCCGCGAGCGCGGCGGACAGCCGCCCCATGGTGTCGCCCAGCGCGGCGGACAGCACCTCCATCGTCCGCGCCAGAGCGATCTCCGGGCGGTCCCAGCCGTTCGGCAGCACATCGTTCCGCATGTCCCCCACCGTACGGCGAGCATGGAGGGGGCCGGACTGTCCGATCGGCCAGGTGAAACCGGCCGAAGGGCGGGCAGGGTGCGCAGGACGGCCCGGACATGCTGGAGACCGTCGAGACCGACAGGGCGGTCGAGGCCGTTGAGACCCAAGAGATCCATGAGACCTGCATGACCTACCAGACCGTTGAGGATCGTGAGAAGCCATGACCAAGTCCATCGCCTTCACCGAGTACGGCTCCGCCGACGTGCTGCACGTCCAGGAGAGCGAGGTGCCGGCGCCCGGCCCCGGCCAGGTGCGGATCGCCGTCCGCGCGGCCGGCGTGAACCCGCTCGACCACAAGGTGCGGGCCGGCTTCATGCAGGACGCCTTCCCGGTCGAGTTCCCGCATGTGCCCGGGGCCGAGGCCTCCGGTGTGATCGAAGCGGTCGGCGAGGGCGTCGAGGGCCTCGTCGTCGGTGACGAGGTGTTCGGCCGGACGCTCAGCGGCGCCTACGCCGAGCAGGCCGTCGCCGACGCCTCGCGGCTGACCTTGAAGCCGGACACCCTCAGCTGGGAGCAGGCCGCCGCGATCCCGGTGGCCGCCGAGACCTCCTACCGGGTGCTGGAACTGCTCGGGGTGCGGCCCGGCGAGACGCTGCTCATTCACGGCGCGGCGGGCGGCGTCGGCACGGTCGCCGTCCAGCTGGCCGTCGCCCGCGGGGTGAAGGTGATCGGCACCGCGAGCGAGGGCAACCACCGACACCTGCGGGACCTGGGCGCGATCCCGGTGCTGTACGGCGAGGGGCTGGTCGAGCGGGTGCGCGCGGTGGCGCCCGACGGGGTGGATGCCGCGCTGGACACCTCGGGCCGGCCCGAGGCGCTGGCCGCCTCCATCGAGCTGATCGGAGGTACGGACCGGGTGGTGGAGATCGGCAACCCCGGGCCCGCCGGGGAGTTCGGTGTGCGCTTCTCCGCCGGCGGCCCGGATGAGGACCGCAGCGAGCCGGCCTTCACCGAGGTCCTGGCCCTGGTCGCGTCGGGCAGGCTGTCGCTGCCGATCCACCGGGCCTACCCGCTGACGGACGCGGCCCAGGCGCAGCGGGCGAGTGAGGCGGGGCATCTGACCGGCAAGATCGTGCTGACGGTCTAAGGGGCGGCTGTCCGGGCGGCGGCTGTCGGGGCCGCTGTTTGTCGGAGCGGGGGCGCCGGGTGCCGATGGCCCCGGCGTCACCCCCCTTCGGGTCATAGTTAGGATAGCCTTACCTAACTTCGAACGCCGAGGGAGCAAGCGTGCGCGCCGAAATCCGCCGGGACGCCTGGGGCATACCCCATCTCCGGGCCGGCGGCCCCCGGGCGCTCGCCTACCTCCAGGGGCAGAACGCGGCCAGGGACCGGGCCTGGCAGATCGAGGTCGAGCGGCACCGGGCAGCCGGTACGTCGGCTGCCTTCCTCGGCGCGCGGGGCGCCGACTGGGACGTGTTCGCCCGCCAGGCGATGATCGAGGACACCGCCCGGCGGTGCCACGCCCGGCTCGACCCTGACACGGCCGACTGGGTCGCGGCCTACGTGGCGGGCGTCAACGCCGAGCTGGGCGAAGGGGCCGGCCGCGCACCGGAGTTCACCGCCGCCGGCCTGGCCCCCGGGCGCTGGCGCCCCTGGACCCCACTGGCCCTCTGGCTGTCCACCCACATCCTCTTCGCGGGCTTCCCCACCAAGCTCTGGCGCGATCTGGTGCGCCGCACGCTCGGACCGGCCGCCGTCGCCCTGTTCCGCACCGACGGCCCGGCCGCCGGCGGCAGCAACGGCTGGCTGCTCGCCGGCGAACGCACCGCCTCCGGCGCCGCCCTGCTGGCCGGCGACCCGCACCGCTTCATCGAGGCGCCCGGCGTCTACCAGCAGATCCGGCTGTCCTGCCCCGACTACGACGTGATCGGACTGGCCGTCCCCGGCGTGCCGGGCATCGCCCACTTCGGCCACACCGGCCACGTCGCCTGGGCGATCACCAGCGCGATGGCCGACTACCAGGACCTCTACCGGGAGCGGCTGCGGCGGCGCGGCGGGGCGGTGGAAGCGCTCGGCCCGGACGGCTGGGCGCGGGCCGCCTCCCGGACCGAGACCGTCGAGGTCGCCGGCCACGAGCCCATCCGGGTCGAGGTCGTCGAGACGGCCCGGGGGCCGCTGATCGCCGGTGCGGCCCCCTCTCCGCCGACGGGCGGTACGGAGCGCGGCGCGGCGCGCAGGGCGGGCGCGGATGTCCGGGCGGAGCCGGCGGTCGGCGCGCACCCGGCAGCCGGACCCGAGGACCAGGACACCTGGGAGGGCGTCAGCCTGCGCTGCCCGGTGCGGGTGAGCGGCGAGATCGGGTTCGCGGCGCTGCCGGCGCTGCTGGCGGCCCGCACCGTGGGCGACGTGGACCGGGCGCTCGACGGCTGGACGGAGCCGGTCAACGTCGTCCAGGCCGCCGACACCCGGGGCGGCCTGCTGCACCGGGTGGCCGGGCGGGTACCGGTGCGCGATCCCGCGAACCGGGTCCGGGTCGTGCCCGCGTGGGACCCGCGGCACGCCTGGGCGCCGGGCTACGCGCCGCTGCCGAGGGCCCCCGTCCGGGACGGATACGCCGTGATGGCCAACGAACGCGGCCTCGCCGCCCCGCTGGGCGTGGAGTTCGCCGCCCCGCACCGGGCCCGCCGGATCGCCGCGCTGCTCGCCGGCTCCCGCGCCTGGACCGCCGACGACATGGCGGCGATCCACACCGACACGTACACCGCCGGCGCCGACGTCCTGCTGGAGTGCCTGGCCGCCCTCGGGCCGGCTGACGACCCCGGGCGGGGCGATGGCGCCGGACGGGCTGACGGCCCTGGACCGGCTGACGGCCCCGCACGGGGTGGCGGGCCGCCCGGACCGGGTGGCGCGCTCGGCCCGGCCGACCTCGCCCTGCGCGACCGGCTTCTGCGCTGGGACCGGCGGATGGACCCGGACAGCACCGGGGCCGCCGCCTACGCCCTGCTGCGGGCGGCCGTCGTAGGCCGGCTCGCCGCGCATCCCGCCCTGGCCCCGCTCGCCGCGCCGCCGCCGTACCCCGAGGTGTTCCGGCCGTGGCTCGCGCTGCTGCCCCGGGTCGGCTTCGCGCTGGAGACGCTGCTGACCCGGGGGCCGGTCCCGGCGGCCGACCGGGCCGACATCCTGCGGGCGGCCCTGCGCGAGGTGGCTGCGGGACCGCGCCGCCCGCCTGGCGGGAACTGCACCGGCTCGACGCCTGGACCGCGCCGCCCAGCCCGGCGCCGCCCGCGCCCGGGCTCGGCGGGGACCACGACTGCGTGCTCGCCACGTCCAGCGTGCCCGGCCTCACCCACACGAGCGCACGCGGCCCCGCCGCCCGCTTCGTGTGGGACCTGGCGGACCGGACGCGCAGCCGCTGGGTGGTGCCGTTCGGCGCC
>NZ_FMCH01000132.1 GCF_900091855.1 Streptomyces sp. DvalAA-14
TACGCGGCCACGGTCGGCAGGCCCACCAGCAAGGTGTGGTCGGCGACTTCCACCGTGCGGTCCAGCCGGCAGACCAGCACCGCCGCGTGGTCGTCGAGCACCGGGAGCCCGTCGGTCAGCGTGTACGGGACGCCGTCGAAGCGCGCCGACGGATCGCCCTGGGCGAAGCGGCGGCACAGGTCGCGCTGCTGCCAGGACAGCACGTTCACCGCGAAGCCGCCGGCGGCAACGGCCTGCACGAGGGTGCGGCTGGTGCTGGCGAGCGAGACCAGGACGGCGGGGGGATCGGCGGACAGCGAGACCAGCGAGGTGACGGTGCACCCGATCGGCCCGTCGGGCCCGGTGGTGGTCACGACGCTCGCGCCGCTGGGCAGTTGGGTCATGGTGGCGCAGAAGTCGTCGCGGTCCACGGTCACGGGGCCGAGCCGGGGGGCTGCGGTGGATACGGTCATGGGGACGTCCTCGGGGTGGGGCGCGCCGCTGCGGCGCGCGGTCGGTGGTGCGGTCGTCAGGGCGGGGGCGGGGAACCGGGCGGGCAGGAGGCGGGGCGGCGCCCCGCGGGCGCCATTGGCGCGCCTCCCGCCGCCTCAGCCGCCGCGTCAGCCGAACGTCGAGCGCAGCAGGGCGTCCACCGACGCGACGCGCTGCCGCAACTCGTCGGCGTCGCCCGCCCCGATCACCACGTGGCCGGGGCGTTCATGGCTGTGGCGCCAGACGGGGATGATGTCGCCGGGGCCCACCTGGAGTTCGATCTCGACGACGCCCGCCGCCGAGCGGCAGGCGTCGATGCCGCCGCCGTCGGTGAACACGACGTCCTGCCAGGGGAAGTAGTGCACGGCGGCGTGGCCGTGCTCGGGCAGCCTCTCGTGCGGGTCGGCCCACGGCAGCACCGACTGCACGGCCAGCTCGTACTGGTCGACGCCGCTGACCAGCCGGGTCAGCAGCGGGATGCGGTCGCCGCCGGCCCGGGTGTGGGTCTCGACGATCAGCGCGCGGCCGTTCTCGACCTTCACCTCGGTGTGGGAGGCGCCGACGTTCACCCCGAGTGCGTCCAGGCAGCGGCGTACGGCCGCGTCGATCTCCTCCCGGACCGCGGGGTCCAGGGGCGCGGGCACCGCATGGCCGGTCTCGATGAAGTGCGGACGGCCGGTGGTGCGCTTGGCGGTGATGCCCAGGATGCGGTGCCGCCCGTCGAAGGAAACGGCCTCGACGCTGTACTCCGGTCCGTCGACGCACCGCTCCCACAGCAGCCCGGCCAGTTCCGTGCGGCGCCGCAGGTATTCGGCGGGGTCTGCCACGAACTCCACCCCCCGGCTGCCCGAGCCCTCGATCGGCTTGGCGACCAGCGGGAAGACGTCGGCGGCCGGCTCGTCCCGACCCACCACGCCGAACTGCGGCCCGTCGAAGGCTCCGGCCAGCGCGTGGCGCATCAGCAGCTTGTTGCGGGTGCGCAGCACGGCGCCGACCGGGACCGACGGAAGGCCCAGTGCCTCGGAGAGCAGCGCGGCCGGCAACAGGCCGAACTCGGTGAAGGAGAAGACCGCGCACACCCGCCGCGGCAGCGGCAGGTTCAGCAGGCACAGCGGGTCCTGCCGGTACGGCGCCTCGATCACCTCCAGCGCGCCGGCCACCGGCGGCAGCTTCTCGGACGGATCCACGACGCACAGGAAGGGGATGCCCATCCGGGTCAGCGTGGCGTGCCCCTCGGCGGGGCGGGCCCCGATCAGGACGGCCGGGGGAATGTCGGTTCGGGTCATCTCGCGCCTTCCCGGGCCGGCGGCCGGCCTTCGTGTGCGGACAGCAGTGCGGCCACGGCCGTCCGGTCGGTCTTGCCATTGCCGTTGAGCGGCAGTTCGGACAGCACGCGCAGCGTCGCGGGCACCATGTACGCCGGCAGCCGGGAGCGCAGCGCGTCGAGAAGCAGGCCGGGCTCGGCGCCGTCGCCGGTGCACACCGCGTGCAGTTCGGTGCCGCCCCGGGGCGCGTCGAGGGCCAGTACCACCGCGTCGTGCACGGCCGGCTGGTCGCGCAGCGCGGCCTCGATCTCGCCGAGCTCGACGCGGTAGCCGGCCACCTTCACCTGCTGGTCGAGGCGGCCGAGGTGCAGCAGGCCCCGATCGCCGTCGGGGCGCACCCGGTCACCGGTGCGGTACCACAGGTGCGGCGGCACCGCGGCGAGGTCGCCGGACACGGCCGGCCGGTCGCCGTCGAGATCCCAGAAGCGGGCGGCGTTGTCGGCGGGGTCCAGATAGCCGGGGAAGCGCTGCGGGCCGCGGACGCACAGCTCGCCCTCGGTGGCGGGCCGGCCGTCGGGGTCCAGCACGACGTGCTCCAGGTGTGGATAGACCCGGCCGATCGGGACGGTGCCGTTGGCGGTGGCCGGCCAGTCGGCGGTTTCGGCCGGGAGGCGGTACTCGCTGCAGGTGACGGTGAGTTCGGTCGGCCCGTAGAAGTTCTCCAGCCGCGAGCCGGGTGCGGCGGCCTGCCAGGCGGCGGCCTGCTGGAGGCTGAGCGGCTCGCCGGCGAACAGGCTGAAGCGCAGGCCGGGCATGGACCCCGGGCGCAGGGCGCGCATCCGCCGGGCGAAGGAGACGACCGACGGCACCGAGCACCAGTGGGTGATCCCGCGCCCGGTGACGAACCGTACCGGCGTCAGCACCTCGTCGTGGTCCGGGACGACGAGCGTGGCGCCGCCGCCCCAGGCGGTGAACATGTCGAAGACCGAGACGTCGAAGGTGAGGTCGAAGCTCTGCGACAGCCGGGCCCCCGGTCCCACCTCGTAGCGGGGGATGACATGGGCGAGGTAGGCGCTGATGTTGGCCTGGCGGATCGGGACGCCC
>NZ_FMCH01000669.1 GCF_900091855.1 Streptomyces sp. DvalAA-14
TTTGTCAGACACGGCCTAGGCCGGCTTCCGGGCCGGTGGCCGGGGGACGGGCCGGACCCGCCGCGGGGGGTGTCCGGCCCGTCCCCCGGCCACCGCCACGCCGTCCCGCCGCCCCCGGGGGCCGGTCAGCCGCCCGCAGGGCATCGCGTCGGAATGACGATTACACTGGTGCCGTGCCTCAACTTCGCCTCGCCCTGAATCAGATCGACTCCACCGTCGGCGACATCGCCGGGAACAGCGAGTCGGTCCTGCGCCGGACCCGGTACGCCGCCGGGCAGGGAGCCCACCTGGTGGCGTTCCCCGAGATGATGCTCACCGGCTATCCGGTGGAGGACCTGGCCCTGCGGTCGTCCTTCGTCGAGGCCAGCCGCACCGCGCTGGTGGATCTGGCCGGGCGGCTGGCCGCCGAGGGGCTGGGCGAGGTGCCGGTGGTCGTCGGCTACCTCGGACGCAGCCAGGACGCCCGGCCCCGGTTCGGCCAGCCGGCCGGCGCCCCGCAGAACTGCTGCGCGGTCCTGCACCGCGGCAAGGTGGCGCTGCGCTTCGCCAAGCACCACCTGCCGAACTACGGCGTCTTCGACGAGTTCCGCTACTTCGTGCCCGGCAACACCATGCCGGTGGTCCGGGTGCGCGGCGTGGACGTCGCGCTGGCGATCTGCGAGGACCTGTGGCAGGACGGCGGCCGGGTGCCCGCCACCAGGACGGCCGGGGCCGGTCTGCTGCTGGTCGTCAACGCCTCGCCGTACGAGCGGGACAAGGACGACACCCGCCTGGAGCTGGTCCGCAAGCGCGCCCGGGAGGCCGGCTGCACGCTGGCGTACGTGGCCATGGTCGGCGGCCAGGACGAGCTGGTCTTCGACGGCGACACGATCGTGGTCGGCGAGGGCGGCGAGGTGATCGCGCGGGCGCCGCAGTTCGCCGAGGAGTGCGTGCTGCTCGACCTGGAGCTGCCGGCCGCGCCGGCCGCCGTTCCGGCCGGCCGGGTGGCTGACGGCCTGGAGATCCAGCACGTCACCCTCTCGGCGGACCCGGTGGCGCCGTACGAGCCCGAGTACACCGGCACCGAGGCCGAGCGGCTGGGCGACGAGGCCGAGGTCTACGCGGCCCTGGTCACCGGCCTGCGGGCCTACGTGCGCAAGAACCACTTCCGCTCGGTGCTGATCGGCCTGTCCGGCGGCATCGACTCCGCGCTGGTCGCCGCCATCGCCTGCGACGCGGTCGGCGCCGAGAACGTGCACGGCGTCTCGATGCCCTCGGCCTACTCCTCGGAGCACTCCCAGGGGGACGCCGCCGAGCTGGCCCGCCGGACCGGGCTGGAGCTGCGGACCGTACCGATCGCCCCCATGTTCGACGCGTATATGAAGGCGCTGAAGCTGACCGGGCTCGCCGAGGAGAACCTGCAGTCGCGGCTGCGCGGCGTGACTTTGATGGCCGTCTCCAACCAGGAGGGCCACATCGTGCTCGCGCCCGGCAACAAGAGCGAGCTGGCGGTGGGCTATTCGACCCTCTACGGCGACTCGGTGGGCGCCTACGGCCCGATCAAGGACGTCTACAAGACGACGGTCTTCCGGCTGGCCCGCTGGCGCAACGCGGTGGCGGCCGAGCGGGGCCAGACCCCGCCGATCCCGGAGAACTCGATCAGCAAGCCGCCGAGCGCCGAGCTGCGCCCCGGCCAGATGGACTCCGACTCGCTGCCGGACTACGACGTGCTGGACCGGGTGCTGGAGCTGTACGTGGACCGCGACCAGGGCCGGGAGGCGATCGTGGCGGCCGGCTTCGACCCGGAACTGGTCACCCGGGTGCTGAAGCTCACCGACACCGCGGAGTACAAGCGGCGCCAGTACCCGCCGGGCACCAAGATCTCCCCGAAGGGCTTCGGCAAGGACCGCCGGCTGCCGATCACCGACCGGTGGCGCGAGGGCGAGGGTTCGTAGGCCCGCCGCGGCGCGGGGGCCCCAGGGCTCAGGGCAGTTGCAGGCGGGCGGCGACCGGCAGGTGGTCGCTGCCCGTCCTCGGCAGTGTCCAGGACGACCGGGGCTCGACGCCCTTGACCATGATCTGGTCGATCCTGGCCATCGGGAAGGCGGCCGGCCAGCTCAGGCCCATGCCGTTGCCGGCCGCGCCCTGCGTGGAGCGCATCTGCGAGGTGACCGAGGCCAATGCCCGGTCGTTCATGGTGCCGTTGAGGTCCCCGAGCAGCACCACGCTGTGCACGGGCTCGGCCGCTATCGCCTGCCCGAGCGCGTCGGCGGCGTTGTCGCGCTGACCGGCGGTGAAGCCGGCGTTGAACTTCACCCGGACCGACGGCAGATGGGCCACGTAGACCGCGACCGGCCCGTGCGGGGTGCGGACCGAGGCCCGCATCGCCCGGACCCAGCCCATCCGGATGTCCACCGAACGCACCCCGCTCAGCGGGTACTTGCTCCACAGCCCGACCGTGCCCTCCACCGCGTGGTACGGGTACGCCGCCGCCAGGCCCTTGGCGTAGCGCGGTTCCTCGGACTCGGCCAGCTCCTCCAGCGCCACCACGTCGGTGCCGGCCTCGACAAGGTCGCGCGCGGTGCCGTCCGGGTCCGGGTTCTCGGCGTTGACGTTGTGGGTGAGGACGGTGAAGTCGCCGCCGGCCGCGGACTTGTCGGTGAGCTGCCCGCCGAAGAGGTTGAGCCAGATCAACGACGGGACGAGCAGGGCGATCAGCGCGGTCGCCGAGCGCCGCACCACCGCCACCGCGAGCAGGACCGGCACCGCCAGGCCCAGCCAGGGCAGGAACGTCTCCAGCAGGCTGCCGAGGTTGCCGATCCGGTTGGGCACGTCGGAGTGGAAGAACAGCAGCACGGCCAGCAGCAGGGCGATCAGCGCCGTGATGATGCCGCGCCGCCACATGCCGGCCGGCTGCCACCACCGCAGGAAGCGGGCGCTGAGCCGGGCATGCGCCCTGGAGGCGTTCGGGTGCGGCTTCCGGCCGTCCGTGTTCGCGTCCGTGCTGCTCTGCGCCTGGGTCATGAGGATCCTCGCTGCCTTGCCGGGTGCTCTGCCGACCTTAGGGGATCGGTACATGAAGCGACGGGCTGCGGGGTCCGGCGGGTTCCGTGGCGCGGCCGGGAAGCGGACTGCTGTGACAAGACCCGCACAAAACCGGGCAAGATCGCACCGGGGTCAGGGACGCGGGCGCAATCCCCCCAGCAGGGTGTCGACCACCCGCTCCGCGAGATCGGGCTCCAGCGGCGCGTCGGGACGCAGCGTGGCCCGTACCAGCACCGGGCCGACGACCATGTCGGCGAGCAGGTCCAGATCCCCGCCGGCTCCCGGGGCGATCTCACCGGAGGCGACGCCCCGCTCCAGCAGGTCGATCAGCATCCGGCGCCGGCCGGCCACCACCGTGTCGTGGTAGCGGCGCCACAGCTCCGGGTTGCTCTGCGCCTGCGCCACCATGGTGCGCAGCAGCGCCGATTCACGCTTGGCCAGGCTGCGCTGCCGGATGTACTCCACCGCGGCGATCAGGTCGTCGCGCAGCACGCCGCTGCTCTTCAACTGCGGTGGCCCGTCGACCTCGGCGAGCACGTCGAGCAGCAGCGCGTCCTTGCCCGTCCAGCGGCGGTACACCGTCGCCTTGCCGACGCCGGCCTCCCGGGCGATGCCCTCGACGGTCAGGTCGCTGAAGGTGGTGCCCTCGGCGATCAGCCGCACGACGGTGTCGATCACCGCCCGGTCGACCGCCGCGTTGCGCGGACGCCCGCGCCGCGCGGCGGCCGCCGCCGGCGGGACGTCCGCGGCACCGGACGAACTCAACTCTCCACACCCGCCATCTCGCGTTCCGGCGAGCCGCCGGGCGCCGCGGTGGGAGCGTCGGACTTGGCGGGCAGGAAGACCGCGGCGACGACCGCGCCGAACAGCGCGACTCCCGCGGAGGCGGCGGCGGTGATGTGCATCGCGTGCAGGAAGGCGTCGTTGGCGGGCTGGACCAGGACCTGGCCCTTGGCGCCGAGCCGCTCGGCGACACCGAGGGTGGCCTCGATGGATTCGCCGGCCGAGGCCCGCTGGGAGGCGGGCAGCGAGCCGAGGTGGTCCTGGACGCCGCTGCGGTAGAGGGTGGACATCACCGAGCCGAGGACGGCCACTCCGAGCGCGCCGCCGACCTGGCGGAAGGTGTTGTTCACCGCCGAGCCGGAGCCGGCCTTCTCGCGGGGCAGCGACGACATGATCATCACGGTAGCAGGCGGCATGACGTGCGCCATGGCGGTGCCCATCAGGAAGAACAGCACTTCCAGCACCCAGATGGGCGTGGTCCGGCCCAGCAGCAGGAAGCCGAGGAAGGACACCCCGGTCAGCGCCATGCCGCCGGCGCAGACCGCCCGGGCGCCGATCCGGTTCACCAGCAGCCGGGCCCGGGGCGCGAAGACCATCTGGGCGGCGGCCAGCGGGAGCAGCAGCAGGCCGGACTGCAGGGCGCTGTAGCCGCGCACCGACTGGGTGTAGAAGACGATGAAGAAGGTCACGCCCATCAGCGCGAAGAACACCAGGCCGATGGCGGCGACCGAGGCGGAGAACTGCCGCTTCTTGAAGTAGCGGACGTCCAGCGCCGGGTGCTCGGTGCGGGCCTCGTAGCGGACGAAGGCCGCCAGTACGACCAGGCCGGCCACCGAGGTGGCCCACACCTCGGGGCGGGTGAAGTCCCCGTACTCGCCGCCCTTGATGATGCCGTAGATCAGCAGCACCAGGCCGGCGATGGAGGTCAGTACGCCGACCGGGTCGAGCCGGCCGGGACGCGGGTCCTTGGAGTCCGGCACCAGCAGGAACATCGCGATCAGGCCGACCACCACGATCGGCACGTTGATCAGGAAGACCGAGCCCCACCAGAAGTGCTGGAGGAGCAGGCCGCCGGTGATCGGGCCGACCGCGATGGCCAGGCCGACCACCCCGGACCAGATGCCGATGGCCCGCGGCTGCTCGTCGCGCTCGAAGACGTTCATGATGATCGCCAGGGTGGCGGGCATGATGAAGGCGCCGCCCAGGCCCATCAGGCCGCGGAAGGCGATCAGCTGGTCGGCGGAGCCGGCCATCGCGGAGGCCGCGGAGCCGGCGCCGAACACCAGCATGCCGAAGAGCAGCACCTTCTTGCGGCCCAGCCGGTCGCCGAGCAGTCCGGCGGTGAACAGCAGCCCGGCGAAGACCAGGGTGTAGGAGTTGATCGACCATTCGAGCTGGCTCTGGGTGGCGCCGAGCCCGGTCGGCGCGGGCTGGGCGATGGTCTTCATCGCCACGTTGAGGATGGAGTTGTCCAGGACGACAACGAGCAGACTGAGCAGCAATACGGTGAGGATCGCCCAGCGGCGGCGGTGGACCTCAGCCGGCACGGTGGCGGTTATGGGTTCGGCCATGGTCCGAGCCTAGGGGCGATTTACGATACGAGCCCGTCTCGTATCGTAAAGCTGAGGTAAAAAGAGTCCGCCCCTTTCCGGACCGGGCCGCCCGTGCCAGCATGGAGGTGATCCGGGGACGCCGTAAGGGCGCCTCGAGATGAGTTGAAGGAGCCGTCACCATGACGCAACTTCCGGCTGCCCAGCAGCCCGGCACCGGCCCCGAGGCGGACCGGAGCACGACCGCCGCCCCCGCGGCCGACCACCCGAAGGCGCTCTACGCAGGCACCGGCACCCGCCGGATCACCGTCCGCGACCTGGCCGGCGCCAAGGAGCGCGGCGAGAAGTGGCCGATGCTCACCGCCTACGACGCGATGACCGCCTCCGTCTTCGACGAGGCCGGCATCCCCGTCCTGCTCGTCGGCGACTCGATGGGCAACGCCCACCTCGGCTACGACTCCACCGTGCCCGTCACCATGGACCACATGGCGATGCTGTCCGCCGCGGTGGTCCGCGGCACCCGGCGGGCGCTGATCGTGGCCGACCTCACCTTCGGCTCCTACCAGGAGGGGCCGGTGCAGGCGCTGCGCAACGCCACCCGCCTGGTCAAGGAGGCCGGCGTCGGCGCGGTCAAGCTGGAGGGCGGCGAGCGCTCGCTGGCCCAGACCGAGACGCTGGTCGAGGCCGGCATCCCGGTGATGGCCCACCTGGGTCTGACCCCGCAGTCCTTCAACACCCTCGGCTACCGGGTGCAGGGCCGCGGCGACGAGGCCGCCGACCGGCTGATCCGGGACGCCAAGGCCGCGCAGAACGCCGGCGCCTTCGCGCTGGTCCTGGAACTGGTGCCGGCCGAGGTGGCGGCGGAGATCACGCGTTCGCTGCACATCCCGGTCATCGGCATCGGCGCGGGCCCCGACACCGACGCCCAGGTCCTGGTCTGGACGGACATGGCGGGCCTGACCGAGGGCAAGGTGCCGCGGTTCACCAAGCAGTACGCCGACCTGCGCCGGACCCTCGGCGACGCGGCCCGCGCCTTCGCCACCGACGTGATCGGCGCCGCCTTCCCGACCGAGGCGCACACCTTCCACTGAGCCTGTTTTCGCCGCCTTCTCATCTCCGGGGCCGTCCGTCGCCGCGGCGGGTTCCGGTGCGTCGCCGAGTGCCGGTACGCCGGGGCCGACCGCGTAGTTCCCGCGCGCCCCTGGAGGGCATCGCCCGAGCAGGACGTGCCCCGCAAGGGGCGCGGGGAACCGCGCGACCGGCACACAACGGCCCGCGGCCGACCCGGCAACCCCCCGGGGCACTGCCGGAGCCAGCCTCCGCCGGTCCCGGCGGGAAGATTTTCCGACGTTCGCCCGGAGATTTTGAGACAACCGGCGATCCAACCCGTATGTCCCGATGAGCGCCGCTGACGCGGCGACCCTCGCACATACGGGAAGTCACCATGACCCTCTCCAACCGCGGCCGGACGGCCACCGGCGCCGTGTTCGCCGCGACCTTGGCCCTTACCCTCTCCGCCTGCATGTCCTCCGGCTCGTCCGGTTCCGGCTCGGACTCCGGCTCCTCG
>NZ_FMCH01000120.1 GCF_900091855.1 Streptomyces sp. DvalAA-14
CCTCGGAGGCCGTCGGCCCGGGGACGGTGGCAGGATGCTTGCCGTAGGGGTCGTCATGGACAAAGCCGCGAGTGGGGGCCGCTCGGTGGTGGGAGAGGGCGGGGAGAGCCGATGAGCCGGGAGAACCATCACGTCGCCGTGCTCGTGCTGGAAGGGGCGAAGCCGCTCGACGTCGGCATTCCGGCGCAGGTGTTCTCCAGCCGGCCGAGCATGCCGTACGAGGTGCGGGTGTGCGGGGCCGCGCCGGGGCTGGTGACTGGTGGCGACGGGCTGTCGTATCACGTGGCGGAAGGCCTGGAGGCGTTCGAGCAGGCCGACACCGTGTTCATCCCCGGCTATCGGGAGCCGGCCACGACGGAACCGCCCGCCGCGGTCGTGGACGCGCTCATGGCCGCCCACGAGCGCGGCACCCGGCTCGCGGCCATCTCGACCGGGGCGTTCGCCCTGGCGGCGACCGGCCTGCTGGACGGCAAAAGGGCCACCACCCACTGGCACTACACCAAGGCCCTCGCCACGAGGCATCCGCTCGTGCTGGTCGACGAGAACGTGCTGTTCGTGGACGAGGGCGACGTGCTCACCTCGGCCGGCGCGGCGTCCGGTATCGACCTGTGCCTGCACCTGGTGCGGCGCGACCACGGGGTGGGCCTGTCCAACCTCGTGGCGAGACGGCTGGTGGCCTCGCCCTACCGCAGCGGCGGGCAGGCGCAGTATGTCCCCCGCAGCGTGCCCGAGCCGCTCGGCGACCTGTTCGCCGGCACCCGCGAGTGGGCGCTGGCGCACCTCGCCGAACCGCTCACCCTGGAAGCGCTGGCCCGCAACGCGCGGGTCTCGGCGCGCACCTTCTCGCGGCGCTTCGTGCAGGACACCGGCTACACGCCGATGCAGTGGGTGCTGCGGGCACGGGTGGACCTGGCCCGCGAACTGCTCGAACGCACCGACCTGGGCGTGGAGCAGATCGCCGACCGCGTCGGGCTCGGCACCGGCGCGAACCTGCGCCTGCACTTCCACCGCATTCTCGGGACCTCCCCGACGGAGTACCGGCACACCTTCTCGGCCTGAGCGCCGGACCGGGCCAGGCCGCGCCGGACCGCGCGAGACCGCGCCGCGCCGGCCTGGCGGGATCCTTGCGGTCGCTGGCGAATGACGCGGCGGGATCCTTGCGCATGTCGCCGTTCGAGCCACTGTCGCACCGGCGGGCGGGTGCCGACCATGGCAGGGAGAGACGAAAGGAACCCCCCATGACCCGCATCGCCGTCAACGGATTCGGCCGTATCGGCCGCAACACCCTGCGCGTCCTGCTGGAGCGCGCCAGCGACCTCGAAGTCGTCGCCGTCAACGACCTGACCGCCCCCGAGACCCTCGCGCACCTGCTGAAGTACGACAGCTCGCTCGGCCGCCTCGGCCGCTCCGTCGAGGTGGACGGGAGCGAACTCGTCGTCGACGGCCGCCGCATCACCGTGCTCGCCGAACGCGAACCCGCCAAGCTGCCCTGGGCCGAACTCGGCGTGGACATCGTGCTCGAGTCCACCGGCCGCTTCACCGCGGCCGACGCCGCCCGCGCGCACATCCGGGCCGGCGCGACCCGCGTGCTGGTGAGCGCCCCCTCCGACGGCGCCGATGTCACCCTCGCCTACGGGGTGAACACCGAGGTCTACGACCCGGCCCGGCACGTGGTCGTCTCGAACGCCTCGTGCACCACGAACGCGTTGGCCCCGCTGGCATCCGTGCTGGACGACCTGGCCGGCATCGAGCACGGCTTCATGACGACGGTGCACGCCTACACCCAGGAGCAGAACCTGCAGGACGGCCCGCACCGCGACCTGCGCCGCGCCCGCGCCGCCGGCGTCAACATCGTGCCGACGACGACCGGGGCCGCCAAGGCCATCGGCCGGGTGCTGCCGAACCTGGACGGGAAGCTGTCGGGCGACTCGATCCGCGTGCCGGTCCCGGTGGGCTCCCTCGTGGAGCTGAACACCACCGTCGCCCGCGAGGTCAGCCGCGACGAGGTCCTCGCCGCCTACCGGGCCGCCGCCGACGGCAGGCTCAAGGGCATCCTCGACTACGCCGACGAGCCGCTGGTCTCCAGCGACATCACCGGCCAGCCGGCCTCGGCGATCTTCGACGCCGCCCTCACCCGCGTGCACGGACCGCACGTCAAGGTGGTGGCCTGGTACGACAACGAGTGGGGCTTTTCCAACCGCGTCGTCGACACGCTCGAACTGCTCGCCCGGGCCTGAGCGTTGCCGCGGACCGCGGCCCGCGGACCGTCCGCCGCGGACCGTCGGGGTCAGCCCACCGGACGGGCCGGCAGCCGCGGCACACTGGTGATCAGCCGGCGCGTGTAGGGGTGGGTGGGGGAGCCCAGGACCGCGGCGGTGCCGCCCTGCTCGACGATCCGGCCGTGTTCCAGGACGACGGTGTGCTCGCACAGGGCGGCGACCACGGACAGGTCGTGCGAGACCATGGCGATGGTCAGGCCCATGGTGTCCTTCAGCTCGGTGAGCAGGTCGATGATGCGGACCCGGGTGGTGACGTCCAGGGCGCTGACGGGCTCGTCTGCCAGCAGCAGCCGGGGGCGGCAGACGGTGGCCCGGGCGATGGCGATGCGCTGGCGCTGGCCGCCGGAGAACTCGTGCGGGTAGCGGGCCGCCGCCTCGGCCGGCAGTCCGACGGCCTCCAGCGCCGCGGCGACCCGCGGGTCCGCCGTGCCGGCGGTGGACAGACCCAGCGAGCGGAGCGGTTCGGACACGATCCGGTCGACCCGCTGCCGGGGGTCCAGGGAGGAGTACGGGTCCTGGAAGACGCACTGCACCCCGGCGCGCAGCCGGCGCATCTGCTCGCGGTCGCGGATCCGCAGCTCGTCCCCGTCGAACACGATCCGCCCGGCGGTGGGCCGGGTCAGGCCGAGCAGCAGCCGCAGCAAAGTGGTCTTGCCGGCCCCGGACTCGCCGACCAGGGCCACGCTGCGGCCGGCCGTGATGTCGACCGAGACGCCGTGCAGGACGGGGGCCGCGCCGCGGTAGGCGAAGCCGAGGTCGTCGGCGGACAGGATGGGCGTGCTCATCGGATGGTCCGCTCCAGCGCGTCTTCGAGGTGACGGGCGCTTGTCACCAGATTCCGGGTGTACGGGTGCCGCGGGGAGTTCACGATGCCCTCGACGCTGCCGGACTCCACCGCTTCCCCGTCCTTGAGCACCACGATCCGGTCGGTCGTCCCGGCGACCACCGCCAGGTCGTGGCTGACGAAGAGCAGCGCCATGCCGCGCTCGGCGACCAGCGTGTCGAGCAGGGCGAGCACCTCGGACTGGACGGTCACATCCAGCGCGGTGGTGGGCTCGTCCGCGATCAGCAGGGCGGGTTCGCAGGCCAGCGCCATGGCGACGGCGACGCGCTGGCGCTGGCCGCCGGAGATCTCGTGCGGGTAGGCGCGGGCCGCCCGCTCCGGCAGCCGGACCTGGTCGAGGGCCTCGCCGACGGCGCCGCGCAGGGCGGCTCCGCGCAGCCCCTGCCGGCGGCGCAGCGGTTCGGCGATCTGCCGGCCCACCCGCATCAGCGGGTCCAGGGCGGTGAGGGGTTCCTGGAAGATCACCGCCGCCGCCCGTCCGCGCAGCTCGACCAGCCGGCGTTCGGCCGCGCCGATCACCTCGGTGCGCGGCAGCCCCGGCGCCTCCAGGACGACGCTGCCGGCGGCGGTCATGCCCGGCGGCAGCAGACCCATGACGGCGAGCGCGGTCAGTGACTTCCCCGAGCCGGACTCGCCGATCAGGCCGAGCCTGCCGCCGGCGGCGACCGAGAAGGACACCTCGGACACCAGGGCGCGGCCGTCGGCGGCGCGGACGGTGAGCCCGTTGACGTCGAGCACGTTCATCGGTTCCTCCGCCGGGTGGGGTCCGACGTGTCGCGCAGACCGTCGGCTATCAGGTTGACGCCGATGACCAGCATGACCAGCAGCACGCCCGGCGCGATCGCCCCGGTGGGCGAGGTGAGCACGGTGGCCTGGGCCTCCTGGAGCATGCGCCCCCAGGACTCGTTCGGCGGCGGCGCGCCCAGCCCCAGGTACGACAGGCTCGCTTCCGCCAGGACGGCCAGGCCGAACTGCAGGGCCAGGTTGACCGACAGCGTGGTCCAGATGTTGGGCAGCACATGGCCGGTGACGATCCGCGGCCAGGAGGTGCCCGAGGTGCGCGCCGCCGTGATGTAGTCCTGGGCCAGTACCCGCTTGACGAGCACCCGGGTGAGCCGGGCCACCACCGCGGTCATCGCCAGCCCGATGGCGATGACCGCCGAGCCGAGCGAGGCGGACCGGGCCGCGACCACCAGCATCGCCAGCAGCAGGGTGGGGAAGGCGATCAGGATGTCCAGCAGCGCGGCGACCACGTCGTCCAGCCACCGGGAGGCGAAGCCGGCGGCCACCCCGAGGCTGATGCCGAGCACCGCGCCGATCGCGACCGAGCCGGCCCCGGACTCCAGGGCGATCCGGGCGCCGATCATCAGCTGGGTGAGCAGGTCGCGGCCGAGTTTGTCGGTGCCGAGCAGGTGCGGCAGATGGCCCGGGTGCATCAGCCGGCCGCCGGAGGTGTCGTCCGGGGCGAACGGCGTCCACACCAGGGAGAGCAGTCCGACCGCGAGGATGAGTCCGACCAGGACGCAGCCGGTGATCAGCGCCGCGGAGCGGCGGCCCCGGCGCGTGGGGGGGACCTCGCGGACAACGGGGGCCTCGGTCGCCTCGGGAGTGGGCGCGGTCATCGGGCACCGCCGGAGAGCCTGCCGCGCAGCCGCGGGTCGATCAGCCGCTGGGCGAGGTCGGCCAGGAAGCCGATGACCAGTACCGCGAAGGTCGACACGAAGAGCACCCCCTGGATGCTGGGGTAGTCGTGCTGGGCCACCGACTCGGACAGCATGCTGCCCAGGCCGGGCAGGGCGAAGACCGTCTCGACCACGACCGCGCCCAGCAGGGTGGAGGCCAGTTCGATGCCGAGGATCGAGATGACCGGGACGGCCCCGTTGCGTACGCCGTGCCGCCACATCGCGCCGGTGAAGGTGGCGCCGAGCGCCCGGGCGGTGCGCAGGTAGTCGCTGCCCAGGACGTCCAGGGTCGCGGAGCGGACGTAGCGGATCAGCGAGGCGGACATCACCAGCGCCACCGTGATGACGGGCAGCGCCAGGGAGTTGAGCGCCTGCCCCGGTTCGGCCCAGCCGTCCTGCGGGAAGCCGCCGGACGGCAGCCATCGAAGGCGCAGCGAGAACACCGTCACCAGGATCATGCCGATCCAGAAGACGGGTACCGCGATGCCCAGCTGGGACACCCCGTTGAGGATCGTGCCGTACCAGGTGTGCGAGCGGTGCGCGGCCAGGAAGCCGACGGGGAGGGCGACCGCCAGGGCCAGCAGGAAGGACAGCAGGGTCAGCGGCACGGTGACGTCGAGCCGGGAGGCGATCTGCGGACCGACCGGCAGCGAGCTGACGAAGGAGTTGCCCAGGTCGAAGGTGGCCAGCTGGTGCAGCCAGTGGACGAACTGCTCCGGCAGCGGGAGGTCCGAGCCGATCGAGTGGCGGGCGGCGGCGATCTGCTGGGGGTCGCGCCGACCGCGATCAGCGCGTTGGCCGGGTCGCCGGGCAGCAGCCGCAGCAGCAGGAACAGCACCACGCTGGCCATGAACAGCGAGACAACGAGGAAGGCCAGCCGCCGCAGGACGTACGTAGTCATCAGG
>NZ_FMCH01000400.1 GCF_900091855.1 Streptomyces sp. DvalAA-14
CCGCCCTGGTCGCGGCGGCGGCGGCCGTCGCGACCGACACCCGGCCGTGGTGCGCGGTCATCGCGCCGCTCCCCACGGCGGGCCGCCGGGCCGGGTCGGGCACACCGCGAGGTCCGCCCGGAGGGCCGGGCCCCGCAGTGTCCGGCGCTCTCCGGCGGGGACGTGCGACGCGGGAGCGCCCCCGATTCGTACGGCGGTGGCGGCAACCGCCTGGGGCGGCCCGGGGAGGTCGACCCCGGAGGGGGCGGCTCGGACAACCCCGACAAGACAGCCGGCGGCGCCCCCACGCCGAAGGCCCCGCGGGAGGACGCGTGCCGGGCGCCACAGGGCCGGGCGCGTCTTCCGGCGGTCGCCGGCGGAGGAATCCGGCGGACACGGCCCGAGCCGGCGGCTCGCGTCGAAGGGCCGTGCCCGGCGGCCCGGCGCGTGCTCGGCCCGGGTCAGCGGGACGCCTTGGCCGCGGCCAGGAGTTCCTCGGCGTGGGCGCGGCCCAGTTCGGAGTCCTCCAGTCCGGCGAGCATGCGGGACAGCTCGCGGACCCGGGCCTCGCCCTCCAGGACGGTGACGCCGCTGCGGGTCACGGACCCGTCGTTGGTCTTTTCCACCAGCAGCTGGCGGTCGGCGAAGGCGGCCACCTGCGGAAGGTGGGTGACCACGACGACCTGGGCGGTGCGGGCCAGCCGGGCCAGCCGCCGGCCGACCTCGACCGCCGCCTTGCCGCCGACGCCCGCGTCCACCTCGTCGAACAGATACGTCGGCACCGGGTCGGACCCGGCGAAGACCACCTCGACGGCCAGCATCACCCGGGACAGCTCGCCGCCGGACGCGCCCTTGGCGATCGGCCGGGCCGGCGAACCGGGGTGCGGGGCGAGCAGGAGCTCCACCTCGTCGGCGCCGGTGGGCCCGTAGACCACGGCCCGGCCGCCGACGTCCACCCCGGCTTCGGGGTCCGGCGCCTCGGTCTGCCCGATGGCCACGGTGACCCGGGCGTGCGGCATGGCCAGCTCCGCCAGCTCGGCGGTGACGGCGGCGGCGAAGCGGTCCGCCGCCTCCACCCGGGCGTCGGTCAGGCCCTGGGCCAGCGCGCTGAGCTCGTCCCGCAGCACATCGCGCTCCGCGGTGAGCTGCCCGATCCGGTCGTCGTCGCCCTCCAGTTCGGCGAGCCGGGCGGCGCTCTGCGCGCCCCAGGCCAGCACCGAGTCGATGTCCTGGCCGTATTTGCGCACCAGGTGGGCCAGCGTCGCGCGGCGCTCCTCCACCGCGGCCAGCCGCAGCGGGTCGGCGTCCAGATTGTCGGCGTAGCCGGCCAGCTCGCCGGCCACGTCGCCGAGCAGGATGCCGACCTCGCCGAGCCGCGCCGCCAGCGCGGACAGCACTGGATCATGCGCGCTCACCGCGTCGAGGGCCCGCTGCGCCCCGGCCACCAGGGTGCCGGCGTCGACCCCCTCGGGGTCCTCGGGGTTCCCGGCGAGCGCCGCGTGCGCGATGGTCGCCGCGGAGGCCAGTCCCTCGGCGTGGCCGAGCCGTTCGGCCTCGGCGGCCAGTTCGGTGTCCTCACCGGGCAGCGGCTCGGCGGCGGAGACCTCCTCGATGCCGAACCGCAGCAGGTCGGCCTCCTGGGCGCGTTCCCTGGCCCGGGTGGTCAGTTCGGCCAGCTCGGTGGCCACCTCCCGCAGCCGCCGGTAGGCGGAGCCGTACTTGGCCAGCGGTACGGACACCGCGTCGCCGGCGTACCGGTCCAGGGCCTCGCGCTGGCGGGCCGGCCGCAGCAGGCCCTGCTGGTCGGTCTGGCCGTGCACCGCCACCAGGTCGTCGGCGAGTTCGGCGAGCAGCCCGACCGGGACCGTCCGCCCGCCGACATGCGCCCGGGAGCGGCCCTCGGCCGACACCGTCCGGCTGATCAGCAGTTCGCCGCCGTCCAGCTCGGCGCCGGCCTCGGCGGCCCGCACCGCGGCCCGGGCCTCGGGGTGCATGGTGAGCCGCCCCTCGACCACCGCCTGTTTGGCGCCGATCCGCACCAGCGCCGGATCGGCCCGGCCGCCGAGGAGCAGGCCGAGGCTGGTGACGACCATGGTCTTGCCCGCACCGGTCTCGCCGGTCACCGCCGTGAAGCCGGGTGAGAGCTCCACCACGGCGTCCTCGATGACTCCGAGCGACCGAATCCGCATTTCCTCCAACACGGATACGACCATACGAGGTTTGTCACCCGGCGCGCGACGCGCCTGCCCCCGCATCGCCGCGGCGGGCCGGGCGCCGTCTAGTGCGGGGCGCCCCGCCAGCCCGCGACGGGCAGGGCGAACTTGGCCACCAGCCGGTCGGTGAAGGAGGCGTGGTGCAGTCGCGCGAGCCGCACGGGGACGGCGCCGCGGCGGACCTCGACCCGGGCCCCGGGCTGCAGTTCCACCGTCCGGCGGCCGTCGCACCACAGCACGCCGTGCGGTGTCTGGGGCTGCACCTCGACGGCGAGCACCGAGCGGGGCGAGGTGACCAGCGGTTTGGCGAACAGCGCGTGCGCGCTGATGGGAACCATCAGCAGCGCCTCCACCTCCGGCCAGACCACCGGGCCGCCGGCCGAGAAGGCGTACGCGGTGGAGCCGGTCGGCGTGGCACACACCACGCCGTCGCCGCCGAAGCGGGACACGGGGCGGCCGTCGACCTCGGTGACGACCTCCAGCAGCCGCTCGCGGGACGCCTTCTCCACCGACGCCTCGTTCAGCGCCCAGTCGGTGTGCACGATGTGGCCGCCGTTGCGGACCAGCACGTCGAGGGTCATCCGCTCCTCGACCTCGTACTCGCGGGTGACCACCCGCTCCACGACGTTGTCGAGGTCGTCGCGTTCGGCCTCGGCGAGGAAGCCGACCCGGCCGAGATTGACGCCGAGCATGGGCACCCCGGAGGCGCGGGCGAACTCGGCGCCGCGCAGCAGAGTGCCGTCACCGCCCAGCACGATGATCAGCTCGCAGCCCTGCACGGCGCCGGGGCCGATCTCCCCGACCAGCTGCACGCTGGGCGGCAGCGGCAGGTCGGCGGCCTCGTCCTCCAGCAGCCGTACGCCGATGCCCGAGCGCAGCAGTCCGTTCACCACCAGCTCGGCGCTGCGGATGGCGGCCTCACGTCCGGTGTGGGTGAGCAGGAAGACGGTTCGGTCCTGGTTCTCGTTCACGGTCAACGGGGCCCTTCCGCCACAGCGCGGTCGACATCAGCCGGGTCCAGTGCGGGGGCTCCGGTCCGCAGCCACAGAAAGTACTCCACATTCCCGGACGGACCGGGCAGTGGACTCGCGGTCACACCGAGCACGCCCAGGCCCAGATCGGCGGCCTGGCCGGCGACCTTGCGGACGGTCTCGGCGCGCAGGCCGCTGCTGCGGACCACCCCGCCGCTGCCGAGCCGCTCCTTGCCCACCTCGAACTGGGGCTTGACCATCAGCACCAGATCGGCGTCCGGCGCGGCGCAGCGCACCAGGGCGGGCAGCACCAGACCGAGCGGGATGAAGGACAGGTCGCCGACCACCAGATCCACCGGCCGGCCGTCGATCATGTCGGGCGTCAATTCCCGCACGTTCGTCCGATCCTTCACCGTGACCCGGGCGTCGCTCTGCAGCGACCAGGCCAGTTGCCCGTAGCCGACGTCCACGGCAACAACCTCGGCGGCGCCGGCCCGCAGCAGCACATCGGTGAAGCCGCCGGTGGACGCGCCCGCGTCCAGGGCCCTGCGGCCGGCCACGGCCAGGCCGCGGGGGGTGAAGGCGGCCAGCGCGCCGGCGAGTTTGTGGCCGCCGCGCGATACGTAGTCCGGCTCGCCGCCGTCCTCGGCCACCACGACGGCGGCGCTGGTCTCGACTTGCGTGGCGGCCTTGGTCGCGGTGGCGCCGCCGACGGCCACACGCCCGGCGGCGATCAACTGGGTGGCGTGCTCCCGGGAGCGCGCGAGGTTCCGGCGCACCAGCTCAGCGTCGAGTCGGCGTCGTGCCACGTACAGTTCAGCCCCTGTTCTCGTCCAGCGCGGTGAGCGCGTCCCGCAGTCCGCGGTGCACATCCTCGTACACCTCGATGTGCGCGTGTGTCGGCAACTCGTCCGCGTCGCCGAGGCGCACAACCGCGGTGTCGACGTCAGCATTCCCCGTGACGCCGACAACGACTCCCAGCGGCAGCGGCTGGACGGGCCCGGGGGCGGGCGCGTCGGCGGCGTCCGGCACGTCGGCGGGGGGATCGCTGGGGAGTTCGGCCGGGAGTTCGGCGGTGTGCTCGGCCGGGAGTTCGGCCGGGGCGGCGGGCCGGGCCTCGGACCGCGCGGCGGGCAGCGTACCGGGGGCGGGGGAAGCGGGCGCGGACTCCGGCCGGTACTCCGGTGCCTCGGCGCCGGTAGGCGCGGGCACGGGCGCGTACACCGCCGCCTCGGTGCCGCTCGGCTCACTCACCGGCGGACCCGGGCGTGTCGGGGCCCGACGGCCTCGGTGCCGGGGCCTTCCTGCCCGCCGGCGCCTTCTTGGCGGAGGTGGTGCGGGACGGGTTGGCGGTCTTCTTGGCGGGCGCCGGCTTCTGCGAGGCCGCGCTGTCCGCGGGCGCGGCCTTCTTGGTCAGCGCTTTCTTGGCCGGTGCCTTCTGGGCCGGTGCTTTTTTGGCCGGTGCCTTCTGGGCGGGGGCTGTCTGCGCCGGAGTGTTCTGGGCCGACGCCTTCTGGGCGAGGGCTTTCTTGGCCGGCGCCTTCTTGGCCGCTGCCTTCTGGGCAGGCGCGCTGTCGGCGGCCGTCTTCGCGGCGGGCGCGTCCGGCGCCGCGACGGTCTTCTTCGCGGCCGCCGACTTCTTGGCCGGGGCCGCCTTCTTCGCCGTCGCGGCCTTCTTGGCGCCCACTGTGGTCCGGGTCGTACCGGAAGCGGCGTCGGAGGTCGCGGCCTTGCGCGTGGTGGCCGTCTTCTTGGCCGCCGTCTTGTGCGCGGCGGCCTTCTTCGCCGCGGCCTTCTTGGCCGGCGGGGGGCCGGCGGACGCGGGCCCGGTCCCGGGCGAGCCCGCCGGCGCCCCCTCCGGCTCGGCGTCCGACGCGGACTTGCCTGTGGCGGACGGCTTGACGGTCGGCACCGGCTTGACCGTCTTCGCGGGGCCGGCGGCGGAGGTGCGGGCGGTGCGGGCCGGCCGGTCCGCGGCCGGTTCCGGCTCGACCCGGACGTGCTGCACCGTCGGGGCGCCGTCCGGGCTCGTCGCGCGCTTGGCGGCAGTCGCGGGCTTGGCGGCAGTCTCTCCGGACGCCTCCAGATTGCGGATCCGGCGTTCCAGGGTCTCCAGGACGACGCCCACCTTGGTCACCTCGTCGGCGATCCGCCCGACGCGGCCCAGGTTCTTGTCGATCTCCTCCCGGATCAGCCCGAGCAGCAGGTCGCGATTGGCCCGGCCGGAGGCCATCAGCTCGTCGGCGAGGGTCTGCACCTCGGCCGGGACGGCCGAGCCGATCCGCTGCTGAAGGGCCCCGACATCGATGCCCGTCTGGTCGATCAGCTCCTTGGCCGCGTCGACCGTACGGCGCCGGGTGGCCTCGGTCAGGCCGCCCGCGATCTGCAGACAGGTACGCAGCGCGTCCCTCATCGCTCTCACTCCTCGCCTCGCCGTTGACACATGTGGTCACGACGCTACCGCCTCCGGCTGCCCGGACCCGGTCACCGTCCCTGCGGTACCGTCATCCGGACGTATCGCGAGATCGGGAGAAACCGCACCGATGGCCACCATCGAGGAGTGCCGAGCCGCACTCGACCAGCTGTCGGCGAACCTCGCCCGGGCCGACGGCGACGTCCGCGACGCGGTGACGCTGGACCGGTCGCTGAGCTGCCGCGTGACGGATCTCGACATCACCTTCGTCGGCCGGCTGACGGGCGGCCGGATCGAGGACGTGACGACCGTGGCCGGGACACCCGCCGACAAGGCCCAGATCCGGCTGTCGATGAAGGGCGACGACCTGGTCGCCGTCGTCGGCGGCGAGTTGAACTTCGCCCGTGCGTGGGGCAGCGGCCGGATCAAGGTGCAGGCGAACCTGCGGGACGTGCTGCGGCTTCGTTCGCTGCTGTAGCCGGCGGCGCGGCTGCATCAGGAGCCGCGGTTGCGGCCGGCGGACGGCGCGCGGCCGGCACCACCAGCGGCGTACCGCTCTCCGGGTCCTCGATGATCCGGCAGCGCACCCCGAAGACCCGCTCCACCAGTTCGGCGGTGATGATCCCGGCAGGCGGTCCCTGCGCCTCGATCCGGCCGTCCCGCATGGCGATGAGGTGGGTGGCGTAGCGCGCGGCCTGATTGAGGTCGTGCAGCACCGCGACGAGAGTGCGGCCGTGGTTCTCGTGCAGGTCCGCGCACAGGTCGAGTACGTCGATCTGGTGCTGGATGTCGAGGAAGGTGGTCGGCTCGTCCAGCAGCAGCAGCGGGGTCTGCTGGGCCAGGGCCATCGCGATCCAGACCCGCTGGCGCTGACCGCCGGACAATTCGTCGACATAGCGATCGGCGAGCGCCGACACCCCGGTGGCGGCCATCGACGCGTCGACGATCCGCTCGTCCTGCTCCGACCACTGCCGCAGCAGGCCCTGGTGCGGGTAACGGCCGCGCGCGACCAGCCCGGCGACGGTGATGCCGTCGGGCGCCACCGAGCTCTGCGGCAGCAGCCCGAGCGTCCTGGCCACCGCCTTCGCCGGCTGCGCGCCGATGGCCCGGCCGTCCAGCAGGACCTGGCCCCGGGCCGGCTTGAGCAGCCGGGACAGTGCCCGCAGCAGCGTCGACTTGCCGCAGGCGTTGGGGCCGACGATGACTGTGAAGGACCGGTCGGGGATCTCCACCGACAAGTCCTCGGCGATGATCCGCCGGTCGTATCCGAGGGTGACGGACTCGGCGCGCAGCCGGCCCGGGGTGCCACCGGACACGGCGGGCGCGTCCGGCGCCGTCGGGGGGTGCGGGACGCTCGGGGGGTGCGGCGCGGTCGGGGGGTGCGGCGGCGTGCCGGTCGACTTGTCGGTGCGGCGGCGGGGGCCGGTCATGGCGTGCTCCACGGTCGGTGACGTCGTATCTGGGGTCGTTTCGCGGGTTGTGTCGACACGGTGCTCCCGCTGCCCCGGGAAGTGCTCATATCCGGCCGGCCGTGCGCTCGCTGATCAGCAGCCACAGCAGATACCCGCCGCCGAGCACTCCGGTGGCCACGCCGACCGGCACCTGCCCGGAGCCGAAAGCGCGCTGCGCGGCCCAGTCGGCGCCGACCACCAGGGCCGCGCCCATCAGGGCGGACGGCAGCAGGCCGACGCCGGGCGAGCGGGTGAGGCGGTGGGCGAGTTGGGGCGCGGTCAGGGCGATGAAGGCGATCGGCCCGGCCGCGGCCGTCGCGCAGGCGGTGAGCAGGACCGCGGCGAGCACGGTGATCAGCCGGGTCCGTTCCACCCGTACGCCCAGCGCGCTGGCCGCGTCGTCACCCATTTCGGTGATCCGCAACGCGCGGCCCTGGCCCAGCAGCACCGGCATCAGCAGCGCACAGGCCGTCAGCAGCGGCCACACCTGGTCCCAGTCGCGGCCGTCGAGCGAGCCGGTGATCCAGACCACCGCGCGGGCCGCGTCCACGAAGTCCGCCCTGACCAGCAGGTAGCTGTTGACGGCGGCGAGAACGGCGGAGGCTCCGATGCCGACGAGCACCAGCCGGTAGCCGTGCACCCCGCGTTTCCAGGCCAGCAGGTAGACGGCGAGTCCGGTGAGCAGTCCGCCGGCCACCGCGCCGGCCGAGACCTCGTACGGCGAGCCCTTCAGCAGCACGATAACGATCAGCGCGCCCGCCGCCGAACCCTGCCCGAAGCCCACCACGTCGGGGCTGCCCAGCGGGTTGCGGGTGACGGTCTGGAAGGCGGCGCCGGCCATGCCGAGGGCGGCGCCGACCAGCAGCCCCACCACGACCCGGGGCAGCCGCAGTTGGCGGACCACGAACTCCTGGCCCGGGTCGCCGTGCCCGGTCAGGGTCCGCAGCACGTCCACCGGTGCGATCCGGTAGTCGCCGGTGCCGATCAGCACCACCGACACGGCCAGCGCGGCCATCGCCAGAGCCCCGCACACCAGCAGGGCCCGCTGATCGATCCGTACCGACAGGCCGCGGGCGCGCAGGATGCCGCCAGCGGTGTCCCTCGACGCGTGCCTCGCTGTGTCCGGTGTCATGTCCCGCGCGGTGTCCGCCGCCATGTCCTTCGCCCGGCTCCCTTCGGTGGGGCTCACAGTTCCGCCATCCTGCGGCGCCGTACCAGGACGATGAAGACCGGTCCGCCGAGCACGGCGGTGACGATGCCGACCTGGAGTTCCGCGGGCCGGGTGACCAGCCGCCCCACCACGTCGGCGCCGAGCAGCAGCGCGGGCGACAACACGGCGGCGTAGGGCAGGATCCACCGCATGTCGGGCCCGGTGATGCCGCGTACGACGTGCGGCACCATCAGCCCGATGAAGACGATCGGCCCGCAGGCGGCGGTGGCGGATCCGCACAGCAGGGTGATGGCGACCATCACCAGCACCCGGGTCCTGGTCAGCCGGGCGCCCAGACCGCGGGCGGTGTCGTCGCCGAGTGCCACCGCGTTGAGCGGCCGGGCGGTGCCCAGCGCCAGCAGCGTGCCCACCGCGATGAAGGGCGCCACGTGCTCGACGGTCGCCATGTCGGCGGTGGCCAGCGAGCCGACCTGCCAGAAGCGCATCCGGTCCAGGGCCACCTGGTCGGTGAGTTGGACCGCGTTGGTGTAGCCCTGCAGCAGTGCGGTGGCCGCGGTGCCGGCCAGCGCGAGCCGTACCGGCGTGGCGGACCGGCTGCCGCCGGCCAGGTAGACGAGCGCGGAGGCGGCGGCGGCCCCGGCCAGCGCGAACCACACATAGCCGGTCAGCGAGGTGACGCCGAAGAAGCTGATCGCGGTGACCACCGCCGCGGCGGCGCCGGCGTTGACGCCCAGCAGTCCGGGGTCGGCGAGCGGGTTGCGGGTCAGCGCCTGCATCGCGGCGCCGGCCACGCCGAGAGCCGCGCCGGCCAGCAGCCCCAGCAGTGTCCGGGGCAGCCGCACGCGGCGGATCACCACATCGTCGTCGGTGCCCGCGTAGTGGAACAGGCCGTGCCACACCTGGTCGAGCGGGATCTCCCTGGCCCCCAGCGCGATGCTGGCGACGGTGACGAGAGCCAGGAGCCCAACGGCCAGCAGCAGTCCGGCAGTTCGTCCGGCAGTTCGTCGGGCGGTTCGTCCGGCGGGGACCCGGGAGTCGCTGCCGCCCCGGGAGGCCGCGTGCGGCCCGCCGGCCGCGGCCGGGGCGGGAACGGAGGGATGAGCGGGCGGGGGAACACCTGGGGAGTGACGGTCGACCAACACAATGGTTAGGTTAGCCTAACCTTGCTAGTGCACCTCCCAGCAGAGCGGCGACCTCATGCATACCTCCCGTTTCCTCCCCTTGTCCGGAATGTCCCGCCGGGGCGTGCTCGCCGCCGGCGGCTCGCTCGGCCTCGGCGCGCTCCTGGCCGCCTGCGGTTCGTCCGCCGACTCCTCGGCGCCCAAGGGCGGCACGCCATCGGGCACGGCCAAGTCCCCCAGCGGCCCCTGGTCGTTCACCGACGACCGCAAGCAGACCGCGACGAAGAGCAGGACCCCCGCCACCCTCGTCGCCTACATCGGTTCGGCCGCCGCGCTGCACGACTACGGCATCGAGTGCACCGGCGTCTTCGGCCCCACCACCCTCAAGGACGGCTCCGCCGACGCCCAGGCCGGCTCGGTGGACGTCAGCAAGGTGGCGGTGATCGGCAACACCTGGGGCGAGTTCAACATCGAGAAGTACGCGGCCCTGTCCCCCGACCTGCTGATCAGCCACATGTACGAGGCCCCGACCCTCTGGTACGTACCGGACGGGAGCGCCAAGAAGATCCTGGCCGTCGCACCCAGTGCCGGCATCAATGTCGCCGGGGTCCCGCTGACCACCCCGCTGCGGCGCTACGCCGAACTCGCCGCCTCCCTCGGCGCCGACCTGGACTCCGGGCCCAACGCCGCGCAGAAGGCCCGCTTCGAGAAGGCGTCCGCCGATCTGCGCGCGGCGGCCGGCTCCCGGTCCGGCATCAAGGTCGTCGCCTCCTCCGCGAGCGCCGACGCGTTCTACATCTCCACCCCGTCCTCGGCCGCCGACCTCAGCTACTACAAGAGCCTCGGCGTGGACTTCATCGTCCCCGACAAGGTGCAGGGCGGCTTCTTCGAGACGCTCAGCTGGGAGACGGCCGACAAGTACCGGGCCGACATCATCATGCTGGACAACCGCACCGCGACCCTCCAGCCCAAGGACCTCACCGCCAAGCCGACCTGGTCGCAACTGCCCGCCGTCAAGGCCGGCCAGGTGCTCGGCTGGCCCAGCGAGCCGATCTTCTCCTATGCCCGGTGCGCCGAGCGGATCGAAGAGCTGACCAAGGCCGTCATCGCCGCGAAGAAGGTGAGCTGACGCCATGTCCGACCTGCCCTACGCCTTCTTCCACCCCCGGGTGGTCCGCACCGAACGCCTCTCCCCCACCTTGCTGCGGATCGTGCTCGGCGGCGAGGAACTCTCCCGGGTCGTCAGCGGCGGCCACGACCAGCGGTTCAAACTCTTCCTCCCGCACCCCGGCCAGGACGCGCCGGTCCTGCCGGAGGCACTCGACCTGGACTGGTACGCCCGCTGGCGCGCGCTCGACCCGGAGGTGCGCGGCATCATGCGCACGTACACGATCCGCGACGTCCGCCGCGACCCACCCGAGCTCGACGTCGACTTCGCCCTGCACGGCGATCTCGGCCCCGCCTCCCGCTGGGCCGGACAGGCCAGGCCCGGCGACCGGCTCAGCATGCTCGCCCCGGCCGCCGCGGACAACGGCGGCGTCGACTTCCGGCCGCCCGAGGGCACCGACCGGATCCTGCTCACCGCCGACGAGACCGCCCTGCCGGCGGTCGCCTCGATCCTCAGTGGGCTCCCGCAGGGCATCGGCGTCAAAGCGTGGATCGAGGTCCCCCACTCCGACGACCGCCTTCCGCTGGTCACCAAGGCCGACGCCGAGATCACCTGGCTCATCCGGACCGGCGCCGACCGCACCACCCCGCTGCTGACCGCACTGGCCGCCGCCGACCTCCCCCCGGGCACCCCCTACGCCTGGCTGGCCGGCGAATCCGCCGCCGTCCGCGCCCAGCGCCGCCACCTGGTCGCCGATCGCGGCTTCGACCGGAAGGCGATCTCCTTCACCGGCTACTGGCGCCAGGGGGCCACCGAGGACGAACTGCTGGAGACGGAGACGGCGGTGGAGGACGCGTCCTGAGCCGGCCCGGCGGCCAGCACGGCGGTCAAGCTGCCGCGCCCGCCCACCCGACGCGGTGGGGCGGGCGCGGACGTATCCTCTGGCGGCGGACACCTCCACCGGCGCCCGGCACCTCCGCCGCCGCCCGGCACCCACCGACTACAGACATCTGCCGGCTCCGAACCGACCCGCCGTCAGGCGCGGCCCAGGCCCAGGCCGCTCAGCGCCTTGTCCGCCTCCAGGCCGCACGAGCCGTCCCCGGCCGCCGTCCACGCGGCGGCGCACAGCGCCCGCAGGCCGTCGATCGGCTCGCCCCCGCCGTCCAGCGCCAGCGCGCCGGACGACGCCGTGGCCGTCCAGCCACCGCACCGGAAGCCGCCGTCCTTCGCCAGCACCTCGGGATGCGGAACCAGCAACCCCCGCAGATCCTCGGCCACATACGTCGGCCGGTGCTTCGGCTCGGCGGCCAGCAGCTGCGCCGGCGTGCTCACCCCGGTGAGCACCAGCAAGGAGTCCACCCCGCCCACCGACGCCCCCTCGATGTCCGTGTCGAGCCGGTCGCCCACCACCAGCGGCCGCTTCGCCCCGGTGCGGATCACCGTCTCGCGGTGCATCGGCGGCTGCGGCTTCCCGGCCACCTGCGGCTCGGCGCCTGTCGCGATCCGCACCACCTCCACCGCCGCGCCATTACCAGGCGAGATGCCCCGCCCGGTGGGGATCGTCAGGTCGGTGTTCGACGCGAACCACGGAACCCCGGCGTTGACGGCATAGGCCATCTCCGCCAGATGCGACCACCGCAACTCCGGCGAGTACCCCTGCACCGCCGCGGCGGGGTCGTCCCCCGCCGACTCGACCGGCACCAGCCCGCGTTCACGCAGCGCTTCGATCAGCCCCGCACCGCCGACGGCCAGCACCTTCGCCCCGGCCGGCACCTGATCGGCGATCAGCCGGGCCACTGCCTGCGCCGAGGTGATCACATCCTCCACCGCCGCCGGTACGCCGAGCCGGGTCAGATGCTCGGCCACCGTCTGCGGTGTACGCGCCGCGTTGTTGGTGACATACGCCAACCGCATCCCGTCGCTCCGGGCCGCCTCCAGCGACTCGACGGCGTGCGCGATCGCGTCCCCGCCGGCGTAGACCACCCCGTCCAGGTCGAGCAGCGCTGTGTCGTACGCCGTGTCCAGCGACTGCTCGCTGCCGTCCGGACGGGTCCGTTGGGTCATGGCCGGCTCGCTCCTCGTCGTGGTGTCGATGGCTCGATCATCCCTCATACCCCGCCGACGCAGGACGTAGCATGCGCTGATGAGCATCACCGGTCCGGACGGCCCCCCGCGGGACGTCCCGGCGCGCCCCGGCCCCGTGCGCGGTCTGCGGCTGGCGCCCTTCCGCGGCCTGCGCTACGTACCGGAACGCGTCGGCAGCCTCGCCGCCGTCACCTCACCGCCCTACGACGTCGTGGTGCGCCCCGACGGCCAGCGGCACCTGGAGACCGCCGACCCGTACAACGTGGTGCGGCTCATCCTCCCGGAGGGGCCCACAGCCGAAGAACAGCACCGCGGGGCGGCGCGGACGCTCGCCGCATGGCGCGAGAACGGGGTGCTCGCCGCCGACCCGCGTCCGGCCGTCTACGTCTACGAGCAGCTCGACGGCCACCATCTGCAGCGCGGTGTGATCGGCGCGCTGCGGCTGACCCCACCGTCGGAAGGCGTGGTGCTGCCGCACGAGGACGTGATGCCCGGGCCGGTCGCCGAGCGGGCCGATTTGATGCGCGCGACCGGCGCCAACTTGGAACCGCTGCTGCTGACCTACCGCGACGGCGAGCCGACCGCCCACGTCATCGACCGCACCGCGGCCGGCACGCGGCCGCTGATCGCCACCACCACCGAGGACGGCGTACGGCACCGGCTGTGGGCGCTGACCGACCCCGCCGACCTGGCCACGGTCCGCACCGACCTGGCCGGCCACCAGGCCATGATCGCCGACGGCCACCACCGCTGGGCCACCTACCTGCGCCTCCAGGCCGCCCATCCGCCCGATACTGCCTGGGACTTCGGCCTGGTGCTGCTGGTGGACTCCGCCCGCCACCCGCTGCGGGTACGGGCCATCCACCGCGTCCTGCCGCGCCTGCCGTTGGAGGCGGCGCTCACCGCGGCACGAGACGTCTTCCGGGTCAGGACCCTGGAGGGCCCACTGGACCGCGCACTCGGCGCCCTGGCCGAAGCCGCCGCCGCGGGGAACGCCTTCCTGCTCGCCGGCGACGGTTTCCACCTGCTGGACCAGCCGCGCCCGGAGCGGCTCGCCGCCGCCGTGCCCCGGGAGCGGCCCGAGCGGTGGCGGCGGCTGGACGCGGCCGTCCTGCACCACCTGCTGCTCGACCAGGTCTGGCGGGTCCCCGACGCACCCGACCACATCCGCTACATCCACGACGCGGCGGCAGCGGTCGAAGTCGCCCGGCGCCACGGCGGGACAGCGGTGCTGCTCCATCCGGTACGCGAACAGGTGGTGCTGGAACTGGCCCGGGCGGGCGAGATGATGCCGCGCAAGTCAACCTCCTTCGGGCCGAAACCGGCCAGCGGGCTGGTGATGCGGGGCCTGGACCTGGGCTGAGCCCCGCCGACCTGCCGGGGGCAGCGCAACGCCGAGGGCGGCACCCGCTGTGTGCGGGTGCCGCCCTCGGCGGTATCGCAGGCACCGGTGCTGCCGGTGCTGCGGGTCGGTCAGTCCTCGTCGCGCTCGTCGCGGGAAGGCTCACGGAAGGGCGAGACGAGGAAGGACGTGGGGGCGGCGTCGTCGGCCGGCTCGGCCTTCACGTCGGCACGCTCGTCGTCCTCGTGCTCGGCGTCCTCGGCCTCCTCGCGGCCCTCGTCCTCGGCGGCGTCGTCCGTCACGTCGTCCGCGTCGTCGACATCCGCATCGTCGACATCCTCGTCGTCGAGGTCGTCGTCATCCAGGTCGCCGTCCAGGATGTCGGCTTCGGCGCGCTCGTCGTCTGCGGCTTCGGCAGCGGCGGGAGCGGGAGCGGCCGGTGTGACCCGGTCGGAGGCGTCGATGGTGCCGCCGTCCTCCTCGCTCTCGATGTCGTCGTCCTCGGCGTCGTCGTCATCGACCTCCACGAACTGCAGCCCGTCGAGCTGGGCGAGCCGGTCCGAGGCGTCGGTGGTGCCGTTGTGATCGGCCTCCAGCGCCTTGGCGAACCAGTCGCGCGCCTCGCCCTCCCGGCCGACGACAAGCAGCGCGTCGGCGTAGGCGTAACGCAGCCGCGCGGTCCACGGGTGCACCGCGCTGGCGGCCAACTCGGAGCTCTGCAGGGTGACCACGGCGGCCTCGGACTGGCCCATGTCCTGCCGGGCGCCGGCCGCGACCAGCCGCATCTCCACCTGGCCGGCCTTGTCCAGCTTCTGCACCTCGGGCGCACCGGCCATCTCCAGCGCCCGCTCGGGGCGTCCGAGACCGCGCTCGCAGTCGGCCATGACCGGCCAGAGATCGACGGTCCCGGTCATCCGCCGGGTGGTACGGAACTCCGCCAGTGCCTCGGCGTACCGCTCGGTGGCGTACGACGCGAAGCCCGCGGCTTCCCGGACGGCCGCGACCCGGGACGCGAGCCGGAGCGCGATCCGCGAGTAGGCGTACGCCCGCTCCGGGTCCTCGTCCAGCAGCTGGGCGACCATGACCAGGTTGCGGGCCACGTCGTCGGCGAGCGTCTTCGGCAGGCTCATCAACTCCTGCCGCACGCTCGGGTCGATCTCCTGTCCGGTCACCTCGTCCGGGATCGGCAGCCGCCTGATCGGCTCACGGTCGTCCCGGCGCTCGTCACGCCCACCCCGGTTCTCGAACCGCCCGCGACCCTGCACCGACGGCCGACGGCCGGCGTCACGGTTGTCACGGTCCCGGTCGCCGCCACCCTCACGGTAGGGCCCACGGGGGCGGTCGTCCCGACGATCATCACGCGGGCGGTCGTCACGCGGCCGGTCCTCGCGGGGACGGTCGTCACGGCGGAAGCCACCACCGCTGGGACGGTCGTCACGGGGACGGTCGTAGCGCGGCCGGTCGTCCCGACGGTCATCACGCGGCCGGTCATAGCGCGGGCGGTCGTCACGGGGGCGATCGTCACGCGGGCGGTCGTCACGGCGGAAGCCGCCACCGCTCGGGCGGTCGTC
>NZ_FMCH01000119.1 GCF_900091855.1 Streptomyces sp. DvalAA-14
CGTGCCGCCGACCGCGCCGATCCGCTCGCTCATGCTCCGCAGCCCGGTACCGCTCCCCTGCACCCCCGACGCGCGGTGCCCGGCCGGCAGGCCGTGATCGCGGACGGCGACCCGCAGCGTCCGCGCGTCCCAGGCCACGCGCACCTCGATCGCGCTGCCGGTGGCGTAGCGGGCCGCGTTGGTCAGCGCCTCCTGCACCGCGCGGTACACCGCGTGCCCGGCCTCGGGGCCCAGCCTGCCGGGGCGGCCGGTGACCCGCAGGTCCGCGTTGCCGGGAAAGCCTCCGACGAGTGCGTCGATGTCGTCGACACCGCGCAGGTGGGGCGTGCGCAGGGCGCCGACCGCGGCGCGCGCCTCCTGGACGCCGTCGCGGGCGAGGCCGGCGGCGCGGTCGAGCGGGCCGGTCAGTGACGCGGGGGAATGCTCCCGGCGGGCGATCGCGCGGATGGCCTGCAGGTGCACGGACAGGGCGGCGAGGCTGTGCGCGAGGACGTCGTGCATCTCGCGGGCGATGCGGTTGCGCTCCTCGGCCGCCGCCGCCTCCTGCTGCGCCTGCCGGGACGCCTCCACCTCGGCCAGCAGTGCGACGGCCCGGTCCCGTTCGGCCTGCAGGGCGACCCGCTCGACGGACCGGTCGGCGATGGCCCAGGTGCCCACGCCGGCGAGCAGGCCGACCAGGCTGCCCGAGACGGCCACGACCGTCACCCCGAACGCGATCGACACCGCGGTGACTCCCGTGATCCGCGGCGCACCCGCCGGTACGCACAAGGGCAGGACCGAGGCACCGGCCAGCACGGGGACCTCGCCCAGGCCGTTGGGCGACAGCACGATCGCGGCCAGGCCGGCGGCGACGGTGACCGCGATCGCGTAACCCGCCGTGTACGACGGCCGGGACCGCCGGGACGCCAGCAGGCCGAGTTCGGCGCAGGCCAGCAGGACGCCGACGACGAGTTGGCGGATCGGGCCGGCGGCGGCGAGCACGGTCACCGTGCCGCAGGCGATCATCATCGTCGCGCCGGTGACGACACGGCGGTCCAGCGGCTGCCACCGCTTCGTGCCGGTCCCGCGCTGCTCGGTCGGCATCCGAGGCTCCTCCCATCGGTCGAGGGTCGGCGCCGCCTGTCGGGCGACGGCCGGTCCGGCCTGTCGGCGGCCACCGTTCACGGTTCACCGTTCGGCGGGCCGAACAGCATGTGCGCGCCGTGCTTCCCGCGGTCAGACGTAGGTGCCGGGACGGGCCACGCGCACCGGGGCGGGCGACTCCTGCCGGCCGGCGCGTGCGCTGAGCAGCCGGCCTCGTACCACGATCGTACCCACGCGGAGGACGACCTCGCCGAAGGCCATCAGCAGGAGCGCGGTCACCCATGCCTGGCCGGTGGTGATGTGGTGGGCGACGGAGAAGTGGGTGAGGTGCGCGGCGCCCGAGGCGTGCGAGGACCAGACGGCGAAGCCGAGGCGGAAGCCCATGCTGAGCACCCACAGGGCCGCCGCACCGGGCGTGGCCCTGACCCGTACGTCCCCGGCCGCGTACCGGACCCGCGTGAGCAGGCCCCCGGCGAGCCCGAAGGCGACCCCGGTCGCGGTGAACGCTGCGATCAGCGCCAGGTCGTTGCCGGCGGTGGGCACGTCCCGCAGGTAGTGGGCGGCCGCCCATCCCATCAGGGCCAGCGGCAGCAGAACGGTGCGGGCGCTCAGCCGTTCCTCCCGCAGCTGGCGGAAGACGATCAGGAGGAGCGCGAGGTCGATGATCCAGTCGGAGAGGCTCATGTCTCAACTGTCCGGCGCGGGCTCCCGGAAGCCTTCAACCCGCGGGTGGACCCCGGGTTGAACCCGCGGGTGGAGGCCGCGTCGGACCGGCGGCCGGTTGGGCGGGTTCAGCCGGCGCGGCCGCCGTACCGGGCCGGGTTGGGCTCCGCGGGCGAACGGGCGGTCGGCTGAGCGGACGGTCGGCCGAGAGCCGGTGGCCGGTGCACGGCGGCACGGCCCGCCTGGGGATCTCGTCCGCGTCCCGTCACACGCCGGGCGGGCGGGCCCGCGCGGGACACCGGCGGCTCCTCCGCCTCGACCGGCTCGGCCGCCGCCACGCGGCCGTTCAGACGCGACGCCACCGGGGGCGCACCCCTCGGCGACTCACGCCCCCTCGCCGGCCGGCCCGCCGATCGCGCGGCGCCACCCGGACGAGGCGCGGCGCGGCGCTACGGTGTCTTGCTGTCGGTTCCGGCGATCAGCCGGGGCAGGCCGGTGTAGTCGCAGCCGGCCTTGAGGTAGATGTCGGACAGCAGCCGCGTCACCGTCACCTCCGAGGTGCCGAGTGCCTCGGCCATCTGCGCCACGGACCTGCCGGCCGCGGCCCATTCGGCCACCGCGCGTTCCTGGACGGTGAGCGCGTCCGCGTCCGCGACACGGGGCTGGAGCGGCCACAGGCCGGTGGCGTCCAACTCCTCGCGGGCGCGCGCCGCGAGGCCGTCGGCCCCGCTGAGCGCGGCCCCTTCCAGCCCCCGGTGCAGCTGCTCGGCGGCCTGCTGCGGCAGCCCGGTGCGCCGCAGTGCGACGCCGTGGTCGACCAGCGCCCGTGCCAGGTCGTAGCCGGACGGCGAGCGTTCGAGGTGCCCGACGGCCTCGGCGAGCAGGGCGGCGCGCCGGGGCATGGGGGTCACCGCGGCCAGGGCGTGCAGCGCCTGGCCGACGGCGGACTGCGTACCGAACCTGCGGGCCCTGGCGACGCCCTCCTCGGCGACCGCCACCGCCCTCTCCGGGTCGGTGGCCTCGGTGGCCAGGGCCAGCCGGAGCGGCCAGGGGCACCAGGCCGGATTGCGCATGCCACGGGCGTCGAGGCGGGCACCGACCCGGGTGAGCTGCTCCTCGGCCTCGCGGTGGCGGCCGAGGGCGAGCAGCAGTTCGCTGTGGACGGTCTGCGCGTCCGGGTAGACCACGGCGCTGGGCGTGATGTCGCCGTAGCCGTAGGACAGGGCGAGTTCCTGCGCCTCCTCGACGCGGCCCCGGGCGAGCAGGATCTCGATGAGGATGCCGAGCGCGAAATACTGCGCGGGCACCTGCTGCCCGACCCGGTCGGCGATCCGCAGGCCGTCGCGGACCATGGTCTCCGCGGAGCTCAGGCGCCCCCGGCGGAAACGGATGTAGCCCAGCAGGGTGTAGCCGAAGGAGAGGTGCGCGCCGCGCCAGCCCTTGTCCTGGCATTCGGCGATGCCCTGGTGGAAGAGCTGCTCGGCCCGCCCCGGCTGGTCGCAGTACATGAAGGTGAGGGCCACCAGGACCGGCACCTCGAAGCCCCAGAGCTCGTCGGTCCAGGGCAGGCCGCCGGCCAGGGCCTGGTCCGCCCAGTGCAGCGCGGTGGCCGCGGGCTCGCCGCGCACCATCGCGTCCCAGGCCCGCAGCCCGAGGATGTACCGCTCGGCGGCGCCCCGCCCGGGCAAGTGGTCGGCCAGCCGGGCGAGTTTGCGCGAGCGGGCGGTCGAGTCCTGCTCGTCGGCGCGGAAGGCGTTCCACATGAACTGCTCGGCCTGCAGGTGCAGCCGGGTCTTGACGTCGGTGGCCGAGCGGGCCGCCTCCGCGACCGTCTGGGCCGCCTCGGCCATCCGGTCGGAGTGGCCGAGCGCCTGCGCCAGCCGGTAGACGATCGCCTCGCGCAGGTCGGGGGTGAGCACGGGTTCGTCCAGCGCGGCCCGCAGGTGGTTGACGGTGATCGCGGGCTCCGTCAGCAGGGCGGAGCAGCCCAGCTCGAACAGCACCTGGGCGCGGTCCTCCATGGCCGGCGGTTCGCGTAACGCGCGTGCCAGGCAGCGCCGGGCGGCGTCGGGAGCGCCCGCCCGCTGGTACTCGCGGGCGGCCGCGCACAGTTGCTGCACGACCCATGGGTCGCTCTCGGGGTGGGTCTCCAGCAGGTGGCGGGCGGCCGCGGTGGAGCCGAGCCCGGCCTGGGCGACGACCGCGGCGGCCTGGCCGTGCATGGCGACCCGGAAGGCGGCCGGGATCGCCTGGTAGACAGCGGTGGACACCAGCGGATGGAAGAACTCGAGGCGGCCGTCGGCGGCTTCGTGCCCGTCGCGGGGCGGCTCGGCGAGAATGCGGGCCTCACGCAGCCGGCTGACCGCGTCGGCGGATTCGGCCTCGCCCAGCCCGCCGACGCTGGCGGCCCTGCGGCGGGACGCCCCGGCACCCAGGACCGCGACGCTCCAGGCGAAGCGGACCGCGGAGGTGCCCAGCCGCTCCAGTTGCGCGACCAGGCCGCCGCCCTTCACCGCGGAGGCGAGTTCCCGCAGTTCGGGCAGGTGGACGACCTGGGGCTTGAGCCCGCGGTCGGCGAACCGGGCGGCGAGTTCGACGGCCTCGAAGGGATTGCCCCCGGTGACCGCCCACGTCTCCCGGCAGAAGGCCTCGTCGGCGTCCTCGCCCAGGATGTCCCGGACGATACGGCTGACGGCGCCCGGCGTGAGCGGCGCGAGATCCAGCGGGCGCGATCCGTGGCGCACCGCCAGCCTGCCGAACGTCTCGGCGGCGCGCGGCAGTTCGTCGGGCCGGTAGGCGACGACGAGCAGCATCGGCAGTTCGTTGACCCGGGGCGCGAAGCCGGTGAGCCAGGCCAGGGACTCCGCGTCGGCCCAGTGCGCGTCGTCCAGCATCACCACGAGCGGGGCGCGCTGCACGGCGAACCGGGTGACGATCCAGTCCAGGCCGTCCCGCACGCCCTGCGGGTCGGGGGAGCCGTTCGGGGCGGCCACCAGGCCCACGGCGGGTGCGACGATGTCGTACCAGTTGCCCAGTGCCTCGCGGTGCTCCTCCTCGGTGCCGGTGGCGAGCAGCGGCTGCAGGAGGTGGCGGACCACCTGGAAGGCGACGCCCTGCTCCTGCTCCCCGCCCCGCGCGGACAGCACCGTGCAGCCGCGGGCCAGGGCCCTTCGGCGCACCTCGTTGAGCAGAGTGGTCTTGCCGAGCCCGGCGGGCCCGGCGAAGACCAGCAGTCCTCCGGTGCCGGTCGCGGCCGGTTCCTGGGACGGACCGCTCAGCTCGGCCAACAGGGATTCCAGCGCGGCGGTTTCTCTCTCCCGCTCCAACAGCAGCCCTGTCCGCCAGAGCGGTTGGTCTCCGGTGAAAGACATGTAGTTCCCTCGAAAGCGTGGTGTTCCCGCTCGCCTGTGCCATCTGGGTACGCCCAGCGTACGCACGTGAGCACGATATGAAGTCCGCTTCGTCATATCTTCCGCAGGCCCGCACCGGGCCGGCCCGCGGCCCTAAAGGGCAGGAACAGGGCAGGAATAGGGCAGGAGCTCGGCGGGAACGGGGCCGGAACGGGGCACGAAGGGAACGGCCGGCCGACTGCCCGACGGCAGGTCGCCCGGGGGCGCGCGCGGCGGACATCGTGTGCGCCGGTCGCGCACCCGGCACCACCCCTCCGCCGGGGTCCGCTTGCGTACGCCTGCCCTACGCTCTGCACGGCACCCGGAACACCTCGGGCCCGCGCCGCCCCAGCCGGCCGGGCACCTCGCGGCATCCTGGAGGGCGAATGTCAGACGAGACGCCGGCCGGCCCCGCTCTCCCCCTCGATCCCACCCGGCGCGCCGCGGCCGTCCGGATCCCCTTCCCCGCGCGGCTGAACCGGCACGCGGAACGCGCCAGGCAGCACACTCTCCAGTGGGCGCAGGGCATGGGCCTGCTCACCGGGGACGTCGCCACCGCCGAATACGACGCGTTGCGGCTGGAACGGCTGATGGCGTACTTCTATCCCGACGCCACCGCCGCCGGCCTGGAACTGGCGGCCGACTTCAACGCCTGGTTCTTCATCTTCGACGACCAGTTCGACGGGGGCCTCGGCACCCGGCCGGAAGAGATACGGCGGGTGGTGGACACCCTCGTCGGCACGATGACGGTGCAGGGGCACCCACCGGCCGGCCCGCGGGACACATCCGGGGCACGCCGCGCCGGGGACGTCCCGGGGCCGGGCGGCGAGCAGGACACCCCGCTCGTCCGTGCCTTCCGGGACATCTGGCTCCGGTCCACCGCGTCCGCCCCGAACGCCTGGCGGCTGCGGTTCCGTGAGCACTGGCGGGCGTACCTGGCCGCGCACGAGGGAGAGGCGCGCCAACGCAACGCCGAGCGGCCGCCCTCCTTCGAGCAGTTCCTCGACATACGGCGGGATTCCATCGGGGTGCGGCCGTGCCTGGACTTCACCGAGCGGTGCGGCGGCTACACCCTGCCGGACGACCTGCACGGCTGGCCGGCCCTGCGGGAGATGCGGGAGATCACCGGCGACGTGGTGATCTTCGTCAACGACATCGTCTCGCTGCTCAAGGAGTTGGCGGTCGGCGACGTCAACAACAGCGTGGTCGTCCACCGCGCGCACAAGGGCTGCACGATCGAGGAGTCGGTCGAGTACATCAGCGCCCTCGCCAACACCCGTACGGACCGCTTCGAGCAGCTCGCCGCCGTGCTGCCCGGCACCCTCGACCGCCGCGGGGTCCCCCGGGAGACCTGCGAGCACGTCAGCCATTACGTCGACGGTATGCGCCATCTGATGGCGGGCAATCTGGCCTGGTCGCTGGCCACTTCCCGCTACGACGAGACCGGCGTCGCGGCGGCGAGCGGCGGACCCCGCCCCTGGAGCCGGCTCATCCCCGGCGTCAGCCACGCACCGCGGTGAGGCCGCAACCGCGGTGAGACCCGCGACCGCGCTGCGGCCCGCACCCCAGGAGGGCCCGCACCCCAGGAGGGCCCGCACCCCAGTAGGGCCCGCACCGCAGTGGGGCCCGCACCCCAGTAGGGCCCGCACCGCCCACCGCGCTCCGCCGCGGGCCGGGCGTGTTCAGGCGCGGCCGGTGGGTGCCGCTCGCGGTGGTGGTGTGTCCCCGCGCCAGGATGCGACGTGATCGAGCACGTAGTCGGCCAGCTCGACCGGTTGCAGCTCGAGCGCCGCCACCGCCGACACGTCCAGCGGGATGCGAACCGGCGTGAAGTCCCCGAGGTCGGGATCGTCCAGTTCGGGACCGCTACGGCGGCTCGGATCCATGTCCAACACGTCGGCCCGGAAGAAGTGCTGGACGACCGTGACCCGTTCGCCCGGTTCGGTCAGCGTCAGGAACTCGGTGACCGGGCCGATCGTGGCACCGATCTCCTCCAGGACCTCGCGGCGCAAGGCCGCTTCGAGATCCGCGTCGTCGGATTCCACCCCGCCGCCGACGGTTGTCCAGTAGGCGGGCCCGTCCGGCCAGCCCCGCCGGAGGAACACCAGATGATCGTGGTCGAGCAGAACCGCGCGGACGTTGCGCCGGACCTTCATGCTCGCGACGATAGTGCGTCCGTCCCCATGGGCGACAGGGACCGGCCACGCCGTGCCGCCGTTCCGGCGCACCCCCGGCGTCTCCTGTGCGTCGACCGCCGGACGGGCCGACGCACGGGGCCGTTCACGCGGCGTTGACACGATGTGCGGGCCGTCATCTTCATGTTCATGCGCGCGTCACAGCTGACCGGGCGTGCCGCACCAGCCTCCTCAGCGCGCGCCCTCGCGCGGGCATGCCCGCTGCCCGGGCCGCTGCCACCGGACGTCAGGAGAGCCCCCCGTGCCCAACGTCAACCGTCGACGATTCCTCCAGCTCGCCGGAGCCACCGCCGCCGCCTCCGTGCTCACCGACGGCATCGCCAAGGCAGCCGCGATCCCGGCCGCCGCCGGAACCGGAACCCTCCAGGACGTCGAGCACGTCGTCGTCCTGATGCAGGAGAACCGCTCGTTCGACCACTACTTCGGCACCCTGCAGGGTGTCCGCGGCTTCGGCGACCCGCGGCCGGCCACCCTTCCCAGCGGCAAGTCGGTCTTCCACCAGGCGAACGCCGCCGGGAAGGAGACGCTGCCCTTCCGGCCGACCGCCGACAACCTCGGCCTGCAGTTCATCCAGGACCTCGACCACAGCTGGTCCGGCACCCACCAGGCGTTCAACGGCGGCGCCTACGACCGCTGGATCCCGGCGAAGACCACCACCACGATGGCGTACCTCACCCGCCAGGACATTCCCTTCCACTACGCCCTCGCCGACGCGTTCACCATCTGCGACGCCTACCACTGCTCGATGCTCAGCTCCACCGATCCCAACCGCTACTACATGTACACCGGGTACACCGGCAATGATGCCAAGGGCGGCGGCCCGGTGCTGGGCAACGAGGAGGCCGGCTACGGCTGGAGCACCTTCCCGGAGGTCCTGGAGGCGGCGGGCGTGTCCTGGAAGGTCTACCAGGACACCGGTACCGGCCTGAACGCCGCCGGCAGTTGGGGCTGGACCGACGACGCCTTTATCGGCAACTACGGCGACAACTCACTGCTCTACTTCAACCAGTACCGCAACGCCAAGGCCGGCAGTCCGCTGTACGACAAGGCCCGCACCGGCACCAGCGTCACCAGCGGCGACGGCTACTTCGACCAGCTCAAGGCCGACGTGCTGGCCGGGAAACTGCCCCAGGTCTCCTGGATCGCCGCCCCCGAGGCCTTCTGCGAGCACCCCAACTGGCCTGCCAACTACGGTGCCTGGTACGTCTCCCAGGTGCTGGCCGCGCTGACCGCGGACCCCGATGTGTGGAGCCGTACGGCGGTCTTCCTCACCTACGACGAGAACGACGGCTTCTTCGACCACGTGGTGCCGCCGTTCCCGCCGGCCTCCGCCGCCCGCGGCCTGTCCACCGCCGACGTCACCCAGGACCTCTACACCGGCGGCAAGGCCGGGTACGCCGCCGGGCCGTACGGGCTCGGGCCGCGCGTGCCGATGCTGGTCCTGTCGCCGTGGAGCACCGGCGGCTGGGTGTGCTCCCAGACCTTCGACCACACCTCGATCGTGCAGTTCATCGAGAAGCGGTTCGGCGTACGCAACCCGAATGTCTCGCCCTGGCGCCGCGCGGTCTGCGGCGACCTCACCGCCGCGTTCGACTTCACCCGCAGCAACACCGCCGCGCCCGCGCTCCCCGGCACCGGCGGCTACGCGCCGCCGAACCACAATAACCCGGGCAACTACGTCCCGACCCCGCCGGCGACCGGCGTGCTGCCCAAGCAGGAGCCGGGCCTGCGCAACGCCCGCGCCCTGCCGTACAACCTGGCCGCCGACACCGAGCCGGTCGGCGGGCGGATGCAGTTCACCTTCAGCAGCCTCGGCGCGGCGGGCGCCGCCTTCCTCGTCACGTCCGCGGTGCGCACGGACGGCCCGTGGCCCTACACCGTCGAAGCGGGCAAGACCCTCACCGACAGCTGGGCGCTGCCGGCTGCCGCCTCCCGCTACGACTTCTCGGTCGGCGGACCGAACGGATTCCTGCGCCGCATGGCCGGCACGGCGGGCTCGGTCGGCCCCGAGGTGACCGCCCGGCACGACGCCAGCACCGGCCACGTCACGCTGGTGTTCAGCAACCCCGGCCCCGGCTCGGTCACCTTCACCGCCACCGACGCCTACGCGCCCACCGCGCACTACACCTACACCGTCAAGGCGAACGGCTCGCAGAGCGTGGCCGGTTGGGGCGTGGCGGCCGGCAACCGCTGGTACGACATCACGGTCACCTCCAGCGCCGACACCGCGTACGTGCGGCGCTTCGCCGGGCACGTGGAGACCGGCGCCGCGGGCACCAGCGACCCGGCGACCGCCACCGGCTGACGGGCGGTCCGCCGCCGCGTTCGCGACCGCGGCCGTCCGGGTCCGCGATGAGCGGCGAGCGGCCAGCGGCCGGCAACGAGCAACGAGCCCCGGGTGAACGGCCTGGGGCTCGTTCGTCGTCCCGGCCGCCGCCCACGCCGCCCCGCCGCCTGCTGCCGGGTGCTGCGCGCCCGGTCCTACCGGATCGCCAACACCGCGCTGACGGTGGCGAGTTGGGTGCCGCCCTGGGTGATCGTCACGGTCACCGTGAGGCGGGTCGCGGTGCAGCCCGCGAACGTCGTGTACGTCGTGCTGGTGGTGATCCGCTCGTGCGGCCCGAAGGTCACCGTGCGGGGGAACGGGTCCAGCACCGGGCAGCCCGGCGCGATGCCACCGGAACCCGGGTCGACGCCGAAGCGCCCGGTCCACGTCTCGGTGACCGCCTGCGACTGGCCGGTGCAGTTCGTCGCGGTCAGCGCCGCCGCAGCGGACCCGCCGGCCGGGACCGTCGCCGGATCGAAGGCGAAACCGTTGACGCGCAGCACACCCGAGCAGGTGCTCGGCAGCGGTACGGCCGCGTGGGCCGCCGCGGGCGCGGCGGCGGCCAGCAGGGCGGCGCCGCCGGCCGCGGCCGTCAGGATCGCGAGAAGTCTGCGCACGTCTTTTCCTTCCACGGCCGGGCGCCGATGCGCCTGCCCCGGCCTCCAGGGACGACAGGAAACGAGCGAAGAACGAAGAGCCGACAACTGCGTGGAGAGGGTGTCGACACCAAGGTGGCGGAGCCGCCGGGTGGTTGGCAACGGTCCGGACCGAAGGCGCGCGAGCCGCCCGGACGGGAACGGTTCAGAAGCCGATGGCCTCGCGGAGCAGCAGCACGGTGCCGCGGCCCGGGCGGTGTTCCGCGTTGAGGACGAGCAGGCGGTTGACGGCGCTGGGCCAGCCGTGGACCTTCTGGGTGCGGGCGCTTTCCAGCGGGAGGCAGTGGTCTTCGACGCGCCGCAGCGCGGTGGCCAGGTCGGGGACCACCTTCTGCGCCCCGACGACCCAGATCGCCCGGGCGGCGCCGCCGGCGTAGCCGGGCAACTGGCTTCCGCTGCCCGAGGCGACGACCAGGGAGCCGGTTTCGGTGAGCGCGGCGACGCTGCCGACGATGACGTCGGGGCAGGCGAGCTGCCGGCGGATGTCGTCGGCGCCGGTGACGCGGTCCATGGCCAGCACGCGCGGCTTGACGGCCCGGTAGCGTCCGCCGGCGTTGATGTCCTCCTCGATACCGGACAGGCGGAGGGTCTCGCTGGCCGCGGTGAACACGTCGGCGCCCTCCGGTATCAGCTGGTCGACGCGGGTCCGCGCGGCGGCGGCGTCGTCGAGGATCTCCACCGTGAAACCGTGGGCGGTCAGCGCGGTGGCCGCCCGCTGAAGGCGGTGCCCGGGCGCCGGGTCGGCGAAGGGTGGTGCCGGGGTGGGAGTCGTCATGATGGCTGCGGGCTTCCTGTTCGCGGGGACGGTGTGTTCGTCTCAGCGGTCCGACAACACAGCCCCCGCTTATGTGAGGCGACCCGCCGGCCTCACATTCCGGTCCGCTGTCCGGTCGGACCGGTGAGGGCAGATGCGAGCGAGGGAGCTGTCGGCACCATGACCATCCGATCCGGGCCGGGACACAGCGGGCCCGATCCGGGCCTGGACGCGATCATGAGCGAGCGGCGGCAGCTGATCAATGTCGCCTACCGGCTCCTGGGCTCCCTGGCCGAGGCCGAGGACGCCGTCCAGGAGACCTACGCCCGCTGGTACGCCATGCCGCCGCGGCAGCGGGACGCCATCGCGTCCCCCGGCGCCTGGCTGACGACGGTCGCCAGCCGCGTCTGCCTCAACCTGCTCGGCTCCGCCCGCGCCCGGCGCGAGACCTACGTGGGCGAGTGGATCCCCGAGCCGCTGCCCGAACATACGCAGTGGCGTACCGGGCAGCCGGGCGGCGCCACCGTCGACCCGGCCGACCGGATCACCCTGGACGAGTCGGTCGGCCTGGCCTTCCTGGTCGTGCTCGAATCGATGACCCCCGCCGAACGGGTCGCGTTCATCCTCCACGACGTCTTCTGCCACTCCTTCGCCGAAGTGGCCGGGATTGTCGGCCGTACCCCGGCGGCCTGCCGCCAGTTGGCCTCCTCGGCCCGCCGCCGCATCCGGGCCGCGCAGCCTTCCGCAACGCCGCCGGCCCAGCGCGCCGCCGTCGTCCGGGACTTCAAACAGGCCTGGGAGGCCATGGACATCGCCGCCCTCGTCGCCCTGCTCGACCCGGACGCCACCGCGATCGCCGACGGCGGCGGCCTCGCCCTCACTTTCCTTCGCCCCATCGAAGGCGGCGAACGGATCGCGCACGCCTGGATCGACATCGCCCGGCGCAGGCCCGGCGACATGACGTTCCTGGAACGTACGGTCAACGGCCAGCCCGGTCTGGTCGCCGAGCAGGCCGGCGTCGCCGTGACGGTGTTCGCGTTCGACATCGCGGGCGACCGGATCAGGCGGATCTGGGTCGTCCGCAACCCGGAGAAACTCCGCGACTGGAGGCGGAGTTGACGTTCACGGTCGTCCGTTTTCCGGGCTGCCGGCCAACCGCCCGGCCAAGGTCAGCAGGTCCACGAGGCGCAGCACGCGCGTGCCGGAGCCCGGCAGGGGGACATGGAGCGGCCCGGTCCAGCGCGCCGGGACAGCGTCGATTCCGTGGACCGCGCCGGCCAGCGCGCCGGTGACCGCGGCGACGGTGTCGGTGTCGCCGCCCAGGTCGATCGAGGCGCGGACCGCCTCCTCGTAGGAGCCGGTCGTCCGCACGGCCCAGACGGCCGAGCCGAGGCAGGGCCAGACCGCGCCGTTGAACTCCGTTGCCTGCTCGGGGTGCCAGTCCGGGGCCAGTACGGTCGCGTAGCGCCCGCGGTGATCAGGGTGAGCCGCGGCCAGGGCGTCGGGAACCGCGGCGAACGGGTCCGCACCGTTCAGCGCGACGCGCAGCAGTTCGTGGAAGATCGCGGTGCCCTCCCACGCGGCGGGGTCCCCGTGCGTGAGAGCCGCCAGGCGGCGCCCGGCCGCCATGGTGGCCGCACGGCCGCGCCCGGCGAAGTACACCCCGGAGGTGGCCGCCCGCATCAACGCACCGTTCCCGGCGGCCCGGTGATGGGTGCGGAAGTGCTCCGCGGCGGCACCGTCCCACGGCAGGCCGTTGGTCAGGACATCCTCGGTCTGCAATCCGATGTCCTTCGGATCGGCCGCCGCCCACCGCTGGAAGCGCGCGAACACGTCCGGCAGATCCAACCCGCCCCGCTCCAGCAGCGACTCGGCCACGCACACCGCCATCTGCGTGTCATCCGTGGCCTCCCCCGGCTCCCAGCCGCCGCCCCCGCACATCTCTCCGCCGTACCCCGGCTCGGCGAACCGGGCCGAAAACACGCCCGCCGCCCCGAACTCGAACGGCGCGCCCAGCGCGTCCCCCACCGCCGAACCGACCACCGCGCCGCCCGCACGATCCACACCACCCATCCCGGCAGGGTAGGACCCGGGCCCTGTGTCGGCGACCCGGCGAACGGCCCGGCGCCGACCCGGAGGTACGAGCCGCGGCCCGGCTCGCCCGATGCCCGGCACCCGACCGCCGCCGGGAGCCCGCCGCGCGCCGTCCGCTAGGGTCCAGCGGTGACACATGAGTCGCTCGACCGGCCGCTGGCGGCGGAGGGAACCGAGGGCCGTCCGCCCCGCAGGCGGTGGGCGCTCTTCTGCGCGCTGGTGCTCGTCCTCGGCGGGCTGGTCGGGTGGGGGGTGCACCGCGCGACGGAGCCCGGATTCCCGGCGTCGGATTCCCGTGCCTGCGCGGGGAGTTCGGAGCCGCTGACCGAACTGGCCCAGCACGTGGGGCTGTTCCTGCCGACAGGGGCGCGGCACCTCACGTATCTCACCGCGAGCGAACCGCCGACCTTGCTGGCCATGGCCTTCACCACGGACACGGTGCACCTGCAGCAGTGGCTCGGTGCCAACCACCTGCCCGCCCCGAAGCCGGACCCGCAGTGGTCCGTGACGGGGCCTGCCTGCAGCTCGCTGGAGGACGGTTTCGCCGATCCGGTCAGCACCCGGACCACCCTTCCGTACGGAACGCGGCTCACGGTGAGCGTCGACATGGACGGCGGGCCGGGCGGGCCGCTGCCCACCGTGCTGGCCGACGTCGACGCCGACGCGGGCTGAGAGAGCGGGGCCGCCCGCGCGGCCGCCGCTCATCGACCCCAGTGACCCCACGGCCATCAGCGAAAACGCCGGAAATCGAAAGCGACCGAAGTGCCTTCTTCCTGAACCGGCGGTTCACCGGAAATCGGCCGGGAGTTCATTCCTGACCGACAGGTTCACGGGTATGACTTCACGACCCCTCTCCCGCAAGCGGCTCCGGATCGCCATCGCGATCGGTGCCACCGTCGCCGTGGTGGGTACCGGCACCGCCGCGGCCCACACGGCCGGCTGGCTGTCGGCCCCGACGCACGACTTCGGCGCGACCGCCGACTCGTTCTCCGGCCACGGCACGGTGACCGGCAACGTCCTGCGCAACGACGTCGGCGCCACCGCGGTCGTGCGGCACACCGCGCCGGCCGACGGCACCGCTTCGGTCGACGCGGACGGCACGTTCACGTACACGCCGAAGTCCGGCTTCAAGGGCACGGACACCTTCACGTACACGACGACCGACGCCGTACAGCTGTTCAAGGACACCCAGGCGAACGGCGCTCCCCTGCCGCCGCTCGCCGAGGTCGCCGGCCCGGGCGGCACCACCACCCAGATCTCCGGTGAGGGCTACGGTTCGTCGCTGGCCCCGGTCCCCGGCAAGTCCGGCTACTTCTACGGCCTCACCGACCGCGGCCCGAACGCCGACGCCCCCGACGGCAACAAGTCGGAGATGGTCCCCGACTTCTCCCCCGAGATCGGCGAGTTCAAGCTCGTCAACGGCAAGGCCGAACTGCTCAAGCAGGTCACCTTGCGGGGGCCGAAGAGCCTCGGCGGCGTGAAGTACAGCGGCCGCCCGCCGCACGACACGAGCGAGGTGATCGACGACGTCGCCGCGACGAACGCCCACGGCGGTACGCCGACGCCGGTCGCCAAGGACCCGTACGGCTACGACTCCGAGGGCCTGGTCGCACTGCCGGACGGCACGTTCTGGATCTCGGACGAGTACGGGCCGTACATCACCCACTTCGACGCCAACGGCTACGAGTTGGGCCGGCTGACCCCGTACCGGAACAGCCCGGACAACGCGTCGCACAAGATCATCGGATACCTTCCGCCCGAACTCGCCAACCGCGCCAAGAACAAGGGCATGGAAGGCCTGACGATCACCCCGGACGGATCCACCCTGGTGGGCGTCATGCAGTCCGCGCTGCAGCAGCCGGACCTCGGCAGCACCAAGGCCGCCAACGTCGCCGCGACCCGCATCATCACCATCAACCTGCACACGTACCAGTCCAAGCAGTACCTCTACCTGCTGGACAACCCGGCCACCACCGGTGACGCCAACAGCGAGATCACCGCGCTGTCCAGCACGAAGTTTCTGGTCGACGAGCGCGACGGCAACTTCCAGCCGTTCGCGCAGAAGTCCCTCTACGAGGTCGACATCAACGGCGCGACCGACGTCAGCGGCCTGACGATCGGCGGCAAGTCCCCCGAGGCCTTCGTCGGAACGGCCGGCACCAATGCGGCGCTCACCGCGCTCACCGGCGCCGGCGTCAACGTCGCGCAGAAGCAGCCGTACCTCAACGTCGGCACGCTGGTGAGCCAACTCGACCCCAGCGGGGCGTTCTTCGCGCACGACAAGGTCGAGGGCGTGGCCACCACGGACGCCGGCCGGACGGTGTACCTGTCCAACGACGACGACTTCGGCATCGACACCATCGCTGTCGACCCCGACGGGAAGTGGACCGTCCACCAGAAGGTGCTGCCGCCCACGGGCCGGACGGACAACGGCGAGATCCTGAAGGTCGACACCACCAAGCTCCCGGCCGTGCTCAAGACCGTCACGGTGACGGTCCACGTGCGCTGACACCCCCTCTCGCCGTTCCGCTCGCCGTTTCCCGCTTGCCGTTCCCCTCGCCGCTGCGCTGCGGCGCCGTCGGGCCGTCCGCTCCGGTGGGCGGGCCCGGCGGGCGAGCGGTGCGGCGGGTGCGCAACCGCCGTGCCCGGGCGCGTCGTTAGGGTGTGCCGGTGATCAACGGCGGATCCGCTGGTCATGATGGGGACGCCGGGCGGATGGGGCTGCCGCTCCCGCCCTGCGGGCGGGGCGGGGGGCAACCGCCGCGATGGCGCGCCATCTTCGTGTCCGCGGCGAGAACCCAGGGTGGATGTCCCTTGAAAAACGTAGCAAACGGTGCCATTACCGCGCGTCAATGCGTCGCGGCGGTGCTGCTCATCAGCGGCATGATCTCCATTGCGAAGAGTTCCGACACCCAGACCGTGTTCAAGCTGATCTGGATAGCGGCGGCGGCACTGTCCATCGCGTGGGAAGTCCACTTGCTGATCCGCGGCGCGACCGTGAAGCGCCGCAGCCGGAAGAGGTAGCCCGTCAACCGCCGGGGCGGGCGCCGGGGTCCCAGGGGCTCCCGCCCGACCCGCACACCCCGGCGACCGCGGCCCGTCGGCCACTACAGTTGGGGGCGTGACGACGCACCACGTTCCCAGCTGGGAAGTGACCGAGAGCGGCGGTTTCGAGACCTCCTGGATCGAACGCGACGGTGACACCCTGCGGGCGCGGGGCCGGGCGGTCGGGACGATTCCCGAGGCGTACTGGATCTCGTACGCGCTGGAAACCGGGCCGGACTTCGTCACCCGCCGACTCCAGGTGACCGCCGAATCGTCCGCCGCCACCCGCGAGTTGGACCTGCGCCGCCACGACGACGGCCGTTGGACGGCCGACGGGGAGCCGCTGAGCGGTCTGCACCGCGCCCTCGACTGCGACCTGGGGCTGTGCCCGCTCACCAATTCCATGCCCGTGCTCCGGCACGGCCTGCACCGGGGCCCGGGCGAACAGGACTTCCTGATGGCCTTCGTCTCGGTACCCGACCTGACCGTCCGGCCGTCCCGCCAGCACTACGCCCACCTGTCCCGCACCACCGGCGGCGCGCGCGTCCGCTACACGTCGGGCGACTACAGCAGCGAACTGGAATTCGACCCGGCCGGCCTCGTCATCGATTACCGGGGCATGGCCCGCCGCCTGACGTCCTCGGCGTAGGGTCGCGCGTCGACGCCCGGACGCCGCGGCCCCCGTGCGAGGCAGTGGGGGTGGGGGTGGAGGTGGGGACGGACCTTCGCCGGGCGTCCGCCGGGCGGTGGGGGACGGCAGGCCGCGGCCCGTCCTCCCCGTGCAGGACGGACCGCGGGCTCTGGTGGTGGGGGGTGTCAGCCGGCGAAGCGCTTGAACGCCGCCTGGGTTCCGGACCCGGCGACGCCGTCGATCGCGCCGGTGTAGCCGTAGCTGTCCTTCAGCAGGCGCTGGAGGGCCTTGATGGTGTTGGTGCCGGGGTCGCCGTCGATCGCGCCGGTGTAACCCCAGTACTGGGCGAGGCAGCGCTGGAACGCCTTCCAGCTGTTGGTGCCCAGCTGCCCGTCGATGCCGTCGGTGTAGCCCCAGTACTCGGCCAGGAACCTCTGCACATTCTCCGCCTGGGCGGTGTTCAGGCCGAAGTTCTGGGTGGTGAGCGCGGAGAAGGGGTGCGCGCTCACCACCGACTGGGAGGCCGGCGCGGGCGCCGCGAAACTCGTGCTTGCGGTCGCCAGGCTGCCGGCGGCGATGCCGGCGACGGCGGTGAGACCGACGATGGTCCTGGCCAAAGCATTCGATCGCATGCGTTCCTCTTTCGGATCGTGGGTCGGCACCTGGCCCGGCCGGCGAGCAGGTGGTGCCACCACAGTGCGGGGAGACCGGCCGGCCCGGCCACGGCTGTCCGCCAAGTGACGGCTTCGTGGGACGCCCGGTCCGCTGACCTGCGACGGCGTCGCCCGGCGGGACGGTGCGGCGGGACGGCAGTGGCAGAGGTGGGAATGCTCATGCACAATGCGTCGGAACGGGGGGCTGCTGAACACGGTCCTGACCGCGACTGGGGGAAAGATGCCGCGCTGGAAGGCGCTGCCCACCGAACTGGATCCGCGGATGCGGCAGTTGGTGGCGCGGTTACGCCTGTTGAAGGATCACAGCGGTTTGAGCCTGCGACAGCTGTCGACGAAGACGGGCTACAGCGCGAAGTCGTGGGAACGCTATCTGGGCGGCAGGTCGCTGCCGCCCCGGGAGGCCGTGGAGGCGCTGGCCCGGATCGCGGGCCTCGATCCGGTCCGGCTGCTCGCGTTGCGCGAGGTCGCCGCCCACACCTGGGGCAGCGCGCGCGCGAACGGAGCCGCGACGGCAGACTCCGCCGAAGGGGCCGCCACGGAACTGGCGGAATGTCCGGTGGAGGCGGCGGCGAAAACCCCGGAGCCGGAACTCCCGCCCACGGGAGTCGAGGCACCGGCCGCGCGACCGGAGGCAGCGGCGCAAGCCCCCGGCCCCGCCGAACTCGTCGGCCCCGCCGAACCGGTCGGCCCGGCGGAGGGCGGCGCCTGCCTCACGGACGGGGCCTGCCCGGCGGAGGAGTCCTGCCCGGCGGAGGGGGCCGGAAGTACGCTGACGCCCGGGCATTCGCTGCGCCTGGCGCTCGTGGCCGGCGCGGTGGCCCTGGTACTCGCCATTTCCACGGCGGTCCTGCTCGTCCTGCGGCTCGACGACAGCGGCGCACCGGCGGCCGCCCCCGCCGTCCCGTCCACCGCCGCGGCATCGTCGTCGCCTCCCCCGTACACCTGCCGGATCGAGCGCGTCGGCGGGCTCTGGTCCGCGGGTATCAGCCGCAGTCCCGACGCCAACCTCGGCTACGGCGCGGTCGGGCCCGGCGTGGCCGAGGCGCAGTGCCTGCTGCGCCGGGCAGGCATCTCGCCGGGGGGCATCGACGGGATGTTCGGTCCGTTGACGCAGCGCGCCGTGATGGTCATGCAGCAGCGGTCCGGTCTGGTCGTCGACGGCATCATCGGACCGAAGACCTGGAAGGCGCTGCGCGGATGACGCTGCCGGCGTCATCACCGGAGGGCGCCCGACTGACCGCCGCGGTGCGGCAGTTGAAGGCGCAAACGGGCCTGAGCCTGGCGGGGCTCGCGGCGGCGACCGCGTTCAGCAAGTCGTCCTGGGAGCGGTATCTCAACGGCAAGGCGCTCCCGCCGCGGGCCGCCGTCCAGGCGCTGTGCCGCCTCGCGAACGAGCCCGAGGGGCACTGTCTGGCGCTGTGGGAGATCGCCGAGTCGGAGTGGGGCGGCCGGGCGAAAGAGGCGACGCCGTCGCCGGCCGCTGCCGCCGGGAAGACGGCCCCGGACGCGAACCCGGCGCCCGCACCCGCACCCGCACCCGGTACGGCCGCGGCACCCGCGCCGGCACCGGCTCCCCCAGCTCCACCGCCGCCCCCGACCCCGGCGGCCCCGGCTCCGACCCCGGCTCCCGCTCCCGCGCCCACTCCGGCACCGGCTCCCGCGCCGGCGCCGAAGCGGAGCACCCCCCTCGGGGGCCACCGGGGAACGGCGGCCGCCGCCGTCCTCATGTCGGTCCTCGCGGTGGTGCTGGGGGCGGTCGCGGCGACCTCGTTCCTCCTCCCGCACCGCCGGACCGCCGCGGCCGCACCGTCGGCGCTCCCGTCCGCCGCCGGCCCGCGGTGCCGTCAGGCCGGCTGCGAGGGCGAGGACCCGATGGCGATGATGTGCGCCGCCGCGCCGGAAACCCTTCTGGAGCGCCGCACCGCCACCGGAGCCTCGGTCCAGCTGCGCTACAGCGTGGTGTGCGGGACCAGTTGGGCCCGGATGTGGGGCGGCCGGATCGGCGACCGGATCGAGATGCGGACAGGCGGGACGGGCGGAACGGGCGGAACGGGCGGAACGGGCGGAACGGGATGGATGAGGGAGACCATGCGCGGCGCCCGGGTCCGGGACCGGACCGACGCGGACACCTACGTCTACACCCCCATGAGCGTGACCCGTCCCGGAACGGTCGTCCGGGCCTGCTTCCTGCCCGCGGCAGGCGGCAAGCAGCAGTGCTTCGACGCCACGGTGGGCGAGGACCCGTCCGGACTGTGAGGGAGCGAGGTCCGGGACGCGGGGTGCGGACAGATCGGATCCGCCCCCGGCAGCCGGTACCGGCGCCGCGTCCCGGGGTGGTGCGGACGCCGGCCGGAGCCGGCGTCCGCCACAGGAGCGGCCGTGGTTCAGGAGCAGTGCGCGTCGAGAGCGGTCAGGTAAGTGCAGTCCACCGTCTCGGTGTTGTTGGTGGTGTCCGGGTCGGCCGCGGAGGACGCGGTGATGGTCGCGGTGGCCCGGAGGGTCAGGGCGACGGTGACCGGGTTGATCGGGAGGGTGAACGTCTGGGTCTGCGAGGAGCCCGACGCGATCGGCCCGAAGGAGCACACGGCACTGCCCGGGTTGGTGGTGCAGGCGCCGCCGGACTCCGGGGTGAGGACGTCGGCCACGGCGGTGGTCACCCGGGCGCCGGTCAGCGCGTCGGGCCCGTTGTCGGTGACCCGTACGGTGTAGACGATCGACGGGGCGAGCAGGGCGAAGTGCGGCACGGCGGTCAGGGTCACCGCCGCGTCCGCCGTGGGGGTGTCGGCGTGGGCCACGGTCGGCAGGGCGAGGGTCGCCGCCGCCAGCAGCACGGCGGACGCGCGAAGGGCCAGGGCGCGGTGGCGCCGGGCGTGGATCATCGTTCTCCTCGGGGGTGGGTGGCCGGGCGGCCGGGTGGCGCCCGGAAAGGGGTGGCGGCGGCGGTCAGTGACCGGTGCCGGGGGAGGACGGCGGCGCGGGCAGGAATCCGCTGCGGACGAAGTAGTCGACGTAGGTGCGGATCGTGGCGTCGGTGATCCGCGGTGCCGCGAGGCCGAGGCGGCTCAACTCCGCCGCCGTGCGGGAGGAGTCGAAGGCGCGGGCGGGCGGCGGCGCGGTCTCCGGGGCCCCGGTGCGTTCGGCGGCCTGCGCATCGGGGCGGGCATGGGAGCGGGCACCGGAGCGGGCATCGGCCCGCGCGTCGGACCGCATGCCCAGCAGCAGTTGGGCCACGTTGTCGGTCTGCGCCCCGACCCGCTCCAACCACCCATCCACCGGGACCTGTTCGAGGGCGAAGCCGCGGCCGCGCAGCGCGTCGAAGACCTGGTCGACGGTCGGCGCGGACGGATCGGTGAAGTGGAAGTCGGCGTCGGCCGGGAGCCGTTCGGCGGTCAGCCGGACGATCGCGGCGCTGACGTGGTCCACCGGGACCCACCCGGTCGACTCCGTCGCCCCCTCCGGCACGGCGCCCGCCTGCACGCATCCCTTGACGAACTGCCAGAGCAGATCCTGCTCCTGGCACACCCCGGTGGTGCGATCGCCGGCGATCCGGCCGGGGCGGTGCACGTGTACGGGCACGCCGTGCCGCCGGGCCTCTGCCACGATGCCTTCCGCGACCCACTTGCTCTGGGCGTACCCGCTGGTCAGCGCGTCCGGCGGACCGGGCGGCGTGGTCTCGGTGACCGCCGCCCGGTTGTCGCCGCCGGGCGCGTAGACGCTGGTCGTGGAGACGTAGTGCAGGACCCCGGCGGCGGAGTCCGCCACCACCCGGAGCAGTTCCCGGGTGCCGCCGACGTTCGCGGCCCGCAGACTCCCGTACGGGGCGACGACGTTGACGTCCGCACCGTTGTGGAGCACGGTGCCGACGCGCCGGCTCAGTGCGGTCAGCGCCTGCTTGTCCCAGCCCAGCGACGGGGCGGACAGGTCCCCGGGCAGGGCGACGATCCGGCGTTCGTAGTCGGCCCGCCACAGGCCGTAGTGGGTGAGCGCGGCCCGGAGGCGGTGCAGGCCCTGTTCGGCGCTGTCCGCCCGGACCAGGCACTCGACCGGCTCGTCGGTGGACTCCAGCAGGTCCCGCAGCAGGAACGCGCCGAGAAAACCGGTGGCGCCGGTGAGCAGCGTCCGGCCGGCGCCGCCGGTGGGTCCGGCTGCCCGGGTGCGGCGGACGCCGCCCAGCAGTTCCACTTCCTTGACCAGGTCGACGGGCCCGGTGACCGCGTCGCCCTCGCCGGCCCGGTCGAGCAGCCGGGCCACCGCGGCGACCGTCGTCGCGGTGAACAGGGCCCGGATCGGCAGCCGTACGCCGAACAGCTCGTCGACGCGCCGGGCCAGCCGGACCAGCAGCAGCGAATGACCGCCGAGTTGGAAGAAGTCGTCGTCGATGGTGAGTCGGGGTACGCCGAGCAATTGACCGAAGACCTCGCAGAGGACCTCTTCCTGCGGGGTACGCGGGGGCCGGCCGCCGGCCGAACTCGCCGGGCCGGGCGCCGGCAGCGCCCGGCGGTCCACTTTGCCGTTGGGGGTCAGGGGCAGCGCGGGGAGGTGGACGAAGGCAGCCGGGATCATGTGGTCGGGCAGGCCGGCGGCCAGTGCGGCCCGCAACTCCGCCTGCGCGGGCGGGGTCCGACCCTCGGTCGAGGTCAGGTAGGCGACGATCCGGCGGTCGCCGGGCTGGTCCTCGCGGACGACGGCGCAGGCCGCGGTGACGCTGTCCTGGGCAGCCAACGCCGCCTCGATCTCGCCCAGTTCGATACGGAAGCCGCGCAGCTTGACCTGGTCGTCGGCCCGGCCGACGTACTCCAGCAACCCGTCGGCATTCCAGCGGACCAGATCCCCGGTCCGGTACATCCGACTGCCCGCCGGACCGAACGGATCCGCCACGAAACGGCCCGCCGTCAGACCCGGCCGACCCAGATAACCACGGGCCAACGCCGGACCCGCCACATACAACTCACCCGTGACACCGGGCGGCAGGAGATCGAGGGTGTCGCCCAGCACGTAGACCTGTGCGTTGTGCACCGGGCCGCCGATCGGCACGGTGTGGGTGGGGGCGCCGGGGCCATGGGCGGCCAGGGGTGCGCTGATCGCGGCGCAGACGGTGGTCTCGGTCGGGCCGTACGCGTTGTGGATCCGGCGGCCCGGCGCCCAGCGGCGCACCAGCTCCGGGGTGCACGCCTCACCGGCCAGGACCATGCGGGCTCCGGCGAAGGCCTGGGCGTCGTACGGCGTCGTGGCGAGTACGGCCGGCGTCAGCGTCACATGGGTGATGCCCTCGCGGGCCGCCAGCGCGGTCAGTTCGCGACCGGGGAGCAGGGCGGCGGGGTCGCCGAGGATCAGGGTGGCGCCGCTGCCGAGCGCCATGGCCAGCTCCCAGAAAGCCGCGTCGAAGCTGGGGGACGCCATCTGGAGCACCGTGCTGTCGGCGGTGACGCCGAGGATGTCGGCGTGGGTGCGCAGGAGGCTCGCCACACCGCGGTGGGTGACGGTGACGCCCTTGGGGCGGCCGGTCGAACCGGAGGTGTAGATCACGTAGGCCGGTTGGTCGGGGAGACGCCGGACGGGCGGTTCGGTGACGGGCCACGCGGCGAACTCGGCGAACCCGGCGAGATGGGTGGTGGGGACGTCGGTGGGCGGGAGTTGGGCGGCGAGATCCCGGGTGGTGACCAGGTGGACGGGCTGCGCGTCGCCGATCATGTAGGCGAGGCGGCCCCGCGGATAAGCGGGGTCCAGCGGCAGGTAGGCGGCGCCCGCCTTGAACACCGCCAGCACCGCGAGCACCAACTCCACCCGTCGGGGCAGCGCCAGGGCGACCACGGACTCCGGGGTCACGCCGCGAGCGATCAGGTGGTGGGCCAACTGGTTCGCTTGCGCGTCCAGTTCGCCGTAGGTCAGCGCCTGGAACCCGTCGCGTACGGCGACGGCCTCCGGGGCCCGTGCCGCCTGCTCGACGAACAGCCGCGGGAAGGTCGCGGCCGGCATCCCGACGACCTGCCCGCATCCCAGGGCCAGTACGTCGGCCCGCTCCTGGTCGGTGAGCGCGGGGTACGCGGCGAGACGACGGTCGGGGTCGGCGGTGAGCCGGTCGAGCAGGTGGGCGAACCGGTCGAGCAGCCGCGCGACGGTCGCGGTGTCGAACAGTTCGGTGGCGAACTCCACGGCTGCGTGCAGGCCGCCCTCGTCCGGCAGTTCACTGAAGGAGAAGGTGAGGTCGAATTTGCTGACGCCGCCGTGCCCGGTCAGCGGGGTCGCGGTGATGCCGGGCAGGTCGAGGCGGGCGGTCTGCTGGTTCTGCAGGACGAGCATGGTCTGGAAGAGCGGGGACTGGCTCTGGGTCCGGACCGGGTTGAGGTCTTCCACCAGCCGCTCGAAGGGCAGGTCCTGGTGCTGGTACGCACTGAGGTCCTGGTCACGTACCCGCGCCAGCAGCTCCCGGAATGTAGGGTCGCCGGACAGATCGGTGCGCAGCACCAGCGAGTTGACGAAGAAACCCACCAACTCGTCCAGCGAATCGTCGGTACGGCCCGCGATCGGCGTACCCAGCGGAATATCGGTTCCGGCACCGTGCTGGTGCAGCAGCAGCGCGAGACCGGCCTGCAGCACCATGAACAGACTCGTGCCCGTGTCCTGCGCCAACCGCCGTAGCCCGCGCCCGAGCTCGGCGTCGAGGGTGGTGGAGTGGATGTCGCCGCGGTGGGTGGTGACGGCCGGACGAGGACGGTCCTGCGGAAGGCTCACTTGCTCCGGCAGACCGCGCAACGCATGCCGCCAGTAAGTGAGTTGCTGCTCGGCGAGAGCGTTGTCGGCGCCGTCCAGCAGCTCGTGCTGCCAGAGCGTGTAGTCGGCGTACTGCACCGGCAGCGGCGCCCAGTTCGGCGGCTGCCCTTCGAGGCGGGCCCGGTAGGCGGCGGCCAGGTCCCGGGTCAGCGGGTCCAGGGACCAGCCGTCGGCGGCGATGTGGTGCACGACCACGACCAGGGTGTGGCAGTCCGCCGACTGGCGGAACAGCCAGGCCCGCAGCGGCAGATCCGTCGTCACGTCGAACGGCTGGGCCACCGCCCGGGCCACATGGTCGTCGATGTCCCCGTGGCCCAATTCGCGCAGCAGCAGGCGCGGAGTCGCCTCCCGCAGCGGCAGGACCACCTGCTGCGGGCTGCCGTCGGCTTCGGGGTAGCGGGTGCGCAGCGTCTCGTGCCGGCCGGCGACGTCGATGAGGGCCGCCCGGAGCGCGGGGACGTCGAGGACGCCGTCGAGTCGGACGGTCAGCGGGATGTTGTACGTCGCGCTCGGGCCTTCCAGCCGGTTGAGGAACCACAACCGCCGTTGGGCGAAGGACAGGGGCAGCGCCTCGGGCCGTACCCGCGCCGCCACCCGCTGTCGGCCGCCTCCCGCGCCCGCGGTGATCCGGGCGAGTTCGGCGACGGTGGGGTGCTCGAACAGGTCGCGTACCGACAGTTCCACGCCCAGCACCGACCGGATCCGGCTGATCAGCCGGGTGGCCAGCAGCGAGTGGCCGCCGAGCAGGAAGAAGTCGTCGTCGACGAAGACCGCTGACACGCCGAGCAGATCGGCGAACAGTCCGCACAGGGTCTCCTCCTGCGGGGTCCGCGGAGCGCGTCCGGCCCGGCCGCGGCCGGTGGTGTCGGGCGCCGGGAGGGCGCGCCGGTCGACCTTGCCGTTGGGAGTCAGCGGCAGCGCCGGGAGTTCGACGAATGCCGACGGCACCATGTAGTCGGGCAGGGTGGCGGCCAGCGCCGTACGCAGCGGGGCCGCGTCCATCGGCCGCCCGCCCGGGCCGATGTCGCCGGCCGCGCCGGTGGTGGTCAGGTAGGCGACGATCCGGCGGTCGCCGGGCTGGTCCTCGCGGACGACGGCGCAGGCCGCGGTGACGCCGTCCTGGGCGGCCAACGCCGCCTCGATCTCACCGAGTTCGATACGGAAACCGCGCAGCTTGACCTGGTCGTCGGCCCGGCCGACGTACTCCAGCAGCCCGTCGGCATTCCAGCGGACCAGATCCCCGGTCCGGTACATCCGACTGCCCGCCGGACCGAACGGATCCGCCACGAAACGCCCCGCCGTCAGACCCGGCCGACCCAGATAACCACGGGCCAACGCCGGACCCGCCACATACAACTCACCCGTGACACCCGGCGGGACCAGCGCGAGCGCCGCATCCAGCACATACAGGCGGCTGTTGAGCACGGGCGAGCCGATGGGCACGGTGTGGGTCGGGGCGTGCGGGCCTTCGGCGGCCAGTCGGGGGCTCATGGTGACGCAGACGGTGGTCTCGGTCGGGCCGTAGCCGTTGAAGACCTTGCGTCCGCCGGCCCATTGCCGCACGAGCTGCGGGGTGGACGCCTCGCCGGCCAGCAGGATGGTGGCACCGGACAGGACGGTGTCGTCGGGGGGCATCGCGGCGAGCACGGCCGGGGTGAGCGTCACATGGGTGATGCCGAACTCCCGGATCGTCTCGGCCAGTCCGGCGTTCGGCAGCAGCGCGTCGGCGTCGGCCATCACCAGCGTCGCGCCGCTCAGCAGCGCGGAGGAGATCTCCGAGAAGGCGGCGTCGAAGCTGGGTGAGGCCATCTGGAGCACCGCGCTGCCCGGACCCATTCCGAGGACGCCGATCTGGCTGCGGACCAGGTGGTGGAAGCCGCGGTGGGTGACGGTGACGCCCTTGGGGCGGCCGGTGGAGCCCGAGGTGTAGATCACATACGCGGGATGGTCCGCGAGCGCCCCGACCATGGGCACCCCAGCCGGCGGCAGCGCCGCCAACACCGCGCGGTCCAGCAGAGTGAACGGCACATCGTGCGACGGAAGCCGCGCCGCCAGACCCTCCGTCGTCAGCAGATGCACCGGCCGCGCATCCGCCAG
>NZ_FMCH01000168.1 GCF_900091855.1 Streptomyces sp. DvalAA-14
TCCTATCCCGGCTCCGCCCCGGCCGCCATCGGGGAGCGGCCGGTGGAGGGCCTGGTGGGGCGCCTGGTGGAAGGGCCCGGCGCGGGCCGGGGGTGGCCGCGGGTTCGAGTCCCGTCACTCCTGCACGGTGAGGATGATCTTGCCGAGGTTGGCGCGGTCCTCCAGGCGCCGGTGCGCGCGGGACGCCTCGTGCAGCGGGAAGGCCGACTCGATCGGGATCCGGAAGGTGCCGTCCGCGACCGCTTCGGCGACGGTGCGCAGATCGGGTCGGGGATCGTAGCCGTGCTCGATCAGGCCGGTGAGCTGGAAGCCGTGGATGGAGACGTTCTTGGGGTAGAAGTCGCGGGTGTCGACGGTGCTGGGCCGCAGCGCCACGTTGGACAGGGCGACCACCCGGCCGGCGAAGGCGGTCTGGCGCAGGCTGTGGGCGAAGACGTCGCCGCCGACCGTGTCGAGCACCAGGTCCGCGCCGGCGCCGCCGGTCAGCCGCAGCACCTCGTCGACGGCCGCGTCACCGGGGAAGGCGGAGCTGTCCACCGTGTGGTGGGCGCCGAACCCGGCCACCCAGGCCGTCTTGGCCGGTGAACCCGCCACCGCGATCACCCGGGCGCCGGCCGCCGCCGCTATCTGGACCGCCGCGCTGCCGACTCCACTGGCCGCGGCCTGCACGACGACGGTCCGGCCCGCGGCGAGCCCGCCCAAGCGGTGCAGGCAGTACCAGGCGCTCAGCCAGGCGATCGGCAGGCCCGCCGCGGACGCCAGATCCACCCCGTCCGGCAGCGCGGTCACCCGCTCGGCGGGCACGGCCGCCAACTCGGCGTAGAAGCCGGGGCTGTTCGCGGCGCCCTGCGCCATCACCCGCTGCCCGGCGGTGATGTCCGCGACGCCCTCCCCCACCGCGACCACGGTGCCCGACGCCTCCAGCCCGGGGATCAGCGGCGGCTTTCCGGCCCGGTGGTAGGTGCCGGCGCGGGTCAGCGCGTCCGCCCGGTTCACCCCCGCGGCCGCGATCCGGATCAGGACCTCACCCGGTCCCGCCACCGGGTCGGGCAGCTCGACCGGGGTCAGGACCTCGGGTCCGCCGAACGCGTCGATCCGTATCGCTCGCATGTGCCACCTGTTCCTGCGCCGGGGCCGGTTGATCCGGCGCCCACCTTCCGACACCGTATGAACCGGTGTCAAGTGCTACCGTCGTGGGGTGACCAGCGAATCCGCCGCGCGCCGCGCCGCCGAACCGGCCGGACCGGCTGACCCGTGGGGCCGGTCGAGCGGGAGGAGCCCGACGCGTCCGAGGAGGCGGGGGGAGTCCGGGGGCCGTTCCGGTTCGTCGGCGGGCGGCCCTGCCTGGATTTCGTGGCGACCCTCGGCAAACGCCGCACCGCGCCCACCGAGCGGCTGCCCGACCCGGCCGCCCTCGCCCGCTGGTTCCGGCTGGCCGGTCTGCGCGGCGACGGCGAACCGCCGCTGACCGAGGGAGACCGTGGCGGCGGCCCGGGAGCTGCGCGAGGCGCTGTACCGCCTGGTGGTGGACACCGTGGCCGCCCGGGCCCCGCGGCGCGCCGACGTCGAGGCCGTCAACGAGGCCGCCGCCGGTCCCGACCTGGTGCCACGGCTCGCCGAGGACGGCGGGGGCCTGTCCCTGCGCCGGCCGGCCGGTCCCGGCGGGGGCGGCGCCGCGCTGGCCACCGTCGCCCGGGACGCGGTGACGCTGCTCGGCGGTCCACTGGCCGGGCGGGTCAAGGAATGCGGGAATCCCGGCTGCTCGCTGCTCTTCCTCGACGACTCGCAGGCCCGGCGCCGGCGCTGGTGCTCGATGGACCGCTGCGGCAACCTCGCCAAGATCGCCGGCTACCGCACCCGCGCCCGCCGCCCGTGACGGCCCGCTCGCCCGGCGGTCGAGAGGCCGGTGGCGACCGGGTGGCAGGAGCGTGCCGCCGGCCTTGACAGCCCCTGCCGATGCTGATTCTTTAGGCGTGACGTCGCACCGAACGATCGGTCGGTCGGTGCGGGCGACGAGTGCGAGGGAGATCGTCATGGGCGGCGGGGCGGCGCGGACAGGGACGGCCGGACCGGTGCCGGCCGAACTGCTTGATCCGGCGGAGCGGTTGGGCCCCGAGGAGCTGCGCGCCCTGCAACTCAAGCGGCTCCAGAGCACCTTGCGGCTCGCCTACGACCATGTCGAGGTGTACCGGCGCAAGTTCGACGCCGCGGGGGTGAGTCCCGACGACTGCCGCGAGCTGGCCGACCTGGCCCGCTTCCCGTTCACGACCAAGGCGGATCTGCGGGACGCGTACCCGTTCGGGATGTTCGCCGTGCCGATGTCCCAGGTGCGGCGGCTGCACGCCTCCAGCGGCACCACCGGCAGGCCCACCGTGGTCGGTTACACCGAGGCGGATCTGTCCCTGTGGGCCGACGTGGTGGCCCGTTCGATCCGCGCCGCGGGCGGCCGGCCCGGTCACAAGGTCCATGTCGCCTATGGCTACGGGCTGTTCACCGGCGGCCTCGGCGCGCACTACGGCGCCGAGCGGGCCGGCTGCACGGTCATCCCCGCCTCCGGGGGCATGACGGCGCGGCAGGTGCGCATCATCCAGGACTTCGCACCCGAGATCATCATGATCACCCCCTCCTACATGCTCACCCTGCTTGACGAGTTCGAGCGGCAGGGCGTCGACCCGCGCAGCACCTCGCTGCGCGTCGGGATCTTCGGGGCGGAGCCGTGGACCGAGGGCATGCGGACGGAGATCGAGCAGCGGCTGGGCATCGACGCGGTCGACATCTACGGGCTCTCCGAGGTGATCGGCCCGGGGGTGGCGCAGGAGTGCGTGGAGACCAAGGACGGGCTGCACATCTGGGAGGACCACTTCTATCCGGAGGTGGTCGATCCGCTCACCGACGAGGTGATGCCGCAGGGCGCGGGGGGCGAACTGGTGCTCACCGCGCTGACCAAGGAGGCGATGCCGGTGATCCGCTACCGCACCCGGGATCTCACCCGGCTGCTGCCGGGCACCGCACGGCCCGCCTTCCGGCGGATGGAGAAGATCAGCGGCCGCTGCGACGACATGATCATCCTGCGCGGCGTCAATGTCTTTCCGAGCCAGGTCGAGGAGATCGTGCTGCGCACGCCGGGGGTGGCGCCGCACTTCCGGATCGAGCTGAGCCGGCGCGGGCGGCTGGACCACATGGCGGTCTTCGCCGAGGCCCGCGCGGGAGCGGGCGCCGAGCAGCGGGCGGGCGCGGCGGCGGCGATCGCCCGGGGCGTCAAGGACGGCGTGGGCGTCTCCGTCGAGGTGACCGTGGTGGACCCGGAGACCCTGGAGCGGTCGGTCGGCAAGATCCAGCGGGTCAAGGACCTGCGCCCCCGGGACTGACGACGGCGGCCGGGCGTGCGGGCCGGATGTCCGCCCGCGCGCCCGGCCGTACCGGCCGCTGTCGCGACCGCGTCCGCCGTGGTCCCGAGATGTCCGTCAGTCGATGGTGACCGGACCGTCCGTCCGGCCGCCGCGCCCGTCGTTCGAGGCCGCCTGTCCGCGCAGCGCTATCTCGCTGCCCGACTCCGAGGCGTCGCCGTTGAGGTTCTTGCGGACCGAGTCGAGGATGGTCAGGCCCTGGCTGACCAGGCCGGCCGCGATCTCGCTGAGGCCGTCGGCGCCGTTGAGCACATTAACGTTGGCGCCGGCCAGGCCGCCCGCGGCCTCCTTGACGATCAGCGGCAGCTGGTCGATGAGCATCCGGTCCAGCGCCACCCGGTCGTGCGAGGCCGCCGCGGCGGCCTGGATGCGCATCCGCTCCGCGTCGGCGACGGCCAGCACCCTGATCCGCTCGGCCTCGGCCTCGGCCGGCTTGACGATCTCGGCGACCAGCTGCTGCTGGCGCAGCTCCGCCTGGCGCAGCGCCAGCTCGGTCTGGGCGGCGAGCACCTCCTGCTGGGCGTGCGCCTGGGCCAGCGGACCGGCCTGCGCGGACTCGGCCTGGGCCCGGTCCACCTCGGCGTTGTACTGGGCCTGCACGACCGCGGTCTGCCGCGCGTACTCGGCCTGGTTGCGGGCGGCGGCCTGCTGCGCCTCGGCGGACGCCTGGGTGGCCTGCGCCTGGGCGATCTGCGCCTGCCGCTGGATGGCGGCCTTGTGCGGCGCGGACATCGCCTCGATGTAGCCGGTGGCGCCGTCGTCGATGGACTGGATCTGCAGTGAGTCGACGGTCAGACCGATCTTGGCCATTTCCGTCTTGGAGGTCTCCAGCACCTCGGTGGCGAGCTTCTGCCGCTCGGTGACGATCTCCTCGACCGTCATCGAGCCGATGATGGACCGCAGATGGCCGGCGAAGATGCGGCCGGTGAGCACCGACATCTGGTCCTGGTCGGACAGGAAGCGCTGGCCGGCGTTGACAATGCTCTCGTGGTCGTTGCCGACCTTGAAGGCGATGACAGCGGTGACACTCAGCGCGATGCCCTGCCGGGTGACACAGGTCTCCGCGACCTCGGCCTCGCACATCGCCAGGGTGAGGAAACGGGTCTTGCGGAAGACGGGCGGCACGAACTTGCCGTGGCCGGTCACCACCCGGAACGGCGCACCCCCCAGACCCTCGTCGACCGCCCGAGATCAGCATCGCCTCATCGGGTGCGGGAACGCGATAACCGAACATCCTTCGTCTCCTTCGTGTGCGCGGCTCAGTCGGCCGGCACTTCCAGCGGGTCTGCCCACGCGATGACGTCCACCTGCCGGGCGCCGCGGGATTCCACCACGAGCACCGTCGAACCTCGCGGCAGGGGCTCGTCGGACCAGGCGAGGAAGGCCTCGGAGCCGCCCCGGATCCGGACCAGGACCTCACCGGGTCCGGCCACCCCCCGGGTGCCGATGATCAATTCCCCGGCGCAGCCGATCACGGCGTCGTCCCGTGCCATCGACGGCCGCCCCCTCGTCGTCGTCCGTGCCGAATAGTTCGACATGACCATCCTCCCACCTGGAAACGCTCCCCGGTCGGGGCTGTCCTTACGGAATACGCGCGCTGCGCGCCGCCGGTTCCCGCCCCGGGCCCGACCCGGGCGGCCGTTGGAGGGGCGGGCGGGGCCTTGGCGGGCGGCCCGGCCGGGGCGGCGCCCGTCACCGGCAGGAATTCGGCCACCGGTTCGGCGCGTGTACGTCGCCCGCTCGTGCCAGGGTATGCGCAGGCAGATGCACTGGCAGGAGGTTGGATGTTCCGGGGCTTCACGACACCCCTGACGGGTCGGACCGAGCACGAGCGCACCACGGTGGCCTCGGCGTGGGCGTACATCCGCACCGAGACAGGCAGCGCCGCGGTGCTGCTGGCGGCCACGGTGGCTGCGCTGATCTGGGTGAACACCGCGCCGGGCAGCTACGAGACGGCATGGCACACCCACCTGTCGATCCGGGTGGGCCACCACGGCGTCGACCTGGACATGCGGGACTGGGTGAACAGCGGCTTGATGACGTTGTTCTTCCTCGTGGTGGGGCTGGAGGCCCGCCGCGAGTTCGACCTGGGCGAACTGCGCGACCGGCGCCGTATCCCGCTGCCGCTGCTGGCCGGGATCTGCGGCATGGTGGTGCCGGTCCTGATCTACCTGCTGGTGAACTCCGGCACGTCCACGGAGCACGGCTGGGGCGTCGCGATGTCCACCGACACCGCGTTCGCGCTGGGCATGCTGGCACTGCTCGGCTCGCGCTTCCCGCGCCGGCTGCACACCTTCATCCTGACCGTGGCGGTGGTGGACGACTTCGTGGCGCTGGCGGTGATCGCGGTGGCCTACAGCGACCACATCTCCTGGACCCCGCTGCTGGTGGGGGTGGGCGTGCTGGTGGTCGTCGCGATCGTGCGCAGCTCCGGGGTGCGGCGCGGCCTGGTGTACGGGGCGCTGGGCATCGTGGCGTGGGTGGCGTTCCTGCACTCCGGCGTGGACCCGCTGGTGGTCGGCCTGGTCTTCGGCATGATGTCGTACGCCTACCAGGCCTCCCGCGACGACCTGGAACGGGCCACCGGGCTGTTCCGCTCCTTCCGCGAGCAGCCGACCGCGGACCTGGAGCGGGAGGCCCGGCTCGGCATCGCCTCGGCGCTGTCGCCGAACGACCGGCTGCAGCGGATCTGGCACCCGTGGACGAGTTACGTCATCGTGCCGCTGTTCGCACTCGCCAACGCGGGCATCGCGATCAACGGCACACTGCTGGGCGAGGCGTTCAGCTCGCGGATCACGCTGGGCATCCTGCTCGGCTACGGCCTGGGCAAGCCGATCGCCATCTACGGGGCGTCGGCGATCAGTACCCGGCTGAGCCGGGGCCGGCTGCGGCCGCCGGTCGGCTGGGGCGCGGTGCTGGGCGGCGGCACCATCGCCGGCATCGGCTTCACCGTGTCCCTGCTGATCGCGACCCTCGCCTTCCACGGCCGGCAGCTGGACCAGGCCAAGATCGGGGTGCTGAGCGCGGTGGTCTTCGCCATGCTCGCCACCACGGTGGTGGCCCTGGTCATCGAGCGGCTGCCGGAAGCGCGGCGGGCGCGGGCGCTGCTGGGCACCGCCCAGTCGGTGGTGGACCTGGCCGACCCGGTGGACCCGGAGCGCGACCACATCCGCGGGGCGCTGGACGCCCCGGTGACGGTGGTGGAGTACGGCGATTTCGAGTGCCCCTACTGCGGGCAGGCCGAGGACGTGGTGCGGGAGTTGCTCGCCGACTTCGGCGACGTGCGCTATGTGTGGCGGCATCTGCCGCTGTCCGATGTGCATCCGCACGCCCAGCTCGCGGCCGAGGCGTCGGAGGCGGCGGCCCTGCAGGGGAAGTTCTGGGAGATGCACGACGAGTTGATGGCGCACCAGGACGCGCTGAACGTCAAGGCCTGCTGCGGTACGCCGCGCAGGTCGGCTTGGACGTGGACGAGTTCCAGCAGGCGCTGCGGTCGCACGCGGGCAGGGAGCGGGTGATACGGGACGTGGAGTCGGCGGACGAGAGCGGGGTGTCGGGCACGCCCACCTTCTTCGTCAACGGCCGCCGCCACCACGGGGCCTACGACATCGCGAGCCTTTCGGCGGCGGTGACGGCGGCCAAGGACCGGGTGCTGCTGGTGGAGCGCGGCGAGCGGCAGAGCAGGTGGCGGGGCCGGCGGCGCAACGGCTGACGCCCGGTGGCCGGCGCCGGCCCGCCCGCGGGCGCGATGTCGCGGGCCGGCCTCCGGCGCGCCCCTTCGGGCGCCGGACCGTACCCCGCGGTCGCTTTCACTGCTTCAGGGTGCGCACGACCCGCGGCACCTCGGATGCCTGCTGGCCGCCGCTGGCCACCATCCGGATCTCGCCGTCCGCGCTGATCTCCGCGCGCACGATGCCGGTCTCGTCCTCGTAGATCGGCGCCCCGCCCGATCCGGCCTGCTCGGTGCGGTGGACGGCCACCGTGTCGTCACCTTCCTCGGCGACGTCGAAGACGAGCTCGTAACTTTCCGGGTACTCCATGCGTGCCTCCCGACAGGTGGTGCGGACCTCGCGCCGCACCTCCCCCTTCCGCTGGGCTTTCGCCGGACCTATCCATAATGCCCCGGCGCGGGCGTTGCCGCCCACCTCAGGCCAGCGGTGACACACGGTGATCACGGCAGCGGGGCGGCGGTGCTGCGGAAGCGCGCCCGGTAGACGGTGGGCGGTATGCCGAGGGTCTGCTGGAAGGTGCGGCGCATCGACTCGGCGGACCCGAAGCCGGATCGCTCGGCCACCGTGTCCACCGGTTCATTGCCCGCTTCGAGCAGTACCTGGGCGGCCTCCAGGCGGACCGATTCCACGTACTGGCCGGGTGTCATCCCGGTCTCGGTGCGGAACAGCCGGCTCAGGTGGCGCGGGCTGATCCCGGCCTGGCGGGCCAGCAGGTCGACGGAGCCGGCGGTGGCCGGATCGGCGCCGACGGCGTCCATCACCTGCCGCAGCACCGGGTGCCGGGCCTCGCGCGGCGCCAGGCGGGCGCTGAACTGCGACTGGCCGGCCGGTCTGGCCATGAAGACCACGAGCTGCCGGGCGACTGCCCGGGCCAGGTCCGGGCCGTGGTCCTCCTCGACGAGGGCGAGCGCGAGGTCGATACCGGCGGTGACCCCGGCCGAGGTGAACAGCGTGCCGTCCCGGACGAACACCGGGTCCGGCTCGACGCTCACCCGCGGATAGCGGCCGGCCAGCTCGGCGGCGAGCTGCCAGTGGGTGGCCGCCCGGCGCCCGTCGAGCAGGCCGGCCTCGGCGAGCAGGAAGGCGCCCGCGCACACCGAGGCGGTCCGGTCCGAACGCGCGGACAGCGATGTCACCCGGCCGATCAGCTCCCGGTCGGCCACCGCCGCCCGCCAGTCCGGCCGGCCGGGCACCACCAGGGTGCCGAGCCGGGCCGGCAGCTCGTCCACCCGCGCGTCGACGCCGACCCGCACGCCTGCGGACGTGACGATGTCGGCGCCGGTCGCGGAGACGATCCGCAGGTCGTAGCGGGCGCCGTGGGCGTTGGCGGTGGTGAACACCTCGGCCGGTCCGGTCACGTCGAGGAGTTGCACCGCGTCGAAGGCGAGCAGGGCTACCAGGTGCCGGCGGCCCGGCGGGCGGCCGCCCGGGCGCGGCACGGCGGGGCCG
>NZ_FMCH01000180.1 GCF_900091855.1 Streptomyces sp. DvalAA-14
AGCCGCTGGGCGGTGCGAACGGAGCGGCCGCTCGCCAAGCCCCCGGTGCGCAAGCTCGCCAAGGACCTGGGCATCGATCTGGCCACGGTGGTCCCCACCGGGCGCAGCGGCGAGGTGACCCGGGAGGACATCCGGGCCGCCGCCGCCCCGCCGGCCCTGCTGCCGTCGACCGAGGCGCCCGCACCGGGCGCCGTGGCGGGCGCCGCCGCGGGAACGGCCGCCGGGCGGGAGACCCGGACTCCGATCAAGGGCGTCCGCAAGGCCACCGCGCAGGCGGTGGTGGCCAGCGCCTTCACCGCCCCGCACGTGACCGAGTTCGTCACCTTCGACATCACCCGGACGATGAAGCTGGTCCAGGAGCTGAAGGAGGACCGGGCCTTCGCGGGCCTGCGGGTCAGCCCGCTGCTGCTGGTCGCCAAGGCGCTGCTGGTCGCCGTCCGCCGGCATCCGGAGGTCAACGCGGCCTGGGACGAGGAGCGCCAGGAGATCGTCCACAAGTCGTACGTGAACCTGGGGATCGCCGCGGCCACCCCGCGCGGCCTGATCGTCCCCAACATCAAGGACGCGCACAGCAGGACGCTCCCCGAACTGGCCGCCGACCTCGCCGAGCTGGTGGCCACCGCCCGGGAGGGCAAGACCTCGCCGGCCGCGATGCAGGGCGGCACCGTCACCATCACCAATGTCGGCGTCTTCGGCGTCGACACCGGTACGCCGATCCTCAACCCCGGTGAGTCCGCGATCCTCGCCTTCGGCGCGGTCAAGCTCCAGCCGTGGGTGCACAAGGGCAAGGTGAAGGCCCGCCAGGTCACCACGCTCGCGCTCTCGTTCGACCACCGCCTGGTCGACGGGGAGCTGGGCTCCAAGGTGCTGGCGGACGTGGCGGCGATCCTGGAGCAGCCCAAGCGCCTGATCACCTGGGCGTAAGGCGCCGCGGCACACCGTGCCGCGGCGGTGCCCGCGCCGGTGGGAGCACCGGCCGCGGTGCGGCGCGTGCGCCACGTGCGGGGGGTTCGGAGCACAAACGTCCGGGCCCTCCGCGCGTGCGTGTTATGACCGATTGCGGCCGGTTTTGTGCTGCGATCGCCGTATGGTCGTCTCCGTCTCCGCCGTGCTGCTGCTCTTCCTGCTCGCGGCGATGCTCATGCGCCACCGTGCCCTCAAGCTGAGCCACGCCGTGACCTGTGTGCTGCTCGGCTTCGTACTCGCCTCCAGCAGTCTGGCGCCCACCATCCAGTCCACGGTCTCCTCGACCGCGGACCTGGTCAGCACCTTCCGGCCCTGATCAGCCGATCGCGTACGCCCGATCCGGGCGCCGTCCCGGGGCCGCCGCGGTGCTCCGGAGGGCCGCCGCCGCAAGGGATCGGGCGGTTCGGGACGGGCCGCCGCACCGAATCGAATCGGCATCGTTGCCTCCGAGCCCGACCGCTCCCGGCCTCGTCAGCGCATACTGGTAGCACGATGACGAAACCTGCCGCGCCCCGGCGCCACCTCCCCACAAGCCCCTTCAACGTCCCGGTTGCCCCGCCGGCCAAGCGATTCGAGCTGGGAGACCGCGTCTCACACGACCGCTACGGCCTGGGCAGGATCATCGGCGTCGAGGACGGGATCGCCATGCTCGTCGACTTCGGCGGCGACCGACAGACCCGAGTGGTCAGCCCCTACTCGGGCATGAACAAGCTCTGAGGCACTGCGCCGGCTGAGCCGAGCCGACCCGGCTGACCTGGTACGACGGCGTCGGAGGCCGGCCGGTCGGCCGCGGACCGGCCGGGTGCGCCCGGTACACCGGCGGTCAGCAGCGACGTTCCGGCGTGCGCCGGGCGCCGCCCGACTGCCGTGCCCCCGGGCGGCAGTGAGACGCGTCACACCGACTCCGGGCCCCGCCCGGGTCACGATGACGGCCGGACGGCGTTGACGGGTGTCGAACCGGACGGCTTCGAAGGGCGGGCCGCCGACCCCGCCGACACCGGCTACGCGCAAACCGACGAGCAGGCCGCCGCCTTCCGGAGCCCGCGGCGCGCCACGCTGCTCGGCTACGCCGACGCGACCAACGGCCTGGCGGAGAGCTATCTGACGACGGCGCCCGGCACCGACCTCGGCCGCGTCGTCACCAGCCCCACGTCGGGCGACACCCATGCGGTGCAGGAGCGCCTCGCCGGCCACTTGCATGACAGCCTCGCCCATCTGGGCCAGATCGGCCTGCTGTTGGGCCCGTTCGCCGGTCCGGCGGCGTGACCTGATCGTCCGTATCGCGGACGGCGGCTGTCTGCGGGATACCTGTTGTATCTAAGATGTGCGCATCATGACCGCCATTGCCGCACCCAAGTCCCCACCCGCCGCCGAGCGGGTCTATCTGCATGTCAAGTCCGGCGTGCTCGACCGGAGTTACGAAGGCGGGACGCTGCTGACCGAGGGCGATCTCGCCGAGGCCGTCGGGGTGTCCAGGACGCCGGTGCGAGAAGCGCTGCTGCGGCTGGAGGCCGAGGGGCTGCTCAAGCTGTATCCGAAGAAGGGCGCCCTGGTCCTGCCGGTCTCGGCGCAGGAGATCACCGACGTGGTGGAGACCCGGCTGCTGGTCGAGCAGCACGCGGTGGCGAAGGTGGTCGGGGCGGTACCGGCCCGGCTGATCGCCCGGCTGGAGGAATCCCTGGCCGAGCAGCGCGGGCACGCCGCCACCGGGGACCTGGCCGCGTTCGCCGCCGCCGACCGCGGCTTCCACGCCGAGATCGTGCGCGCGGCCGGGAACCGTATCCTCGCGCACCTCTACGACCAGCTGCGCGACCGGCAGTTGCGGATGGGCGTGGCCACCATGCACGCCGAGCCGAGCCGGGTCGCCAAGAACCTCGCCGAGCACACCGAGATACTGGAGGCGCTGCGCGGCGGGGCCGCCCGGACCGCCGCCGAGATCGTGGACCGGCACGTGTCCTGGGTGAAGACCCTCGCCCGGGGCGAGTCGTGACGGCGCCGGGCGGCAAGCCGGCCGCGGGTCTGGCCCTTCCCGGCGATCCGCCGGGCGGCCGGCGGGCCGTGCTCGTCTGGGGGGTCGGCACCCTCGTCTACTTCGTCGCCGTCGTGCACCGCACCAGCCTCGGCGTGGCCGGCATCGATGCCGCCGACCGCTTCCACATCGGCGCCTCGGCCCTGTCGACCTTCTCCATCCTCCAGGTGCTGGTCTACGCCGGTATGCAGATACCCGTCGGCCTGATGGTGGACCGGCTCGGCACGAAGCGGGTGCTGATGCTGGGCGCGGTGCTGTTCACCACCGGGCAGGGGGCGTTCGCGCTGTCGCACTCGTACGGGATGGCGCTCGCCGCCCGCGCGGTGCTCGGCTGCGGCGACGCGATGACCTTCGTCAGTGTGCTGCGGCTCGGCACCCGCTGGTTCCCGGCCCGGCGCGGTCCGATGATCAGCCAGGGGGCCGCGCTGTTCGGCGTGGCCGGCAACCTCGTGTCGACCGTGGCGCTGTCCCGGCTGCTGCACTCGGCCGGCTGGACCCCCACCTTCCTCGGGACGGCGCTGGTCGGCGCGCTGGTGCTGGTCCTGGTCGCGCTCTTCCTCAAGGACCACCCGGAGGGATACGAGCCCGCGCCCGTCGAACACCTCGGCCCGGCCTACATCCGGCGGCAGATCGCCGACGCCTGGCGGGAGCCCGGCACCCGGCTGGGCATGTGGACGCACTTCACCACGCAGTTCTCCGGAATGGTGTTCCTGCTGCTGTGGGGGCTGCCCTTCCTGGTCGAGGACCAGGGCATGTCCCGCGGCGGGGCGGGCGAGATGCTCACCCTGGTGGTGGTCGCCAACATGGTCTTCGGCCTGCTCTTCGGTCAGCTCATCGGCCGCCACCACGGCTTGCGGATGCCGCTGACCCTGGGCGTGATCGCGGCGACCGCCGCCGCCTGGGCCCTGGTGCTGAGCTGGCCGGGCGGCCAGGACCCGCTGTGGGTGCTGGTGCTGCTCTGCGTCGTCCTCGGCGCGTGCGGCCCCGCCTCGATGATCGGCTTCGACTTCGCCCGCCCGGCCAATCCGCCCGAGCGCCTCGGCACCGCCTCCGGCATCGTCAACATCGGCGGCTTCAGCGCGTCGGTGCTGACCTTGTTCGCGATCGGCGTGCTGCTCGACGCGACCGGTGACAACTACCGCGTCGCCTGGAGCAGCGTCTTCGTCCTCCAGGCCGTCGGCACCGCGCAGATCCTGCGGCTGCGCCGCACCAGCGAACGACTGGAACGCGACCGGATAGCGGTCAGCCGCGTCGCCACCGTCCACCGCACGGCCCCGGCCCCGGTGGAATGACACGGGGCGCGGCGCGCGGTCCGGCGCCGCGCCCCGCGGTCCCGGGCACGGTCAGATCAGCGGGGTGAACTCCACCGGGAGGGCCGCGGGGCCGCGCAGCCAGATGGACGGGCGCCAGGAGAGGTCCTCCGGGGCGCGGGCCAGCCGCAGGTCAGGGAGGCGGTCCAGCAGCACCTCGACGGCCGCGGTCGCGATGGCCTCGGCGATCTCCGGGGCCGGCGCCGGGCAGCGGTGTTCGCCGTGGCTGAAGGACAGGTGCGCCTGATTGCCGCCGGTCGCGGCGGCGGTGCGGGCCGAACTCCGGCCGGCCGGGACCACCGGGCACACCTGCGGGTCGGTGTTGGCCGCGGCCAGGCCCAGCACCAGCAGGTCGCCCGCCCGGATGTGCCGGCCGGCCAGCTGGGTGTCCCGGGTGGCCCAGCGGCCGATGAAGTTCTGGGTGGGGGTGTCCATCCACAGCACCTCGGTGAGTGCCTGGCCGACGCTGCGCCGCCCGCCGGACAGCGACACCGCGAACCGGTCGTCGGTCAGCATCAACCGCAGGGTGTTCCCGATCCAGTTGGCGGTCGGCTGCTGTCCGGTGGCCATGACGGCGATCAGGTCCTGCACGATCTCCTCGTCCGCCAGCCGGGCCGGATGGGCCAGCAGCCGGGACGGCAGATCGGGGCCCGGGCGCCGCCGCCTGCGCTCCAGCAGCAGCTCCATGGTGCCGCGGATACGGGCGTACGCCATGCCCGCCTCGGGCCCGTCGCCCAGCACGGTCACGGTGTCCCGCTCCAGCTCCGCCGTCTCGTCGTCGCGCAGCCCGAACAGCCCGGCCAGTACCCGCAGCGGCACCTGCCCGGCGTAGTCCGCCATCAGCTCCGCCCGCCCGGCGCCCGCGAACGCGTCCACCGCGATGTCGGCGGCCCGCTCGGCCTCGAAGCGCAGCTCGAACTGGTCGACCGCCCCGAGCACGTCGGAGATCGCCCCGGCCCGCCGGCGGTGCTCGGCGCCCTCGGTGAACAGCACCGACGCGTTGTGCGCGACGAAGGGCAGCAGCGGCCAGTCCCGCGGCACCCGGTCCCAGGAGTGCCACCGCCGCGAGTCGCGGGCGAACAGCTCCGGGTTGCCGGTGACGTAGTGCACCTCGCGGTAGCCGAGCACCAGCCAGGCCGGCAGGTCGGCGTCCAGCAGCACCGGCGCCACCGATCCGTGCACCTGGCGCAGCATCTCGTACAGGCCCGCCGGGTCGCGCTGGAATCCCGGCGAGTGCAGGCGGACCGGGGCGGCGTCCGGATGCAGCGGCAGGGCCGGATTCAGCTCCGGGGGCACACCGGTCGGCGGCACGGGCGCGCCGGGCGGCCGTCCGCCGGGGTAACTGGGCTGCGGGGTCGGCACGTTGGGGCGGGCGGCGGCCTGGTAGGCGGCCTGCTGGGTGCTGGGCGCCGCGGCGGGATACGGCGCCAGCGGCACACCCGGGTACGGGGTCGGTGAGGCCGGGTGCGGGTAGGGGCCGGTGTCCGGCTCCCTGGGCGCGGGCTCCTCGGGCGCCGTCGGTATCGCCCAGGTCCCCGCTCCCTGCTCGGGCCCGCCCGGCACGGGGCCCGGCCCGTGCCCCCGACGGCCCGGTCCCGGCCCCGGCCCCGGTCCTTGCCCCTGGTGTCCCTGTCCCTGCCCCTGTCCCTGGTACGACGTCACGGCATGGACTCCCAGGCAGGCGAAGCGTAGGTCAGCAGGTAGTCGACCAGCGTGATCAGCACCCGCTTGGCGGATTGACGCCGGCGGGCGTCGCAGTCGATCAGCGGGATCCCGGGCGGCAGCGACAGCGCCTCGCGCAGGTCGTCCAGGGAGTGCTGCGGTGGGCCGAAGTTGTTGCGGGCCACGATGAACGGCAGCCCGTGGTGTTCCAGCCGGTCGATGGCGTACCAGGAGTCGGCGATCCGCCGGGTGTCGACCAGCACCACCGCGCCCATCGTGCCGGAGAACAGCCGCTCCCACAGGAACCAGAAGCGCTCCTGGCCGGGGGCGCCGAACAGGTACAGCACCATCTCGTCGTCCAGCGTGATCCGGCCGAAGTCGAAGGCCACGGTGGTGCTCTGCTTGCCGCCGGGCCCGGCCGGCTCGTCGATGCCGACGCCCGCCCGGCTCATGGTCTCCTCGGTGCTCAGCGGGCGGATCTCGCTGACCGCGCCCACCAGGGTGGTCTTGCCGACGCCGAATCCGCCCACGATCGCGATCTTCAGCCCGTCACTGGCGGTGTCCCGCAGCGGCGGCCCGCTCCCGCCGGCCTCGTCCCAGGACGGCTGGCCGGAGTGCTCAGAGATTCTGGAGGGCACGCAGCACCTTCTTCAGGGTCTCCGGCGGCGGTACCCGGTCGCCGGACAGGGCGCTGCGCGGATGCCGGGCGCTGATCAGGCCCGCGTCCCGCAGGTCGCCCAGCAGTATCTTCACCACCGTGATGGGCAGCCCGAGATAGGCCGCCACCTCCACCACGGCGGTCGGGCGGCGGCACAGCCGCAGGATCCGTACGTGCTCGGACTGCATGCCCAGGGCCGGTTCGCTCTCCGCGACCACGATCGTCACGAGGTCGAACGGGGACTCGTTCGCGCGGCTGCGGCCACCGGTCAGGGTGTAGAGCCGGTCTGGTTCGCCGCTGTCGACCGGCCCGCGGTTCATGCCTGCCGCTTCCCGCGCGTGCCGTCGAGGTCGCTGCGGGCGCCGCTGCCGCCGCCCGGGAAGGAACCGCCGGCCGGGCCGGCCGGCGGGTCGGCGCGGGAATCGGCGCGGGGATCGGTCATCCGGGCCCCGGTACGCGGATCGGACCGCAGCCGGTTGCCCATCTGCTCGACCAGTTCGTTCATGTGGTGGCCGATGACGCCGGCGTCCGCGTACTCCTCGCCGACCACCGCCAGATGCGCGCCCTCACCCGCCTCCACGATGAACAGGATGCCGCCGTGGAACTCGGTCATCGACTGCCGCACCCCGCCGCTGCCGTCGCCGAACTCCATCGAGGCGCCGTGCGCCAGGGCCTGGATGCCGGAGGCGATCGCGGCCAGCTGGTCGGCCCGGTCGATGGACAGCCCGGAGGACAGGCACAACTTGAGGCCGTCGCGGGACAGCACCAGGGCGTGCCGGGCGCCGGGCGTCTTCGCCAGCAGCGTCTCCAGCAGCCAGTCCAGGCCGTCGTGCTCGGTGGTGGTCATCTGCCGCTGTCCCCTCCCGGCGTCGGTCCGCTCGGTACGGTGTCGCCCGCGCCGCCGTCCTCCCCGCCGAACCCGCCGAACTCCCCGAACCGGCCCGCTCCGTCATGCCCGCCGTAACCGCCGCGGACGCCGGTGCCGGCGGCCGGGTAGCCGCTCTCGGCGGCATAGTCGGCGTCGGTCAGGTAGCCGGTGTCGGCGGTGTCGTCCACGTCGGCGGCATACCGCCCGCCGCCGCCGAAGGCCGCGCCGAACGTGCCGTCGCCGGAGGCGGTACGGCCGGCGGGTGCCATCGCGCCCGCACCGGCCCCGCCCGCACCCGCGGCCCCCACGGCCGCCCCCGCTCCCGGGTCCGAGGCCGGGTTCGGTCCAGCGTGCGGTCCAGCGTTCGGGGCAGCATTCGGCCCTGCGTTCGGCCGCCCCTCCGGAACCTTCCGGCCGGCCGCCGCGTCCCGGAAGGCGCTGAAGCGGGCGCCGGCGCCGGCCCGTGACCGGGCCGCCCGCGCCGCCTCCTCCGGGGACGGGTCGAGCCAGGGCGCCGACGGGTCGCCGGGTGGTTCGCCGTGCTGGGCGGCGGCCAGCGTCTGGCCGCGGGCCCGCTTGGGCAGCGGCTCGGCCGCCTCCTGCCGGGCCTGGGGCGGAGGGGGCGTGGGCCGGCCAGGTCTGCCCGGTGGAGAACTCGTGCGGCTGGCCCCCGTCCCCGGGTGCGTAGGCGCCGCCGCCCTCGGTCCGGTAGCCCTCGCCGGCGCCGTAGCCCCCCTCCTCCACCGGGTAGTCCGCCGCGTGCTCGGCCGGGGACTGGGTGAGGATCCGCGGCGGGATCAGCACGACCACCCCCGTACCGCCCCGCGAGGAGGGCCGGAAGGAGATCAGCAGCCCGTGCTTGCGGGCCAGGCAGCCCACCACCGCCAGGCCCAGCCGGGTGCCGGACAGCACCCGCAGGTCCAGCGGGTCGCCGGAGACCAGCTTCTGCGCCCGCAGCAAGGTGGCGTCCGGCATCACCAGGCCCGCGTCCTCGATGGTGATGACGACCCCGGAGTGCGTCTCCTGGACGTAGACGTGCACTTCCTCGGTCGGCGGCGAGAAGTTGCAGGCGTTGTCCAGGAGTTCGGCCAGCGCGTGCATGACGCCCTCGGCCGCGTAGCCGGCCACCGCCGCCGTGCTGGTGGAGTGCAGCCGCACCCGCTGGTAGGCGCCTATTCGGCCCATCGCGCCGCGCAGCACGCTCTCCATCACGATCGGCTTCGTCCAGCGGCGGCCCGAGCGCGAGCCGGTCAGCACCGCGACGCTGTCGGCCAGCCGGCCGGTCTGCGCGGTGCAGTGGTCCAGGTGCAGCAGATCGCCGAGCACCTCCTCGCCGAGGCGGTCCTCCATCTCCCGCAGGTCGGCCAGCATGCCGGTGGTCAGTGCCTGCATGCGGCTCGCGGCGCTGGCGCACGCGGCCATCCCGGCCGCCCGCATCCGCTCGCTCTTGGCGATCTCCCGGATCAGCACTCCCAGCAGGCGCTGATGGGCGGGCCCGGTGGGCTGCGGCAGCCGCGCCATCACGGTGTCGGCCGAACCGCCGGCCCGCAGCCGGTCCACCGCCATCGGGATGGTCACCTCGGCCAGCCGGGCCGTCTCGCCCTCCAGGGCCGCCGCCCGCGCGGTCTCCGCCTTGAGCGCCGCCCGCAGCGACAACTGCGCCTCGGCCGCGGTCCTGCGCTGCACCTCGGTGGCCCGGGCGGCACGCTGGGCGGCCTCCAGATCGATGGCGGCGAGCCGGGCCGACTCGGAGTGCCGCTCGGCCTCCCGATACGCCTCAGCCCGTAACTCAGCGGTCTGGAAACGGAGTTCGCGAGCCAGCCGGCGCCGGGACATGGCGAGCGCCACCACGACGCCGAGCAGCACCGCGCCGACCGCGCCGGTGGCGGTGATCAGCGGGCGGTCCGCGGTGACCGCGCGGGTCGCCGCCCAGCCACAGGCCGCGCTCGCCGCGACGACCGCGGCGAGCGGGAGAACGACGGCCCAAGCAGTGCGCACCGGGCGCCGGCCGGGGGTGGACGAAGGAGGCGATAACGGCGAACTCTGGGCTGACATCAATCGGTACCTCATGGCGGGAGGCCGACAACCCACCGCCGTGCCGGGGACGTTGACGTACGAGCAGTGCGGGTGCGTGTTATTGCGCCACACCCTACTCGCCCAACTCAGCCTTCTCGGGCAGAACGCCAGTCTTTCATCGCCAGACCGTCACCGGATCATCACAGCTCGTGCCATCCCCGGCCGCGCCGGCACCCCGTGTCACCGAAGTGGGAAGCGGCCGTCCGCATCCCACCGGACGGCCGCGCGCCACCCACCTTTCGGACTTACTCCGCCACCGGGGCCGCTCGGACCGACCGGCCCGCCGGGCCGCCCTCGCGCCCGCGGGTCACTTGGTGACCGCGATGTGCGACAAGATCGCCTCGGCCAGCTCGGCGTCGCCCTCGATCTTCAGCCGGTCCGCCACCGCGGCCGGCCGGACCCGCCCGGCGAGCAGCCGCAGGAAGGTCTCCCAGTCCACCACGAAGGTCACCGCGGGCCCGAGCGAGACAGCCGAGTCGATGCTGCCGCGGCCCTCGGCGTCCACCCGTACCGTCCGCATGAACTCCAGCGGCCCGTGCACGTCGAAGACCACCGCGGAGCCGGGCTTGGCGCCCGCGTCGTGCGCGACCAGCTTCGGCAGGGCGTTCAGCACGTAGTCCCGGGAGAGCACCGCCGCCGCGGACGCGAGATTGCCCGGCTTGTCCAGGGCGCGGCGCAGATCCTGCTCGTGCACCCACACGTCGAAGACCCGGCCGCGGAGCTGCTCTTCGAGGGTGGTCTCGCCGCCGCCGATGGCGCGCACCTCGTGGTCCGGCTGCCGGGTCTCGTTCCGCAGCTGCCGCGAGCGCCGGATGATGGTGTACTCCAGCTCCGAGGTCATCTCGGGCGCGGTGTGGTGGCGGCGGATGTCGACCGGCACCTCGGTGTAGCGGGCGGCCTCGCTGGTGATGTGCCGCAGATCACTGGGCAGGCTGTGGATCGGCCGCGGGTCGCCGAGCAGCTCGCACTCGAAGCCGATGACGTGCGAGACGACATCGCGCACCGACCAGTAGGGGCAGTCCGTGGGCCGGCTCCACTCCCCCTCGGTCAGTGGCGAGACCAGTTCGTTGATGGATTCTATGGAGTGGGTCCAGGCGTCGATGTACGGCTGGAGCTTGCTGTGGACGGTCACGGGACGGGACCCCTCGACATTCGGTGCGCGGTCGTGGTGGTTGGCGCCTAAGTTACGCTGCGCGCGGGCGCCCACGCAGTGCTTTCGAGTGACGATGGTAGGCCCGACTTGACGACCCAACGTATGGGCGGTGACCCGGTGCGCGCAACGCTTGTGCAGATCGACGTGGACCCGGAGGAAACGGTCGGCGACCGCCGGGAAAGGACGGCCGCGCTGGTCCGGGCCCAGGCCGGCGCGGATCTTGTGGTGCTGCCCGAGCTGTGGCCGGTCGGGGCCTTCGCCGCGGAGTCCTTCGCGGCCGAGGCGGAGCCGGTGGACGGCGGCCCCACCGCCGCCGCGATGGGCGCGGCCGCGCGCGCCGCCGGCGTATGGCTGCACGCCGGCTCGATCGTCGAGCGGGACCCGGAGGGGCCGCTCTACAACACCTCGCTGCTCTTCGCGCCGGACGGCGAACTGCACGCCGTCTACCGCAAGATCCACCGCTTCGGCTTCGACCGGGGCGAGGCCACCTTGATGGCGGCCGGCGACCGGATCGTCACCGCCCGCCTGCCGCAGACGGTGCTGGGCCTGGCCACCTGCTACGACCTGCGCTTCCCGGAGCTGTTCCGGCTGCTGGTGGACGAGGGCGCGCATGTGCTGGTCGTCCCGGCCGGCTGGCCCGCGCGCCGGCTCGCGCACTGGCGCACGCTGGTCCAGGCGCGGGCCGTCGAGTCGCAGGCGTACGTGCTGGCCTGCGGGACGGCGGGGACGCGACGCGGGGGTCGAGCAGGCCGGGCACAGCATGGTGGTGGACCCGTGGGGCGAGGTGCTGGCCGAGGCCGGCCCGGGCGAGCAGGTGCTGAGCGTCGAGCTGGACCCCGCCCGGGTGGCGGCCACCCGGGTGGACTTCCCGGTCCTGCGGGACCGGGTGCTGGGGCTGCCGACGCCCTCACGCGCTGCTCCCGCCGCCTCCGCCGCCCCTGCCGCCGGGTCGCCGCCGGGCGCCTAGGGCCGGTCCGGCCACCGGGGCGGCCACCGAGGCGGCCACCGGCGCGGGCGGGGCCGGCTGCTGCCGCCTACTCCTCCCCGTGCTCGTTCTCCACCAGCCGGTCCACGCACACCGCCACCGCGATCAGCATGCCCGCGTCCGCGTCCTCGCGTTCCACGTCGATCGCGTACGCGTCCCGCAGCGTGAACCACTTGCGGGAGATCCGGGCCAGCCGCTCGCCCTCGTACTCGATGTCGTACTCCTTGCCGACGAGGTCGCCGCGGACCTCCAGTTCCTCGCCGGAGGCCAGTTCGGCCCGGTACACCTGCCGCAGCAGCGTCAGCCGCTTCTTCCTGACCGTGGCCAGCGTCTCGCCCTCGCGCTCGATGAGCATCGTGTCCCGCAGGCTGACCAGCTTCTTGTGGATGACGGCCACCACGGCGCCGTTCACGTCCTGGAGCTCCAAGGTGTCGCGCAGCCGCATCACCTTGCCGTCGACGTAGAACGCGCGCCGACCGTGCTCGTCCTCGATCCAGTAGTCGTCGCCGATGGCGAACATCTTCTCCCGCACCACATATTTCATGGGGAATGCCTACCCCGGACCATGCTGTTGGATGGGGATATGACTGCACGTGCACGTGTCCGCGCCCCCGAGCTGATCGGGAAGGGCGGCTGGCTGAACACCGGCGGGAAGCAGCACACCCTGGCCGACCTGCGCGGATCCATTGTGATCCTCGACTTCTGGACCTTCTGCTGTGTGAACTGCCTGCATGTCCTGGACGAGCTGCGGGAGCTGGAGGAGCGCCACCGCGACACCGTGGTGATCGTCGGGGTGCACTCGCCGAAGTTCGTGCACGAGGCCGAGCACCGGGCCGTGGTGGACGCGGTGGAGCGCTACGCGGTGCACCACCCGGTGCTGGACGACCCGGAGCTGGCCACCTGGAAGCAGTACGCGGTCCGGGCCTGGCCCACGCTGGTCGTCATCGACCCCGAGGGATACGTGGTCGCGCAGCACGCCGGCGAGGGCCACGCGCACGCGCTGGACAAGCTCGTCACCCGGCTGGAACAGGAGCACACCGCCAAGGGCACCCTGCGGCGCGGCGACGGCCCCTACGTGCCGCCGGAGCCCGTCGCCACCGATCTGCGGTTCCCCGGCAAGGTGCTGCTGCTGCCCGCTTCCGGGCACTACCTGGTCGCCGACTCCAGCCGGCACGCCCTGGTCGAACTGGCCGCCGACGGCGAGAGCGTGGTCCGGCGGATCGGTACCGGTGAGCGCGGCCTGGTCGACGGCGACGCGGCCACCGCCCGTTTCAGCGAACCCCAGGGCTTGGCCCTGCTGCCCGACGGGTCCGTCGTGGTGGCCGACACCGTCAACCACGTGCTGCGCCGGCTGGATCCGCAGACCGGCCGGGTCACCACCGTGGCCGGCACCGGCACGCAGTGGTGGCAGGGCTCGCCCACCTCGGGACCGGCCCGCGAGGTGGCGCTGTCCTCACCGTGGGACGTGGCCTGGTTCGAGGACCGGGTGTGGATCGCGATGGCCGGCGTCCACCAGCTGTGGACCTACGACCCGGCCACCGACCGGGTGGAGGTCGCGGCCGGCACCACCAACGAGGGCCTGGTGGACGGGCCCGCCGACGAGGCGTGGTTCGCCCAGCCCTCGGGACTGTCGGCCGCCGGGGGTCGGCTGTGGATCGCCGACGCCGAGACCTCGGCGCTGCGCTGGGCCGAGCGGGCCCAGGACGGGGCCGGACATCTGATCCGGACCGCTGTCGGCACCGGCCTGTTCGACTTCGGCCACCGCGACGGGCCGGCCGGACAGGCGCTCCTGCAGCACCCGTTGGGCGTCACCGCGCTTCCGGACGGCTCGGTCGCGGTCAGCGACACCTACAACAACGCGCTGCGCCGCTACGACCCGGTGACGGGGGAGGTGTCCACGCTGGCCACCGATCTGCGCGAGCCGTCGGACGCGGCCGTGGTGGACGGCGACATCGTGGTGGTGGAGTCGGCGCGGCACCGGCTGACCCGGCTGCGGCTGCCGGAGGAGGCGGTCCGCGTGGAGGCGGTCGCGCACCGCACCCGGCGGGCCGCGACCGATGTCGGCGCCGGACCGTTCCGGCTGGACGTGGTCTTCTCCGCGCCCCCCGGCCAGAAGCTGGACGACCGCTACGGCCCCTCCACCCGGCTGCTGGTGAGCGCCACTCCGCCCGAACTCCTGCTGGAGGGCGGCGGCAAGGGCAGCGACCTGTTCCGCGAGCTGGTGCTGGACCCGGCGGTGCCCGAAGGGGTGCTGCACGTGTCGGCGATGGCGGCGTCCTGCGACGTGGACGACTCCGACAACCCCAACCCGTATCCGGCCTGCCATGTGCACCAGCAGGACTGGGGAGTCCCCGTCCGGATCACCCCGGACGGGGACTCGCGGCTCGCTCTGGTCCTGGCGGGCATGGACGGGGCGGCCGGGTGACCGCCGCCGGGCGCGGTGCGCGGTCCCGGGGCGGCCGGTCCGCTCAGTAGCGGTTGTACCGCTCGCCGGGGTAGTACCGCTCCTCGACCACGGGCGGCACGTCGCCGTCCGCCGTCGGCGGTATCCGGCGCCGCTTGAAGATGCTGACGTAGGCGGCCAGGCCGATCATGCCGACGGCCATCATGATCAGACCGATCAGATCCACGTTGACGCCCTTGGCGTGCCAGTCGGTGGCGAACGTGATGATCGCTCCGACCGCAATCAGGATGATGCAGCCTCCGATACCCACAGTGCCCGCCTCCGTTGGTTGACTTGACTGGCTCGTGGTGTCCACAGGGCGTCTTCCCGCTCGTTTGACGTCCAATCAGCGCGTCGGTCGCCGGTTGTGCGCCGGTCGTGCTCCCCGGTTGCGCCGCCCCGTCAGCCGTTGCCCCGTCAGCCGCCGCCCCGTCAGCCCGTCAGCCCGTCAGGAACGAGCGCAGCGCGGTGGCCAGCAGGTGCGGGTCGTCGGCGCCGCACAGTTCGCGGGCGGAGTGCATGGACAGCACGGGTACGCCGATGTCCACGGTGGTGATGCCGTGCCGGGCGGCGGTGATCGGGCCGATGGTGGTGCCGCACGGGATGGCGTTGCTGGAGACGAAGTGCTGGAACGGGACACCGGCCCGTTCGCAGGCGGCCGTGAACAGGGCGCGGCCGGCGCCGTCGGTGGCGTAGCGCTGGTTGACGTTGCTCTTCAGGATCGGGCCGCCGTTGGCGCGCGGGCGGTGCGTCGGGTCGTGGCGCTCGGGGTAGTTGGGGTGGACGGCGTGGCCGACGTCGGAGGACACGCACACGGTGCCGGCCAGCGCGCGCAGCCGCTCCTCGTAGCCGCCGCCGCGGGCGTGCACCGAGCGCTCCAGCACGCGGCCGAGCAGCGGGCCCTGGGCGCCGGTGTCGGACTCGCTGCCGTTCTCCTCGTGGTCGAAGGCGGCCAGTACCGGGATGAACGGCAGGTCGTCGCCCCGCCCGTCGCCGGCGACGGCGATCAGCGCGGCCAGCGCGGCGTGCACCGACAGCAGGTTGTCCAGCCGGGGCGAGGCCAGCAGGTCGCGGTCGCGGCCGAGGAAGGCGGGCGGCTGCACGTCGTGCGTCATCAGGTCCCAGCCGGCCACTTCCTCGGCGGGGATGTCCGCCTCGGCCGCCAGGAAGGCGATCAGGTCGCCGTCCTCCGCCTCGCCCAGGCCCCACAGCGGCTGGAGGTGGCGCTGCTTGTCCAGGGTGAGGCCGTTGTCGTTGACCCCCCGGTCCAGGTGGACGGCGAGCTGGGCGACGCGCAGCAGCGGACGGTCGACGTTCACCAGCCGGGTGCTGCCGTCGCGCAGCGACAGCCGGCCGGCAAGGCCCAGGTCGCGGTCCAGCCAGCTGTTGAGCAGCGGCCCGCCGTAGATCTCCACCGCCACCTGCCGCCAGCCCGCGGCGCCCATGTCGGGGCGCGGCTTGACCCGGAGGTTCGGCGAGTCGGTGTGCGCGCCGACCACCCGGAACGGCGTCTGCGGCGCGGCGCCTTCCGGCACGTACCAGGCGATGACGGCGCCGCCCCGCAGCACGTACCGGCCGCCGGCCGCGCCGTCCCACGCGTCGGTCTCCTCGACCCGGTGGAATCCGGCCTGCTCCAGCCGGCCGGCCGCGGTGGCCACCGCGTGGTAGGGGGAGGGGCCGGCCTGCACGAAAGAGGCCAGGTCGGCGGTGTGGGCGCGGTCGAACGTATCCGGGTGGTGGCTCATACCCGCCAGCATAGGAAAGACGGTGTTCCGCTACCGGGGAGGTGGCGGAACACCGTCGCGCCGGGTGACCCGGACCGGCCGCGGCCGGCCGGGCGGCAGCCCGGCCGGAAGGTCAGAACGCCTCTTCGGGCAGGTCCATCACGTCCAGCGTGACGGCCTCCGCGATCGCCCGCTGCACCCCCACGCCCGGCAGGATCTCGGTGGCGAAGAACTTCGCCGCGGCGATCTTGCCGGTGTAGAAGGCCGCGTCCTTGGCGGCGGCGTCCGGCAGCTTGTCCGCCGCCACGCCCGCGCCGCGGAGCAGCAGGTAGGCGATGACGACGTCGCCCGAGGCCAGCAGCAGCCGGGTGGAGTTGAGGCCCACCTTGTAGATGGAGCGGACGTCCTGCTCGGTGGCGGCCAGGTCGGTCAGCATTGTGCCGACGATGCCCTCCAGGTCGACCGCGGCCTTGGCGAGCTGGTCGCGGGCGGCGGCCAGGTCCTCGCCGCCGGTCGCCTCGGCGAGGAACTTCTTGATCTCCTCGCTGAGCGCGGTCAGCGCCTGCCCCTGGTCGCGGACGATCTTCCGGAAGAAGTAGTCCTGTCCCTGGATCGCGGTGGTGCCCTCGTACAGCGTGTCGATCTTGGCGTCGCGGATGTACTGCTCGATCGGGTATTCCTGCAGGTAACCCGAGCCGCCGAAGGTCTGCAGCGACTGGGCGAGCTGCTCGTAGGACTTCTCCGAGCCGTAGCCCTTGACGATCGGCAGCAGCAGGTCGTTGAGGCTGTGCAGGTGCGTGGCGTCCTGGCCGGCCGCCTCGGCGACCTGGATCGCGTCCTGCACGCAGGCGGTGTGCAGCACCAGCGCGCGCATGCCCTCGGCGTACGCCTTCTGCGTCATCAGCGAGCGCCGCACGTCGGGGTGGTGGGTGATGGTGACCTTGGGCGCGGCCTTGTCGGTGAACTGGGCCAGGTCCGGGCCCTGGACGCGTTCCTTGGCGTACTCCAGCGCGTTGAGGTAGCCGGTCGACAAGGTGGCGATGGCCTTGGTGCCGACCATCATCCGGGCGAACTCGATGATCCGGAACATCTGCCGGATGCCGTCGTGCTTGTCGCCGATCAGCCAGCCCTTGGCGGGATGCTTGTCGCCGAAGGTCAGCTCGCAGGTGTTGGACGCCTTCAGGCCCATCTTGTGCTCGACGTTGGTGGCGTACACGCCGTTGCGGGCGCCCAGTTCGCCGGTGCTGACGTCGAACTCGTACTTGGGCACCATGAACAGCGACAGGCCCTTGGTGCCGGGGCCGGCGCCCTCGGGGCGGGCCAGCACGTAATGGATGATGTTCTCGGCCATGTCGTGCTCGCCCGAGGTGATGAAGCGCTTGACGCCCTCGATGTGCCAGCTGCCGTCCTCCTGGCGTACGGCCCTGGTACGGCCGGCGCCGACGTCCGAGCCGGCGTCCGGCTCGGTGAGCACCATGGTGGAGCCCCACTGCTTGTCCACCGCGAGGGCGGCGATCTTCTTCTGCTCCTCGGTGCCCTCGTCGTAGAGGATGCCGGCGAAGGCCGGGCCGGAGGAGTACATCCAGATCGCCGGGTTCGAGCCGAGCACCAGTTCGGCGTACGACCAGATCAAGGAGCGCGGCGCGGTGGTGCCGCCGATCTCCTCGGGCAGGCCGAGCCGCCAGTACTCGGCGTCCATGAACGCCTGGTAGCTCTTCTTGAAGGAGGCAGGGACCGGGGCGGTGCCCGTCGCGGGGTCGAAGACCGGCGGGTTCCGGTCGGCGTCGGCGTAGGACGCGGCCAGCTCGTTCTCGGCCAGGCGCGCCAGTTCGCCGAGGACGTCCTTCGCGGTGTCCACGTCCATCTCCGCGAACGGACCCGTGCCGTAGAGCTGGTCGCGGCCGAGGACCTCGAAGAGGTTGAACTCGATGTCGCGGAGGTTCGACTTGTAGTGGCCCATCAGGACGGCTCCGTATCGCTGCTGCTGTCTCAAGAAGAAGGAGGGTGGGGGAGGGTGAGGGAGGAGGAGAAGGACGAGAAGGAAGGGTGCGTGACGAAATCATGCTACCCGTCAGTAATAAGACGCAACCCCTACCGGCCGGATGTGACGCTTTCCTCGTCCCGGCCCCACCCTTCGTTAGGCTGGGCGGGTGTACGGCTACGAGCAGAGTGTGAACGCTGGACCCGGCGGCCCGATGGGTGCCGCACCCATGGGCGGCGGCTATCCCGAGCCGTCACCCGGCTATCAGGAAGCGGCCCCCGGTTATCCGGAGCCCTCGCCACCGTCGCTGTCGGACGCGGTACGGGCCTTCACCACCGGATCGATGGCGGCCGAGGACTTCCAGGCCATCTTCACCACCTCCAAGGTCTACTGCCCGCGGGGTGAGAATCCCGGCTTCCTGGCCCTGCACGACACCCAGCAGCCGGTCATCCCGATGTTCAGCACCCTCAAGGAATTGCGGCGGTACGCGGGCAAGGAGTCCAAGTACTTCGTGATCACCGGCGCCGAGGTGCTCGACCTGCTGCCGACCGGGTACGGCTTCGTGCTCGACATCGACGGGCAGCACCGGATGGTGTTCGACGCCAAGGCCGTCGAGCAGATGATCGACTTCACCATGCGGCGGATGTACGGCTGATCCGCCGCGGCCTCGGCCCACCCGGGCCGGCCGGTCGGCTCGGGCTGATCCGGGCTGATCCGGGCTGATTTCGGGCCGGTTCGGGGTGTTGGCCGATTCGGGTGCGTGACGGAATAGTCACGCCTTGCAAGATGTTCAGCCTTCAACTAGATTGACAGCAGAGCATCACCGAAGGAGGCCGTCATGCCCGCCGTGACCGTAGAGAACCCGCTGACCCTGCCGCGAGTGACTGCCGCGACCGACGCCCAGGTGCGTCCCGCCCTGACCGTCACCACCGCGCCGAGCGGCTTCGAGGGGGAGGGCTTCCCCGTCCGCCGCGCCTTCGCGGGCATCGACTACCGCCACCTCGACCCGTTCATCATGATGGACCAGATGGGTGAGGTGGAGTACGCGCCCGGCGAGCCCAAGGGCACCCCCTGGCACCCGCACCGCGGCTTCGAGACCGTCACCTACATCATGGACGGCACCTTCATCCACCAGGACTCGCACGGCGGTGGCGGCACCATCACCAACGGCGACACCCAGTGGATGACGGCCGGCTCCGGCCTGCTGCACATCGAGACCCCGCCGGAGTCCCTGGTCACCAGCGGCGGCCTCTTCCACGGCCTCCAGCTGTGGGTGAACCTGCCGAAGGCCGACAAGATGATGGCGCCCAAGTACCAGGACATCCGGGCCGGCGGCCTCAAGCTGCTCACCTCCGGCGACGGCGGCGCGCTCATCCGGCTGATCGCCGGCGACCTCGGCGGCCACGAGGGCCCCGGCGCCACACACACCCCGATCACCATGATCCACCTGTCGCTGAACCCCGGCGCCAGCGTCACCCTGCCCTGGCGCGCGGACTTCAACGCCATCGCCTACGGCCTGGCCGGCCGCGGTTTCGCCGGCCCCGGCTCCCGCCCCTTCCGGATGGGCCAGTCGGTCGTCTTCGGCAAGGGCGACGCCCTGACCGTCCGCGCCGACGAGACCCAGGAATCCCGTTCCCCGAACCTGGAGGTCGTGCTGCTCGGCGGCCGGCCGATCCGCGAGCCGATGATGCAGTACGGCCCGTTCGTGATGAACACCCACGCCGAACTGGCCCAGGCCTTCGAGGACTTCCAGGCCGGCCGGCTCGGCTCGATCCCGGCCGACTCACCGCTCGGCCACTGACGGGCCGCCGCCCGCCGCTACCGGCGGCGCGGCCCCTCAGTCCTCGTGCAGCTCGAACCAGATCGACTTCCCCTCCCCCCGCGGGTCCACCCCCCAGCGGTCCGCCAGTTCCGCCATCAGCAGCAGGCCCCGGCCGCTGGAGGCCAGCTCGCCGGGGGAGCGCAGGTGCGGCATGTCGTCGGACCGGTCGCCGACCTCGACCCGCAGCCGCCGGGTGCCGGGCAGGCCACTGACCTGGGCGATCAAGGTGGCGTCCTCGTCGGTGTGCACAAGGACATTGGTGACCACCTCGGAGACCAGCAGGACCGCGGTCTCCAGCTGGTCCTGCGAGTCCCAGTCGTGCAGCAGCGCCCGGACGTCGTCGCGGGCACCGCGGATCAGGGCCGGGTCGGCCTGCGGCACGGTCAGCACGGTGCGGCGCACCGGCACCGCGCAGCACGGGCCGTCCGGCTCGCGGCGCAGCAGGACCAGGGCGATGTCGTCCTCGCGGCGGTCGGGCAGCGGACCGGTGGTGTGGTGGGAGGGCGGGCCGTGCACGGCCTGCACGAGCGCGTCGGCCAGCGCCTCCAGATCGTCGGCCGGGCCGGCCTCCAGCACGCCGCGCAGCCGGTCCCAGCCGGTTTCCAGGTCGTGGCCGCCGGTCTCGATCAGGCCGTCGGTGCACAGCAGCAGCACCTCCCCCGGTTCGAGGGTGAGCCGGGTGGTCGGGTAGTCGGCTTCCGGGTCGATGCCCAGCGGCGGCCCGCCGTCGGTGCGGCGGACGATGGTGGTGCCGTCGCCCAGCCGGACGCACGGTTCCGGGTGGCCGGCCCGCACCACGTCCAGCGTGGCGCCGGCCTGGTCGATCTCCAGGTACAGGCAGGTCGCGAAGCGGACGTCGGCCGCCTCGGTCTGCTCGGCCAGGCCGTCCAGGAAGCGGGAGGTCCGGGACAGCACCGCGTCCGGGCGGTGCCCCTCGGCCGCGTACGCCCGCAGCGCGATCTTCAGCTGGCCCATCAGGCCGGCCGCCCGCACGTCGTGGCCCTGGACGTCGCCGATCACGATCGCGGTGCGGCCGGACGGCAGGTCGATCAGGTCGTACCAGTCGCCGCCGACCTGCAGGCCGCCGCCGGTCGGCACATAGCGGGCGGCCACCGACATGCCGTCGATGGCCGGCTCGTCGGCGGGCATCATTGTCTGCTGCAGCCCTTCGGACAGCGCCCGCTCCGACTCGTGCAGTCCGGCCCTGGCCAGGGCCTGCGCCATCATCCGGGCCACCGTGGTGAGCACGGACCGCTCCTCGGGGGTGAACTCCACCGGTTCGCGGAAGGCCGCCATCCACACGCCGATGGTGGCACCGGCCACCGTCAGCGGCAGGAATCCCCAGGACGACCGGCCGAAGATCCTCACCAGCGGCCAGGTGGTCGGGTAGTGCTCCTCGTAGGACCGGGGGGTCGGCAGGTAGACGGCCTGGCCGGTGCGGATCACCTCGGTGGCCGGATAGCCGGTGGTCAGCGGCATCTCCCGGGGGAAGGTGTCCGGCATCTTCTGCCCGTAGTGCCCGACGACGGTCAGGTGGTCGCCCTCCCGGCCGAAGACGGCCAGGCCGTCCGGCGAGAAGCCGGGCATCGACAAGCCGGCCGCCACCCGCAGCACCTCGGCGGTCGAGTCGGCCTCGGCCAGCGCCCGGCCCGCGTCCAGCAGGAAAGCCTCCCGGGACCGCCGCCAGTCCCGGGCCGGGTCGGGGGCGGCGTGCTGCCGGCCGCGCACCTCGTGCATGGTGCCGCTGAGGGTGCGCCCGCGCGGCCGCAGGCGGATCCGCACGGTGCGGTGGACCGTGCCGTCCGGGCCGACCACCCGCACCAGGGACTCGGCCACCGTGCCCTCCGCGCCGGCCAGTGAGATCGCGCTGACCAGCGTCACGTAATCCGCCGGATGCAGGCGGGCCCGGACCTCGGAGGACCGGTGGGTGGCCGCCCCGCCGGACAGTCCGAGCAGCCGGGCCGCCCGGCCGTCGACCGCGACCGTGCCCGTCGACTCGTCCCACTGCCATACGCCGTAGCCCACGGCGGCCAGGACGTCCTCGGTGCGCATTGGGTCATTTTATGAGGCTTCCGAGGATATGGCCCGGCTTATCCGAATGGGGGACCGGTGCGGGGCGCCGGTAGGCTGTGCGGGCTCAGTGGTATGCCCTGACGACCTGACGACTTGGACGAGAGATGCACCGGTACCGGTCCCACACCTGCGGCGAGCTGCGCGCCACCGACGTCGGCACGGACGTCCGCCTGTCCGGCTGGCTGCACAATCGCCGCGACCTGGGCGGCATCCTCTTCGTCGACCTGCGCGACCACTACGGCTTCACCCAGCTCGTGGTCCGCCCCGGCTCGCCGGTCTACGACCGGCTGAGCGGCCAGTCGAAGGAGTCGGTGCTGCGCGTCGACGGCCGGGTGGTGGCCCGCGCGCCGGAGAACGTGAACCCCGACCTGCCCACCGGCCAGGTCGAGGTCGAGGTGACGTCCGTGGAGGTGCTGGGCGCCGCCGACCCGCTGCCGTTCCCGGTCTTCCCCGAGGACAACGCCAACGAGGAGATGCGGCTCACCAACCGCTTCCTGGACCTGCGCCGCCAGCGCATGCACCGCAACTTGATGCTGCGCACCCAGGTCATCTCCTTCCTGCGCCGCGAGATGACCGCGCTCGGCTTCAACGAGATGGCCACCCCGATCCTGTCGGCGACCTCCCCCGAGGGCGCCCGCGACTTCCTGGTGCCCTCCCGGGTGCACCCCGGCACCTTCTACGCGCTGCCGCAGGCGCCGCAGCAGTTCAAGCAGCTGCTGATGATCTCCGGCTTCGACCGCTACTTCCAGATCGCGCCCTGCTTCCGCGACGAGGACTCCCGCGCCGACCGCTCGCCCGGCGAGTTCTACCAGCTCGACGTCGAGATGAGCTTCGTCGAGCAGGAGGACGTGTTCGGCGTCATCGAGAAGGTGATGACCGACCTGTTCACCGAGTTCGGCGGCGGCCGCAGCGTCACCTCGCCGTTCCCGCGCATCCCGTTCCGCGAGTCGATGGTCAAGTACGGCAACGACAAGCCGGACCTGCGCACCACACTGGAACTGGTCGATGTCTCCGCGGTGTTCGCCGACTCCGGCTTCAAGGCCTTCGCCGGCAAGCACGTCCGCGCGCTGGCCGTGCCGGACACCGCCGACCAGCCGCGCAAGTTCTTCGACTCGCTCGGCGAGTACGCGGTCTCGCTCGGCGCCAAGGGCCTGGCCTGGGTCCGGGTCGGCGACGACAACGCGCTCACCGGCCCGATCGCGAAGTTCCTCACCGAGGAGGACATCGCGGCCCTGACCGGCGCGGTCGGCGCCAAGCCCGGCACCGCGATCTTCTTCGGCGCCGGCGAGTTCGACGAGGTCAGCAAGATCATGGGCCCGGTCCGGGTCGAAGCGGCCCGCCGCACCGGCCAGTTCGAGGAGAACGTCTTCCGGTTCTGCTGGATCGTGGACTTCCCGATGTTCGAGCGGAACGAGGACACCGGCGCGATCGAGTTCTCGCACAACCCGTTCTCCATGCCGCAGGGCGGTCTGGAGGCGCTGCGGACCAAGGACCCGCTGGACATCCTGGCCTGGCAGTACGACATCGTGTGCAACGGCGTGGAGCTGTCGTCCGGCGCCATCCGGAACCACGAACCCGACGTGATGTACGAGGCGTTCGAGATCGCCGGCTACAGCCGTGAGACGGTGCAGGCCGAGTTCGGCGGCATGCTGCGCGCCTTCCACTACGGCGCCCCGCCGCACGGCGGGATCGCCCCGGGCGTGGACCGGATGGTGATGCTGCTCGCGGACGAGCCCAACATCCGCGAGACGATCGCCTTCCCGCTCAACCAGAACGCCCAGGACCTGCTGATGGGCGCGCCCTCCGAGGTCAGCGAGGCGCGGCTGCGCGAACTGCACCTGCAGGTGCGCAAGCCCGCCCCGAAGAAGTGAGCCCGGGCCTCTCCCGCAGGTCCTGAACGTCCAATACGTCCTGTACGGCGCTGTACGGCCCCGTACGTCCAGTAGGTCGCGAACACCGGCGGTGCCGCCTCGGCGCCGCCGGTGTCGCTGTTTGCGGGAGCCGGCCCCGGTGAGGCAACCCCAGGGGCGGTCCGTCGCGTTGGACGGATGTGGGAGAAGAAGAGGTGGGCGGTGGGCACAGCCGGATTCGAGGAGTTCGTCGCGGCCCGGGGACCGCGGCTGCTCCGGGTCGCCTGGCTGCTCACCGGCGACGCGCACCTGGCAGAGGATCTGCTGCAGACCGTGCTGGCCAGGGTCTGGCCCAAGTGGAACCGGATAGCCGACGAGAACCCCGAGGCGTACGTACGCAAGGCGCTGGTGCACGCGCACGCCTCCTGGTGGCGGCGCAAGTGGCGGGGCGAGGTGCCGCACGGCGACGACCTGCCGGACCGGGCCGCGTCCGACAACGCGTTCGCCGATGTGGACCTGGAGCAGGCGCTGGCCGGGGCCGTGCGGTCGCTGCCGACGCGGCAGCGGGCGGTGGTCGTGCTGCGTTACTTCGAGGACCTGAGCGTGGCCGAGACCGCCCAGGTGCTCGGCTGTTCGGAGGGCACCGTGAAGAGCCAGGCGTCCAAGGCACTGCGCACGCTGCGCGAGCGGCTGCCGGCCGCCGCCGTGGTGGGGGAGGGAGGTGAGCGGCGATGAACGGCAACGAAGCGCCCGGCCACGGCGGCGGTAGCGGAAGCGGCGCGAACGCCCCGCGGGAGGCGAGCGGCGTGACCGGCGGGATCACCGCGGGCGAGCAGCGGACGGCCGCCCACAGGGGCCCGAGGAACACGAACTGCGGATCCTGCTGGAACGGGGCGTCCCCCAGCTCCCCTCGCCCGCGCTGCGGCTCGAGCGGGTCCGCGAACGCGTTCGCCGTCGTGCCCGGCGCCGCAACGCGGGGCTGTCCGTGGCCGCGGTGCTGCTGGTCGCGGCGGCGGGGCTGCTGCTGCCCGGGGCCCGGGCCGGCCACCCCGCCGCCGCCCCCAGCGCGTCCGGTGCGCCGACCCTCGTGCCCCCGGCCTCGGGCACCCCGCCGCGCGGCAGGTCCAACAGCCCTATCTCCGACAGCCCCACCTCCGACGGACCGGCCTCCGACGGGCCCACGCCCGAAGTGCCCGGCACCGGCCCGCCCACGCCGCCCGGCTCCCGCCTGTTCCGCTTCGCCGGCCCGCCCGGCCTGGAACTGATACTGCCGGCCGGCTGGTCCACGCTGAAATCGCCCGATGCCAAGAGCTGGTTCGTCTCCTCCCAGCAACTGGGGCTGCCCGCGGACGGCTGCGCCCACCCGCTGGACGACTTCTGCACCCCGCTCGCGCACACCCTCACCTCCGGCGGCGTGCTGGTGATGCTGCAGCCGCAGCACAGCCAGGCCATGGCGGACAAGTTCCGCTTCACCGGGACGAAGCTCGGCGACGAGCAACTCGTCCCGGCGTGCCGGAACGTGGGCGGCACCAGCCAGTGGGGCGCGCTGGTCGCCGACCCGGCCGGCTCCGACGCCCTGGTCGAGGTGACGGTGTGCCTGTCCCGTCCCACCGCACATGTACAGACGCAGGTCCGGGACATGGTCCGGACCGCCGACTTCCGTTGAGCCGACTCCGTTGAGCCGGCTTCCGTCGAAAGGCCCGTACGACATGTCCACAGCCCGCCGCCGCGGCACCCTTGCCGCCGCTCTGCTGGCCGCCGCCGCCCTGCTGCTGGCCGGCTGCTCCGCTTCCGCCGCCGGCGCCCGGCCCTCGCGGGTGGCCGAACAGGGGCCGCTGAGTACCCAGATCGGCGGCCGGGCCGGGCGGTCGGCGCCCCTGCCGCAGCCCTCCCCGTCACCGGTCCGGGCGGCGCTGCCGGGCCTCGGGCCGAAGACGCTGGCCGAGATACCGGCCGGCGCCCGCCAGGTGGTGCTGGCCTCCGGCGACGGCCGGAACTCGTCCACCGCGAAGGTCACCCTCTACCGCTATGACGACACCGCGGGCTGGGTGCCGGCCGCCGCCAGCTGGCCGGCCCACAACGCGCTGCGCGGCTGGACCGCCGACCACCGCACCGGCGACCTGCGCTCCCCGATCGGGGTGTTCGCCCTGACCGACGCGGGCGGCCGGCTCGCCGACCCGGGCACCAGGCTCACCTACGACCACGCCCCGATGGGCTTCAGCGTCGACGGCACCGGCTTCCACGGCGAGTCCCTCAGCGGCGCCTTCGACTACGTGATCGCCATCAACTACAACCGCAAGCCCGGTATGTCCCCCCTCGACTGGACCCGCCCGCTCGGCCAGTCCCGCGGCGGCGGCATCTGGCTGCACGTCGACCACGGCGGCCCCACCCAGGGCTGCGTCTCGCTCCCGCCGAGCGCCATGCGGACGCTGCTGCGCACGCTGGCCCCGGCCGACCACCCGGTCGTGGTGATGGGGGACGCGGCGGACCTGGCCCGCTGATCCGCGCGGGTCACCGTCCCCGGCCGGCCGCGCACGGCGGCCCGCACTGCCGCGGTGGCCGCGGGTGGCCGCGGTGGCGTCCGTCGGCGCACCCGCGCCGGTGAACGCCACCGCCGCCGTTTCCGGCAGCGCGGCTGCTACGCGGCGGCCGCGTCCGGGTCGCCGCCGAAGCGCGCCACGTAGGACGCCAGGTCGTCCTCGGTGATCTTCGCGAAGAGCACCGGGGGGACGGTGAACGGCGTGCCCGCGGGGAGCGCGGACAGGTTGCGGGCCTCGTCCGGGGTGACCCAGGCGGCGTCGTCACCGGGCAGGTCGAAGGCGGCGCGCATGGCGGCGGCGGAGGCCGGGATGAAGGGCCCGGAGATGATCGCGTAGAGGTGGATGAGGTTCATCGCCGTGCGCAGGGTGAGCGCGGCGCCCTCCGGGTCGGTCTTGATCTCCAGCCAGGGCGCCTTCTCCTCCAGGTAGGAGTTGCCCGCGCTCCACAGCGCCCGCAGGGCCTGCGCGGCCTTGCGGAACTGCAGCGTCTCCAGGTGACCCTCGTACTCGGCGAGCAGCCCGGCGACCTGCTCGCCGAGCTTGACCTCGACCGCGCCCTGGGCGGCGCCCGCGGGCACCTCGTCGCCGAACCGCTTGCGGGAGAAGGACAGCACCCGGTTGACGAAGTTGCCCAGGGTGTCGGCGAGGTCCTTGTTCACCGAGGACGCGAACAGCTCCCAGGTGAAGGACGTGTCGTCGGACTCGGGCGCGTTGGCGATCAGGAAGTAGCGCCAGTAGTCGGCCGGCAGCAGGTCCAGCGCCGCGTCGGTGAAGATGCCGCGCCGCTGCGAGGTGGAGAACTTGCCGCCGTAGTAGTTCAGCCAGTTGAAGGCCTTGACGTAGTCGACCTTCTTCCACGGGTCCCGGGTGCCGAGCTGCGTCGCCGGGAACATCACCGTGTGGAAGGGGACGTTGTCCTTCGCCATGAACTCCGTGTAGCGGACCGGGTCGGCGCCGCCGTCCGCGTCGTACCACCAGGACCGCCAGTCCCGCGTCTCGCCCTGCGGCGCGGCATCCGACCACTCCTTGGTGGAACCGATGTACTCGATCGGTGCGTCGAACCAGACGTAGAAGACCTTGCCCTCGGCGGCCAACTCGGGCCAGGTGTCGGCGGGGACGGGGACTCCCCATTCGAGGTCGCGGGTGATCGCCCGGTCCTGAAGGCCCTCGGTGAGCCACTTGCGTGCGATCGAGGACGCCAGGTTCGGCCAGTCCGCGCTGCTGGCGTCGATCCACGCCTCGACCTCGCCGGCCAGCTTCGACTGCAGGAGGAAGAGGTGCTTGGTCTCGCGGACCTCCAGGGCGCTGCTGCCGCTGATCGCGGAGCGCGCGTCGATGAGGTCGGTGGGGTCCAGCACCCGGGTGCAGTTCTCGCACTGGTCGCCGCGCGCCTTGTCGTATCCGCAGTGCGGGCAGGTGCCGACGATGTACCGGTCGGGCAGGAAGCGCTCGTCGGTCAGCGAGTAGACCTGGCGGACGGCCCGCTCCTCGATGAACCCGTTCTCGTGCAGCCGGCGGGCGAACTGCTGGGTGATCTCCCGGTTCTGCGGCGAGGAGCTGCGGCCGAAGTAGTCGAAGGACAGCGCGAATCCGTCGTAGATGGCGCGCTGGGCCTCATGGGCCTGGGCGCAGAACACGTCCACCGGCAGCCCGGCCTCCTTGGCGGCCAGCTCCGCGGGGGTGCCGTGCTCGTCGGTGGCACAGATGTAGAGCACTTCGTGGCCGCGCCCGCGCAGATACCGGGCGTAGACATCCGCCGGGAGCATGGACCCCACCATGTTGCCCAGGTGCTTGATCCCGTTGATATAGGGCAGGGCGGAGGTGATGAGGTGACGAGCCATTGCAGGCTGCTCCCAATTCGTTGCGTGGAGTGAGTAATTCCTCTACGGATCGTCAATATCGTATCGGACCGTACGGGTGTATACGCCGCCCCTTTTCGACCTGCGGTTACACCGCGACTACACGCTGACCATGCGGTGACCGTGTGCTGACCGCGGCCCGATGCGGCCCGCAGGTCAACCCCGAAGCTCACCGGCTGTAACTGCACATGCGCATGCACGTGCACATGCACGTGCTGCGATAAGGAGTTATCATCTCCGGTACCAGACAAGGCACTTATGGGAGTGGCTGATGCGCCGGACGCACAATGGAATGGCCGCAGAAGACCTTACGGGAGTCGTCTGGCAGAAGAGCCGTCACAGCAATGCCAATGGCACGTGCATGGAGTTCGCGGCGCTGCCGGACGGTGACGTCGCCGTGCGCAATTCTCGCTTTCCGGACGGTCCGGCGCTCATATATACGCGGGCGGAGATCGAATCGATGATCATCGGCGTCAAGGCCGGTGAATTCGACTATCTCGTGACGTAAACGGCTTTGTCGGACACGATGGCGCGCCGGCGATTTCGCCCGACGCGCCATCCAACGTCCTGCTCGATCTGCCCGCGGGCAGCGGGGCTAGCGGGGACCGCCCGGGGCCAGGAAAAGCGCCCAGACGACTTTCCCGGCGCCGCTCAGCGGGTGCCAGCCCCAGTTCTCGCTGAACGAGTCCACCAGGTGCAGCCCGCGGCCGGTCTCGGCGACGAAATCCGGCTCTTTCGCGATCGGGGCCACCATGCTGGGGTCGCGCACCGCGCACACCACCCGGGAGGTCCAGCGGACCAGAGTCAGCCGAACCGGCGCTCCGGTGGCGCCCACCGGCACCGCGTAGCGCAGCGCGTTGGTCACCAGCTCGGAGGCGACGAGTTCCATGGAGTCCCGCAGCCCGGTCAGATCCCAGCGCTGCAGCGTGAGGCGGGTGAACCGGCGCGCCTCGCGCACCGATTCGAGGTGGGCCCGCAGCTCGCAGGTGGCCCCGTTGGCGGCGGCGAGTCGCTCGGGTGCGAGCACGCCCTGCCATAACGGCTCCAGCACGGCTGCGGCCTCTGTCCTCATGCGTGCCCCCGAGGTATCTCCACGTCGTCCATGCTCATGGATCAGTACCCGAGGATGCAAGAGCGTCTGCACGTGCATCTGCAAGGAATGATGCACGTGACGATGGAGAGTGACTGAATGGGTACTGCGCGCAGTGCATTAGTGGCAGACTGCTGATGAACCAAGGGCGGAGCGTGACCTATGAGCGCAGGGCAGCCGGGAGGCGGGTCCATCGTGCGACGAATGCTGCTCGGGGCGCAGTTGAGGCGGCTGCGTGAGTCCCGTGGCATCACCCGGGAGGACGCGGGCTACTCGATCCGCGCCTCCGAGTCGAAGATCAGCCGCATGGAGCTGGGCAGGGTCAGCTTCAAGGAGCGTGACGTCGCCGACCTGTTGACGCTGTACGGCGTCACGGAGGGCGGCGAGCGCCTCGCCATGCTCGGACTGGTCCGGGAGGCCAACGCGGCCGGCTGGTGGCACGGATACGGCGAGGTGATGCCCACCTGGTTCCAGACATACGTGGGCCTGGAGGAGTCGGCGGCACTCATCCGCACCTTCGAAGTCCAGTTCGTGCACGGCTTGTTGCAGACCGAGGACTACATAAGGTCGGTGATCGAACTCGGTCACCCCGAAGCAGCCGGACCCTGGGTGGAAAGACGAGTCGGTCTACGCCTGGAGCGGCAGAAGCTCCTCGTATCGGAGCGGGCGCCCCACTTCGTCGCGGTGATGGACGAGGGCGCGCTGCGCCGTCCGTTCGGCGGCCGTCAGGTGATGCGCGGCCAGATCCGCCACCTGCTGGAGGCGGCCGAGGCGCCCAACGTCGATGTCCGGATCCTGCCCTTCGCCACCGGCGGGCACGCGGCCGGCGGCGGCGCCTTCACGCTGCTCAGCTTCCCCGAGTCGGACCTGCCGGACCTGGTCTATCTGGAGCAGCTCACCGGGGCGCTGTACATCGACAAGCACGACGAGGTGGTGGAGTACACCAAGGCGATGAACGCGCTGGACAAGGTGGCGCTGCCGCCCGCCCAGTCCTTGGACTGGCTGATCGCCTGCCGCGACGAGCTCTGAACCGCGGCGATTCGGGCCACCTCTCGCGATCTTCATCCCTCCGGGTGAATAGGGACCCCCTAAACTCTCAGCCACCCCCCGCTTGGCACCGTGGCGCCGCTACGGTAACCGCAGGTCACGCGAGGGGCGGCCACGGGGACGAGGGGGAGCACCGGGTGCATCACCAGGGGGAGCCGCCGGAGCACACGCGCCGGTTCGCCGGCGCGGTCCCGCCGCCGTCCGGCTACGCCCGCACCTACCGGGTGCGGGACACGGTGGTCGTCGAGCTGAGCGGCGAGCTGGATCTGGCGAGCGCGGAGTACGTGGACGCGCACCTGGAGGCCGCGGCGCAGTGGCCGGCGCCGCTGGAAGTGGTGCTGGATCTGCGCCCGGTGGAGTTCATCGACTGCTTCGGGCTGTCCCTGCTGGTGCGCGCCCGCCGCCGCATCGTGGACCGCGGTGGCCGGATCCGGATGGTCTGCGGGGACGAGCAGACCCGCAAACTGATCACCGTCACCGGCCTGGACGATGCCTTCCGCCCCGTCCGCACGCTGGAGCAGGCCCTCGAACAGGCCGTGGACCGCGCGCCGGAGCAGCCGCAGGAGTCCTAGCGCCCGCAGAGCACGCACCGCCGCGATCACCCCGGTGGTCGGGCCGGCGATCACGTCGTCGGTCGGGTCGGCGATCACCCCGGTGGTCGGGCCGGCGGACGTGATCGCGGTCGTCCGAGCGCTCATGCGGCGTGCGGATCAGGGGAGTTGGGATCTCGGTGCCGAATCCGGAACGCCCCTTTCCCTTTCTGTGCGTCGACTGAGCGGTGAATTCCGCAAAGCCCGGGGAAGGCCGCCGCACCGTCACGCTTCTCACCTTTACGGTCACCCACATTTGCACCGCGTACAGTGGCAGGCCGGGTGGACATCGGTCGTTGTGACCGGCGTCATACATATCGCCCGAAGCACCTGGTAAACGTTGGTGCTTCGTCGTGGGAGCGGGGGCCACCGGACCGAAGGTTGGGAAATGGGCGTTCGTGGGCGCAAGCGCGCACGCAACCGTAAGCGGTGGGTGATCGGGATAGTCACGTCCCTGGTCGTCCTGCTGATCGGCGGCGCCGGGGCGATCTACTTGAAGCTCAACGCCAATATCGACACCTTCAACGCGGCCGGGCTGAGCAAGAACCGCCCCAAGGCCGCCCCGGCGGACGCCAACGGCGACAAGCCGGTGAATGTCCTGCTGATCGGCTCGGACTCGCGGGCCGGCGAGAACGGCAAGCTCGGCGGATCCGCGGCCGGCCCGGTCGGGCGCTCGGACACCACGATCCTGTTGCACGTCTACCCCGACCACAAGCACGCGGTGGGTGTCTCCATACCCCGCGACTCGCTGGTCGACATACCGCCGTGCCTGCTGCCGGACGGCAAGTGGTCCCCCGACCAGCCGAACGCCCAGTTCAACTCGGCCTTCTCCATGGGCAACACGGCCAAGGGCAACCCGGCCTGCACCCAGAACACGGTCGAGAAGCTCACCGGCCTGCGGGTGGACCACACCATGGTGGTCGACTTCGCCGGCTTCGCGGCCATGACCTCCGCCGTGCACGGCGTCGAGGTCTGCGTGCCGAACAACATCTACCAGGGCGACATGAACCCCAACCTCGGCTACGAGGGCAAGGTCGTCCTCCCCAAGGGCATGCAGAACCTGTCCGGGCAACAGGCGCTGGACTACGTCCGGGTACGGCACGGGGTCGGCGACAACTCCGATGTCGGCCGGATGCTGCGGCAGCAGGCGTTCCTGTCCGCCTTGATCAGCAAGGTCAAGGGCGAGGGCATGAACCCGACCACGCTGCTGCCGCTGGCCGACGCGGCCACCAAGTCGCTGACGGTGGACCCGGGGCTGGGCAGTGCGGCCAAGCTGATGTCCTTCGGCCTGTCGCTCAAGAACATCGACCTCAAGAACATCCAGTTCATCACGGCGCCGTGGAAATATGCCGGCGCCCGGATAGACCTGGTCCACCCGGACGTCGACAACCTCTTCGCCGAATTGCGCGCCAACCGCACCCTGGAGGGTGTCAACGCCTCCGGGAAACCCACCGCGAAGCCCGCGGCGACCCCCACCGTCAACGGCGCCGGCATAGCGGTCGACGTCTTCAACGGCACCACGGTCGACGGCCTGGCCGGAAAGGCCGCCGACACGCTCAAGGCCAAGGACTTCACGGTCAGCGGCACCTCCACCGCGCAGACTCAGGACCACACCACGACCGTGGTCGAGTACGGCTCGGCCGACGCGGCGCACGCCAAGACGGTGGCCCGGCTCTTCCCGGGCGCGCAGCTGATGCCGCTGAAGATCTCCGGCATCAATGTCGTGGTCGGCCAGGACTTCGCGAAGACCGCGGCCGCCGCAGCGCCGAAGCCGCTGCCCACGACGCTCACCCAGCAGGCACGCAGCGCCGACGCCAACCCGTGCTCGAAACTCTCCTACGGGTGAGCCGCCGCTATTCGGCCAGCCGGGCGTGCGCGGTGACCTTGTCGATGCGGGCCCGGACCAGGTACTCGCCGGGCACGGCGTTGCGCGCGCCGATCTCCGCGGCGCGGTCCTCGCCCATGTAGCGGGCGGCGATCCTGGTGGCCCACGCCTCCAGTTCCACCAGGTCCTCGACCAGCTCGGCGGTGCATTCGAGCAGCACGAACGAGTACGGCGGCTCCTGGTCGTCCACGCACAGCGCGAAGTGCGGGTCGCGGCGCAGGGCCCGCCCCTTGACCGACTCCCGCCCGGTGTTGATGACCACCCGGACGTCGTCCGGATCGGTCTCGTCCAGCACGAACCACACGGGCGTCACGTGCGGACGCCCGTCCTTGCGCTGGACGCCGAGCTTCCCGGTGCGGGTGCCGGTGGACACGAAGGTGCGCCACTGCGTGGCGGTCATGATCTCCATGGCCGCCAGGCTAGTGCTGTAACCGCGCAGTTCCACCGGTTCGCGCCGCCCGGCGCGGGGTCTATCCGGCCTTGGCGACCGAGCCCCGGCCCGGGGCCGCGCCGCGCACCTGGAGGCCGTCCAGCAGGTCGGCGGTGGCGGCGGCCACCGCTTCGACCGCGGCGTCGAACACCTCCTGGTTGTGCGCGGCGGGCGCGCGGAATCCGGAGATCTTGCGGACGTACTGCAGCGCGGCGGCCCGGATGTCCTCGTCGTGGACCTCGGGGGTCATCGGCGCGCGGAGGGTCTTGATGCTTCGGCACATACCTCCAGTGTCGTCGCTGCGGGTCCGATGCGGGCGGCGCTTCGTGCCGTCCTCTTGGCGGGCGGGCCCGGTGGTGCTTCAATACTCCGCATTGGTTAGGAAGCTTTCCTAACTGGGCAGTTGAGCCTCCCCCCTGAACGGAGACGCACATGCAGCCTTCCCCCCACACCGCCGCCCCCGTCGAGCCGCAGCCGCAGCCGCACCGCCGCGCCCGCGGCACCCGGCGGATAGCCCTGATCACCGCGGCCGGTGTGC